>JAKAEO010000091.1 GCA_021818285.1 Myxococcales bacterium
GGACGTGGGACCTCCGGCGTGGACGAGGAGCGCCGGGGCGACCTGCAGGAGCACGGGCCCCGGCTCCCCGGCGAGCGCGAGCGCGACGGCCGCTCCCACCCCTCCCGGCAGCTCGCCGGCGCGGCGGAGGTCCAGCACGGCCTTCACGACCGGCGCCGCCATGGCGCGCTGGTCGAGCACCTGGAAGGGGAAGCGGCGCCCCTCGTCGGGGGGGAGCACCGTCAGGTGCAGCAGCGCCGCGGAGTCGTGGGAAGCCTCGGCCAGCCCCGCCAGCGCGTACGCGAAGCCCGGGCCAGGGATGGTCAGCAGCGCGGCCACCCGGCCGGTCGCGCGGTAGTAGCCGTTGGCCATGAAGCAGGCGGCCAGCTCGTGGGTGGCGAGCACGGTGCGAAGGCCGCTCCGGCGAAGCGCCTCGTGCACGGCGACGGTCTGCGTGCCGGGCAGCCCGAAGACGTGGGTGATCCCGGCGGCGGCCAGCCCCTGGCAGAGGAGCTCGGCGCCGCTCGGCGCGGTCGTCCTCACGGCGCCCGGCCGCCTGCCCGGCGACCGAGGGCGAGCGCCCCCCGCGCGAGGCGCGCCAGGCCGGCCGCCAGCCGATCCCTCCGGCGCAGGGGAGCCGCCAGCACCAGGTGCAGCCGCAGTTCCCCGCCCAGCTGGCTCTTGAAGTGCGTGACCGGGTTCAGCGCCGCGTCGGTGAGGTCGAGGGCCGCGTAGCCCAGCGCGGCGACCGCCTCGAACACCTTCAGCCTCAGCAGGGAAGCCGCCCCGGTGCGCTGGAGCTCCGGATCCGACGCCGCGGCGGCGGTGTGCGCCACCGCGCCGGGCCCGAGCAGGACCAGCTGCGAGGCCGCGACGCGGCCGTCGGGAAGCCGCGCCTGGTAGAGGCGGCACCAGCCCGCCCGCCGCAATGCGCCGAAGTACCCTCCGAAGGCCGCCTCGGGGAGGTACGCCTCGACGTCCCGGCGATCCATCAGCCCGGCGTGAAGCCGGTAGAAGGCGCCGAAGTCGTCGTCAGAACTCACGGTCACCATCTGCTCCTCGGCGCGCTTCGCCAGCCGGCGGAGGTTCTGCTCCATGCGGGCCTCGACCTGCGCCAGGTCGTCGATGGGGACGACGTAGGAGTACCCGGGGGTGGCGCGCCAGCCGGCCGCCTGGAACGGCCGGGCGTCCGGGAACGAGCTCGCGCACCGGAGCTCGACGCGCGCCTCGGTCGCCGCCAGCGCCGCTGCCAGCGCCGCGAAGACCTTGAGATTCCGCGCCGTCTGCTCGGACGGGTACTTGGACCCGAAGCGCCGCATGACGACGCCGTTGTAGTAGAGCAACGGCCGCGGCGTCACGTACGGCCCGCGCCGCGAATCGCGCTCGTAGAGCGCGACGCCCCCGGCCAGCTCCTCCCCCAGCTTCGCCCCCAGGACCCGGTACCGCCCGCCGGCGGACCGGCAGAGGATCTCGAGGTACTGCGGCATGGCGTAGATGCTGCCGTCCGGCGACGCCGCCGCCAGGCGAGCCCACCCGTCCAGCTCGGGCTCGCCGAGGACGACCGTCGAGACCTGCTGTGCCATGACGCGCCCTCCGCCCGGGCCCGGGTGCCGCGCGCTACCCCCCCGCCCGCCGGAACAGCTCCACCACCGCCCCCTCGCGGCCGGCCGTCCGGGCCCGGCCCCGCGCCCATTCGCGCAGCGCCTTGATGTTCTCCTCGTAGGTCCGGTAGAGCGGCACCAGGTCCTGGGCGACGCGCCGGAGGTCCTGCGTCTCCAGCTCCCGGCCCAGCGCGTAGGCCCGGTGCAACCCGCCCACCACCACCTGCTCCAGCTCGGCGCCGGAGTAGTCGGCGCAGAGCTGGGCCAGCGCCTGGAGGTCGAAGCGCTCCGGATCCCGGCCGCGCCGGCGCAGGTGCACCGCCAGGATGGCCTTGCGCGCCTCCAGGTCGGGCAGGTCCACGAAGAACAGCTCGTCGAAGCGCCCGCGGCGGAGCAGCTCCGGGGGCAACCGGGTGACGTCGTTGGCGGTGGCGACCACGAACACCGGCCGCCTGCGCTCCTGGAGCCAGGTGGAGAAGGCCCCGAGGAGCCGGGCGGCGCGGGCGTCCCCGCCCTGCCCCGGTCCGCTGCCGGCGAAGGCCTTCTCGATCTCGTCCACCCACAGCGCCATGGGGGCGTTGACCTCGGCCGCCTCCAGCGCCCGGGCCAGGTTCTCCTCGGCCCCCTCCCCCGCCCCCAGCACCCGGGGGAGGTCGAGGCGGACCAGCGGGACGCCGAGCTGCGTCGCGGCCACCTTGGAGGCCAGCGACTTGCCGCACCCCTGCACGCCCAGCAGCAGCACCCCGCGCGGCGCCGGCAGGCCGAAGCGCCGGGCGTCGGGCGCGAAGGCCAGCGCCCGCTCGGCCATCCAGGCCTTGAAGCCCTCCAGGCCGCCCAGGTCCTCGGGCCGCTCGGCCGACTCCACCAGCTCCAGCCCCAGGTCCCGGGCCAGGATCCGCACCTTCTCCTGCACCACGGCGGCGAAGCCCCGGGCCCCCAGCGCCGGGTCGGCGCGCAGCGCCCGCAGGAAGGCCCGCCGCGCCTGGGCCTCGCCCAGGCCCAGGGCGGCGCCCACCGCCCGGTGGCGCGCCGCCGCGTCGGGCGCGGCGCCGGCGTGGGCGGCGGCCGCGTCCAGGACGGTGCCCAGCTCGGCGTCGGACGGCAGCGGCAACCGCAGCACCGCCGCCTCGTGGGCCAGGCCGTCGGGGAGCACCAGCCGCGGCGCCACCACCGCCAGGCAGCGCCCCTCCGCCGAGAGGCGCGGCGCCAGGTCGCGGAGCTTGCGGGCCACCGCCGAGCGCTGCAGCTCCAGGTGGAAGTCGAGCAGCACCGCCAGCAGCGGCGCCGGCGCCTGGAGCACGGCGTCGAGGAGGTCGAGCGGGTCGCGCGCCGACGGCGCCAGCGGCTCCAGGCCGCGGTGGGCCGACCAGACGGCGGCGGTGGCCTCGAAGGCCCGGGCCGCCTCCCGGCAGGCCGCCACGCCGCGCTCCTCCTCGCCGGTGACCAGGTAGACGATCGGCGTCCCGGCCGACCACAGCTCGGCGATCTCGCGGGGCAGGCTCATCGGCTCTCCTCCGCGTCGGCGGTGGCCCGCATCGCCTCCTCGAAGGAGGTGGCCCCGGCCGCGATCTTGCGCACCGCGTGCTCGCGCAGGGTGTGGAGCCCGTCCTGCCGCGCCGTCCGGAAGAGCACCTCGGGCGTGGCCTCCTCGGCGACGAGGTGGCGCAGCCGGGCGTTCACCGCCAGGACCTCGAAGAGGCCGGTGCGGCCGAAGTAGCCGGTGTGCCGGCACTTGGGGCAGCCCGGGCCGCGCCGGGCCAGGAGCTTCCCGGCGTGGTCCTCGGGGTGCTTCACCCCCAGCTCGGCCACCTCGTCGGCGGTGAGCGGCACGTCCTCGGCGCAGGAGGGGCAGACCTGGCGCACCAGCCGCTGGGCCACCACGCCGGTGAGCGTGGCGGCGACCAGGAAGCTGGGCACGCCCAGGTCGCGCAGCCGGGCCACCGCCCCGACGGTGTCGTTGGTGTGCATCGTGGTGAGCACCAGGTGGCCGGTGAGGGCGGCCTGGACCGCCTGCTGCGCCGTCTCCGGGTCCCGCACCTCGCCCACCATGATCACGTCCGGGTCCTGGCGCAGCACGTGGCGCAGCGCCTCGGCGAAGCCGGTGCCGGTCCGCGGGTTGGCGGCGATCTGGTTGAAGTCCTCGTGGACCATCTCGATGGGGTCCTCGATGGTCACCACGTTCACCTCGGGCGAGGCCACCGCCTGCAGCGCCGAGTAGAGGGTGGTGGTCTTGCCCGAGCCGGTGGGCCCGGTGACCACCACCAGCCCGTGGGGGCGCATCAGCCAGGACTCGAACAGCTCCCGCTCCTCCGGCAGGAAGCCCAGCTCCGAGAGATCCCGCACCAGCACGTTGGGATCGAGGATGCGGATGACGATCTTGTCGCCGAAGGCGGTGGGGACGGTGGAGACGCGCAGCTCCATCTCGGCGTCGCCGCGGGCGGTGCGGATGCGCCCGTCCTGGGGCCGGCGCTGGGCGATGTCCAGGCGGCTCATGATCTTGAGGCGGTTGGCGATGGCGCCGTGGACCCCCTTGGGGATGCGGTAGACGGGGTGCAGCACCCCGTCGATGCGCATCCGCACCATCGACTCCTCGCGCCGCGGCTCGACGTGGATGTCGCTGGCCCGCTGCTCGAAGGCGTAGTGGAGCAGGTACTCCACCGCGGCGATCACCGGCTCGCTGGAGGCCTCCAGCGCCTCCAGGCCGGTGAGGTCCACGAACTGCTCCAGGTTGCCGACGTCGGGCCCGCCCTGGTCGAGCTGCGCCTGGGCCTCGCGGATCTGCTGGCGGAAGCCGTAGACCTCGTGGATGGCCCGCTGGATGTCGGAGGGGGCCGAGAGCACCGGCTGGATCTCCGACCCGGTGAGGCCGCGCAGGTTCTCGAACAGCTCCCGGTCGAAGGGGTTGGCGACCGCGATCACCAGGGCGGCGCCGCGCCGCTCCAGCGGGATGACGGCGTGCTTCCGGGCGAAGGGGCGCGACAGGGTCCGGGTGATGAGCGGGCCGTCGAGCCGGAGCGGGTCGATCTTCCGGTAGGGGAAGCCCAGCTCCTCGGCCACCGCCCGGGTGGCCTTGTCCTCGTCCACCACCTCGCTCTCGCGCTGCAGGTCGGGGAAGGCGAAGGAGGCGACCAGCTCCACCGGCGAGAGCTCGGCGCGCCGCAGGGCGCGGCCCCCGGCCCGGCTGGACTGCTCGCGCAGCAGCTTGGCGCGCTGCGCGTTCTCCCGGGCGAAGGCGGTCTTCCGGGCCTCGTCGGCGATCAGGCCGCGCCGCGCCAGGGTCCCGGCGACGAACTCCAGGGTGAAGTCGGCTGCGCGCTGGGTCCGCACGGGCCGGAGTCTACCCCGGGGTCGGGGGCACCCCAACTCCGCGGCCGGCCGGCGGGTGGGTGCCGGTGGGCGGGCGGCGCTGCCGGACCCATGCGATGATCCGCCGGCGTCCGGCCCCGGGGCCGGACGCGGCATGCACGCCCCGAGCCCCGAACCTTCGCCGGCGCCTCCGCGGGCCCGGGCCCGGCCGCCCCGGTGGCCCTGGGCCGCCGCGCTGGCGTGGCTGGCCGCGCTCCTCCTGCTCCTCGCCGCCTTCGCCTTCGTCGGCGAGGAGGCCTGGCCGGTGGTGCTGCTGCTCTACCTCCCCCGGCTCCCCTGGATCCTCCCCGGGCTGCTGCTCCTGCCGCTCGCCCTGCGCCGCGGGCGGCGCGCGCTGCTCCTGCCGCTCGCCGCCGGGGCGCTGATCTGGCTCTTCCCGCTCATGGGCTTCGTGCCCCCTCGCCTCCCGGCCCGGCCCGCGGGGCCGACCTTCCGGGTGCTCAGCTACAACACCGGCCACGCCGTCGACGGCGTCGAGAGCCTCCGGGCGCTGGTGCGCGGGACCGGCGCCGACCTGGTCCTCTTCCAGTGGACCTCGCACGAGGCGGAGGCGGCGCTCCGCGGCCCCGGCTTCGAGGGCTGGACGGTGCGGCGCGCCGGCCAGTTCACGGTGGCGAGCCGCTTCCCGGTGCGCTCCATCGAGGCCGTCGGCTTCCCGGCGCCCCCCGACGGCGCCCTCCCCTGCGCCCACGCCGTGGTGGAGAGTCCCCTGGGCACCGTCGACGTCTACGCGATGCGGCCCAAGTCGGCGCGCATCGAGCTGGCGGCCCGCCGCAAGATGGGGCTGCGCCACCGGGTGGCGGAGTTCGTCGAGGACCTCGAGTCGGGCAGGCTGGCCGCCTCCGCCGCCCTGCGGGAGTCCCAGACCCGCTCGGTCGCCGCCGAGGCGGCCCGGGCCCGCCACCTGGTGCTCATCGCCGGCGACTCCAACCTCCCCGGCGGGAGCCGGCTCCTGCGCACCGCGCTGGGCGGCTACCGGGACGCCTTCGCAGAGGCCGGCTGGGGCTTCGGCTACTCCTACCCCGCCCGGCTGCCCTGGATGCGCCTCGACCGCGTGCTGCTCGGCCCCGGCCTGCGCGCCGTCTCCTTCGCCGTCCAGGGCCGGCGGGTCTCGGGCCACCGGGCCATCCTGGCGGAGATCGCCGGCGCCCCGGCCCGCTGACCCGGCCGCCCCGGGCGGGCGGGCCGCGCGCCTAGATGCCCGCCCCGCCCTCCAGCCGCTGGTCGCGCACCTCGGCGGTGGTGATGCGGCTGCCCGGCGGGACCCCGTGGGTGAGCCAGACGTTGCCGCCGACCGAGGAGCCCCGGCCGATGACGATGCGGCCGAGGATGGTGGCCCCGGCGTAGATCACCACGTCGTCCTCGACGATGGGGTGCCGGTCGATCCCCTTGATGGGGTTGCCCTTCTCGTCGAGCGGGAAGCTCTTCGCCCCCAGGGTGACCCCCTGGTAGATGCGGACGTTGGAGCCGATGCGGCAGGTCTCGCCGATGACGATCCCGGTGCCGTGGTCGATGAAGAACTTCTCGCCGATGGCCGCGCCGGGGTGGATGTCGATGCCGGTCACCGAGTGGGCGTGCTCGGTGATGATGCGCGGGATGAGCGGCACCCCGAGGACGTACAGCTCGTGGGCGATGCGCTGCTCGGTGACGGCGTACACGCCCGGGTAGCTGAAGATCGCCTCCTCCTTGATCTTCAGGGCCGGGTCCCCCTCGAAGGCCCCGTCCACGTCGGTGGCGAGCTTGCGCTGCACCTCGGGGAGGCGCCGGAGCAGCTCGCGCGTCGCCTGCTCGGCCGCCTTCCGGCAGTGGTCGCACTTCTCGAAGTCGTGCCGCTCGGCGAAGGCCACCGCCCGCGTCACCTGCTCCTCCAGCGCGTGGAGCACCCGGTCCAGGGTGGCGCCCACGTAGTAGTGCAGGCTCTGGTCGTGCAGGTCGGCGTCGGCGAAGTAGCCGGGGAAGAGCACCTCCCGGATGCCCTCCACGCAGGCCACCACCGCGTCGCGGGAGGGGAGCACGATGCGCCCGTCCAGGCGCGGCCCCTTGGCCGCCAGGGCGGTCCGGACCAGCTGGTCCACCACCGGGGTGAGCGCCGCCTCGTGCGTGCCGTTTCTCGTCATGACGCCGCCTCTTCGAAGAGCCAGGTGGAAAGGTAGCGCTCCCCGGTGTCGGGGAGCACCACCACGATGAGCTTGCCCTCGTTCTCCCTGCGCCGCGCCACCTCGACCGCCGCCCAGAGGGCGCCGCCGCAGGAGATGCCGGAGAGGATGCCCTCCTCGCGGCACAGCCGGCGGGCCATGACCCCCGCGTCCTCGCTGGCGACGGTGATCACCTCGTCGACGAGGTCGGCGCGGAGCACCTTGGGGACGAAGCCAGGGCCCCAGCCCTGGATCCGGTGCGGGCCGGGCTTGCCGCCGGAGATCACCGCCGAGTCGCGGGGCTCGGCCGCCACCACCTTCAGGGAGGGCTTGCGCGGCTTCAGCGCCTCGGCGCAGCCGGTGAGCGTGCCCCCGGTCCCGGTGCCGAAGACCAGCACGTCCACCTTCCCGTCGGTGTCCCGCCAGATCTCCTCGGCGGTGGTCCTCCGGTGGATCTCGGGGTTGGCCGGGTTCTCGAACTGCTGCAGCACCAGGTAGCGCGGGTCGGCGGCCGCCATGGCCTCGGCCCGGGCGATGGAGCCCTTCATGCCCTCCGCCCCCGGCGTCAGCACCAGCTCCGCCCCGAGCGCGGAGAGGATGCGGCGCCGCTCCACGCTCATGGTCTCGGGCATGGTCAGCACCAGCCGGTAGCCCTTGGCGGCGGCGGCGAAGGCCAGGCCGATGCCGGTGTTGCCGCTGGTGGGCTCGAGCAGGACGGTGTCCTTGCCGATCTTCCCGGCGCGCTCCGCCGCCTCGATCATCGAGACGCCGATCCGGTCCTTCACCGACGAGGCCGGGTTGAAGCTCTCCAGCTTGGCCACCACCCGCCCCGGCAGGCCGGCGGCGATGCGGTTGATGCGCACCAGCGGGGTGTTGCCGACGAGCTTGGTGACGTCCTCGGCGATGCGCATGCGGCCCGTCCTCCACCCGCCCCTGCGGGCGGAGCATCCGTTATAGCGGACCCTGGCCGGATGGCAACGTCCCGCCCGCCGCCCCGCCCGCCGCCCCGCCCGCCGCCCCGCCCGCCGCCCCGCCCGCCGCCCCGCCCCCGCCCGCCCCGGCGCGGAAGAAGTCGTGGACGGCGCGGGCCGCCGCCGGCCCCACGCCCTCCACCGCCGCCAGCTCCTCCACCGTGGCCTCCCTCACCCGCCGGAGCGACCCGAGCGCGCGCAGCAGCGCCTTGCGGCGGGCGTCGCCCACCCCGGGGATCTCCTCCAGGACCGAGTGCAGGTTGCGCCCGCGCCGGAGCTTGCGGTGGAACTCGACGGCGAAGCGGTGGGCCTCGTCGCGCACCCGGGTGAGCAGGAACAGCTCCGCCGAGTTCTGGCGCAGCACCACCGGGTCCTTGCGGCCCGGGAGGAAGACCCGCTCCGGGCTGCGGGCCGCCTCGCGCACGAAGCCGCGCTCCGCCCTCTCGGCGGCGGCGACGAGCCGGGCCGCCCGCGGCTCCGCGACCCGGGCCGCGCCCGGGCCCGGCGCCTCGAGCACCCGGGCCTTCGCGAGCCCGACCAGCTCCACGAAGGGCACGCCGGGATTGCCCGGATCCGGGCGGGTGGCGATCCCCAGGTCGCGGGCCGCCGCGAGCGCCGCCGAGAGCTGCCCCTTCCCGCCGTCGATGACGATCAGGTCGGGGAAGCTGCCCTCGGCGACGGCGCGGCGCAGGCGGCGCCCGAGCACCTCGTGGAGCATGGCGAAGTCGTCCTGCCCCGCGACGCCCTTCACCCGGTAGCGCCGGTAGCCGGCCCGGTCGGGCTCGCCGTCGCGCATCGACACCCCCGAGCCGACCGCCAGCGCCCCCTGGAAGGTGGAGATGTCGAAGCACTCGATCCAGCGCGGCTCGCGGTGCAGGCGCAGGGCGCGGGCCAGGGCGGCGAGCGCCTCCTCGCGCCGCTCCGCCTTCTCGTGCCAGCTCCGGAAGCCCTGGGCGGCGTTGCGGGCCGCCACCTCCAGCAGGTCGGCCTTGGCGCCGCGGCGCGGGGTGAGGATGCGCACCCGCCGGCCGCGCCGCTCCGAGAGCACCTCGGCCAGGGCCTCCGCCCCATCGGGCTCGAGCGGGAGCAGCACCTCGTCGGGCGCCGGCTCCCGCTCGTAGTACATGGCCAGGAAGGAGGAGAGCAGCTCCGCCTCGGGGGCCTCGGTGCCGCGGAAGGGGTGGCTGCGGCTGTCCTGGAGCTTGCCCTTGCGCATGAGCAGGGCGTGCACCACCAGGTCCGGCCCCTCCCGGTGGAGGCCGAAGACGTCGCGGTCCACCTCGTCCCCGAGCAGCACCCGCTGCTTCTCCAGGCTCCGCTCCACGGCCTGGAGCTGGTCGCGCACCTGGGCCGCCTCCTCGAAGCGGAGCGCCGCCGCCGCCTCGCGCATGCGGGCCTGGAGCCGGTCGCGCAGCTCGGACTCGCGCCCCTCCAGGAAGGCCACCGCCTCCTCGACGCCGCGGGCGTAGGCGCCGGGCGGCAGCTCGTAGACGCAGGGAGCCGGGCAGCGGTGGATCTGGTAGAGGATGCAGGGCCGCCGGCGGTGGGCGAAGACCTCGTCGGAGCAGGTGCGCAGCTGGAAGTACCGGTTCACGATCCGCAGGGTCTCGCGGATGCTGCTCGCCGAGCTGTAGGGACCGAAGATCCGGGCGCCGCCGTCGCGGGGCTCCCGGGCGCGGCGCACCTCCAGCCGCGGGAAGGGGTGGCCGCCGTCGAGCCGCAGGACGATGAAGTCCTTGTCGTCCCGCAGCACCACGTTGAAGCGGGGGCGGTGGCGCTTGATGAGCTGGTTCTCGAGGAGCACCGCCTCCTTCTCGGAGCGGGTGACGATGACCTCGATGGTGCCGAGCAGCTCCTCCAGCTGCCCGACGAAGGCCCGGTCGTCGGCGCGGGCGGCGCCGAAGTAGCTGCGCACCCGGCTGCGCAGGCTCTTGGCCTTGCCGACGTAGACCACCTCGCCGGCCCGGTCCTTCATGAGGTAGCAGCCCGGCTCGGCCGGGAGCTCCGCCAGGGTGCGCCGGAGGGCCGGGTCCACGGCCGCCCCCTACCTCCGCCGCCGGCGGGCCTGGGGCCGGCGCGGCCCGCCGGCCCGCGCCAGCGCCAGCCCCCCGGCGCCGCTGCCCAGCATCCCCCGCGCCCCGGGGGCGCGGCGCGGCACCCCCAGCTGCAGGTCCTTGAGCCCGAGGATGCGGTCCCGCAGCTGCGCCGCCTTCTCGAACTCGAGCCGGTCGGCGGCCCGCGCCATCTCCTGCTCCAGCTCGGCGACGATGGCCGGGACCTCCTCGGGGCGGTACTCGGCGCCGCCGTCCGCCGCCACCGGCACCGTCACCCAGTCGGCCGCCTCCACCGCCGCCATCCCCAGGTCGGTGATGCTCCGGCGGACCGAGACCGGGGTGATGCCGTGCTCCTCGTTGAAGCGCCGCTGCCTCTCCCGCCGCCGCTCCGTCTCCTGGATGGCGGTGCGCATCGAGTCGGTGACGGCGTCGCCGTAGAGCAGCACCCGGCCGTTCACGTGGCGCGCCGCCCGGCCGATGGTCTGCACCAGCGACACCGCCGAGCGCAGGAAGCCCTCCTTGTCGGCGTCCAGCACCGCCACCAGCGAGACCTCCGGCAGGTCCAGCCCCTCCCGCAGCAGGTTGATGCCGATGAGCACGTCGAACTCGCCCCGGCGCAGGTCGCGGATCAGCGCGCTCCGCTCCAGGGTGTCGATGTCGGCGTGCAGGTAGCGGCAGCGGACGCCGACGTCGGTGTAGTACTCGGTGAGGTCCTCGGCCATGCGCTTGGTGAGGGTGGTCACCAGCACCCGCTCCCCGGCCTGGGCCCGCTGGCGGATCTCCCCGAGCAGGTCGTCCACCTGCGTCCCCACCGGGCGCACCTCCACCTGCGGGTCCATCAGGCCGGTGGGCCGGATGATCTGCTCCACCACCACGCCCCCGGCCTGCTCCAGCTCCCACGCCGCCGGCGTCGCCGAGACGTAGACGGTCTGGCCCGCCAGCGCCCGGAACTCCTCGAACTTCAGCGGCCGGTTGTCCAGCGCCGAGGGGAGGCGGAAGCCGTACTCGACCAGCGTCTCCTTGCGCGAGCGGTCCCCCCGGTACATGGCCCCGAGCTGGGGCACCGTCTGGTGCGACTCGTCGAGCACCAGCAGGAAGTCCCTGGGGAAGTAGTCGAGCAGGCAGGGCGGGGGATCCCCCGCCTTCCGCCCCGAGAGCCAGCGGGAGTAGTTCTCGATGCCGGAGCAGAAGCCCATCTGCTCCAGCATCTCCAGGTCGAACATCGTCCGCTGCTCCAGCCGCTGGGCCTCGACCAGCTTGCCCTGGGCGCGGAAGGCCTGGAGCCGCTCCCGCAGCTCGTCGCGGATGCCGTCCATGGCGCGCCGGCGCGTCTCCGGGGCCGAGACGTAGTGGCTGTTGGGGAAGATGGCCACCTTGTCGAGCTCGCCGAGCGCCGTGCCCCGCAGCGGGTCGAACTCGGTGATGCGCTCCACCACGTCGCCGAAAAACTCGATGCGGACGGCCCGCTCCTCCTCGTAGGGCGGGAAGACCTCCACGGTGTCGCCGCGGACGCGGAAGCAGCCGCGGTGGAAGTCCAGGTCGTTGCGCTGGTACTGGATGTCCACCAGGGAGCGCAGGAAGCGGTCGCGGAGGAACTCCTGCCCGCGCTCCAGCCGCTGCAGCAGGCCGTAGTAGGCCTCGGCCGTGCCCAGACCGTAGATGCAGGAGACCGAGGCCACGATGAGCACGTCGTTGCGGGTGAGCAGCGCGTGGGTGGCGGCGTGGCGCATCCGGTCGATCTCGTCGTTGATGGACGAGTCCTTCTCGATGAAGGTGTCGGTCGACGGGACGTAGGCCTCGGGCTGGTAGTAGTCGTAGTAGCTGACGAAGTAGTGGACCGCCGCCGAGGGGAACAGCTCCTTGAACTCCCCGTAGAGCTGGGCGGCCAGGGTCTTGTTGTGGGCGATCACCAGGGTGGGCCGCCTCACCTGGGCGATCACGTTGGCGACGGTGAAGGTCTTGCCCGAGCCGGTGACGCCCAGCAGCACCTGGTGGGCGTCGCCCCGGCGCAGCCCCAGATC
>JAKAEO010000092.1 GCA_021818285.1 Myxococcales bacterium
GAGCCAGGCGGCAGGCCGGGTGGCGACGACGCAGGCGACGGCCCACGTCTACCTCTCGCCGGCGGCGGGCCAGGTGACGGACCAGGTGACGCGGATCTCGACGGAGACCTGGCAGGCGGGCCGGCCCGCGCCGGCCCAGCCGGGAGGGGACACGACCTACGCCTACGACTTCCAGAACCACCTCACCGCGGTCACCCGGACGGCCGGCCAGCAGGAGAAGCTCTTCTACGGCCCGACAGGGGAGCTGCTCTACCGGCAGGTGGACGAGAAATTCGTGTTCTACGTGGGGCCCTACGCGACGGTGACGGCGAGCGGGCTCGCCGGCTGCCTGGGGACGCAGAGTTGCGCTCCGGTGCATGGGTTCGACGTGGACAACCACGTCATCTTCGCGGCGACGCGGATCGCCAGCGTGAGGAGCGGTGCCAGCACGAACCGCGTGCTCTACTACTACCGGACCCGGCTGGGGTCGGTGGTGGCGACGACGACGCGGACGGCGGCGGGGACCCAGGTGGGCGCGAGGTACCGGTACACGCCCTACGGCAAGGTGGAGGCGAGGGAGAACGAGACGGCCGACACCCGGTCAGAGCTGGGGTACACCGATGCCCTGTCGCTCACGGGAGACCTCATTTACCTGAAGGCGCGGGTCTACGACGCGGGGCTGAAGCGGTTCATCCAGGCGGACAGCGTGGACCGGCTTCGCTACGCGTACGTCTCGGGCGACCCGGCCAATCTCTACGATCCGACGGGGTTGATGGCGAGGAACTTCGACATCTGGTGGCTACCCCCCACCTTCCTGTCCACCGTTCAGGCGGAGCAGGCCAAGATCGATGCGACCTGGAAGGGAAAAGACGCGGAATCTGATGGGCCGAATCCCAATCCCAGGCAGGCTTCGAAAGAAAGCGTTGACAACTCAGAAGCGGGTCTCACAGCGGAAAAGGGAATCATCGAGACCGTCACCGGAGCCGCCCAGTCGGCTACAGAGAAGCTCGCGGCCTACTCCGTCGATGAAAGGAATAACTCGGTCCTCCGAGCGGGAGCTGCACTCCTTGGGGCTGTAACAAGCCTTGCGGACAAGGAGACCATTGGAACGACAGCGGCGGTGGTGGCGGGTGGAGCGGTTGCTCTCCTGGCAGCGCCGGCGGTGGTGGCCGCCCTGAGCCCGGAGGTCGCAGCAGGAACAAGCGCGGCAGCAACTGGAGTAGCCACACCTGGCGGCCAGCGAGCGATTACGGCAGCAAATTCCATTCTGAGGGCCGCATCCGAAGCGGCGTTCCAGGCCGCTGGGCGGGCTGAGGCGTTCATGGTGGGCGCTAAGCACGCTGCTGGGAGTGGTGGCGGATGGAACAAGTTCGCCGCAGGAGTCAATCCGACCGGGGCCTTGAAGGAGGCATTGGCATCGCCGAACGCGTCGTTCCTGCCGCACGACACCAGGGGATTCAACGTGGTTACGAACCTCGCATCGGCCGTTGGAAGCAAGGGACAGACTGCGATTCGTGCTGGGGTGACTTGGTCGGGAGAGGTGAGGACATGGTTTCCGGTGACGTCGAAGACACCATAGAACTCCGATTCGCGCGAATCCGAGTCGATGGTCAACTCCAAAGACCCTTCGACGCAGTGTTGCGCGTCGTGGCGGATTTCTACATCACTCTGAACGGTGTGGAGGTACACAGGGAGTCCGAATTCTGCGTGGTTGAATTCGGCGCTCAACTGGCCCGATGGTTGATTCACGGAATCAAGGAAGAATCCGATTTTGTCTACACTTCGGAGGAGTCCGAGATTGTCGGTCTTGTGACCTTTCGCCAGGAGAACCTTGGGCGGTGGAGCGTTTCCGTATTCGACCTTCAACGTGGGCAGCGCCGCACGCTGTCCACAGTTCTTAGCTCCGAAGGGATTCACGTCGCCATTCGGGACTACGCCCGACGTCTCCTTGATGAGCTACCCGACCGGGCGCGCGTTCTCCATTTGCTGGAAGAGGAAGGAGAGCATGACGTCCTGACACTGTTTCGCGCCGTCGATGGTCATGGACGTCCAGTTCCCTGACAGACCGGATCAAGCCCAGTGGTGGCGGGCGGAGCGGTCGCTCTCTTGGCTGTGCCGGCAATCACGGCTGCGCTCGCTCCGGAAGCGATGGCAACTGGCGGCGCAGCAGCCGTAGCGACGGCTCAGCGAATCCCCGATCAGCTCCACCGATTCCATCACATCTTCGACAACCAAGCACGCAATCTCGGCGCCCTGGTGGAATCTCTTGGCTCCCAGAAGGCGGCATTCAAGGCGGTGGAAATCGCGGCGCAGGCTGCTGCTGAGGCCCAGAAGAGCACCAGTGTGTTCAAAGTAACACTTCAAGTCGCGGGCACGGACGTGGTCGTGAAGGGGAACGTGATCGACGCAAGCGTGGCTCTCGACGGCGATCCGGCCGGCCGGCCGGCCACCGCGGCGCCGGGGCCGGGGGAGGCGGTCGCGACGGGCTAGACGAACCGCCCGCGCCGGGCGTCCTCGCCGACGAACGGGTTGCTTCGCCGCTCGTCGCCGACGAGGCCGCTCGGCCCGTGGCCGCAGTGGAAGCGGGCGTCGTCGCCGAGCGGGAACAGCACCGCGGTGATGGAGCGCTGCAGCTCGCCGAAGTCGCCGCCGGGCAGGTCGGTGCGCCCCACCGAGCCGGAGAAGAGGGTGTCGCCGGTGAAGACCAGCCGCGGCCCCGGGAACCAGAGCGCGCAGGAGCCGCGGGTGTGGCCGGGGGTGTGGAGCACCTGGGCCGTCTGCTCGCCCACGGTGAAGCTCTCGCCGTGGACGTGCCAGTGGTCCACCTCCGGCACCTCGCCGCCCCCCTCGAAGCCGAACATCTCCGCCTGGCGTGGCAGCTGCGCCAGCCACTCCTTGTCGGCGGCGTGGATCTGGATGGGGGCCCCGAGCCGCCGCTTCGCCTCGGCGGCGCCGGCGGCGTGGTCCACGTGGCCGTGGGTGAGGAAGATGCGCCGGACCTGGAAGTCGCCCTGCTCGATCAGTCCCAGGATCCGCGGCAGCTCGCCCCCGGGGTCGATCAGGACCGCCTCCTTGGTCCGGGAGCAGGCGGCGACCCAGCAGTTGGCTGCGAAGGGGCCGACGACGGCCTGGCGGACGACGAGCATGGCCGGTTCTCCATACACGAAGGGCCGGCAGGCTTGCAGCCCCCGGCCCCCCTGTACCCGTTCAGGTCCGAGCTACGCCGTGAAGGACTGGCCGCAGCCGCAGGTGTTCTTGGCGTTCGGGTTGTTGAACTTGAAGCCCGCGCCCTGGAGGCCGACGACGTAGTCGACCGTGACTCCCTGGAGGTACATGGCGCTCATCGGGTCCAGGTAGACCTTGACGCCGCCCTGCTCGTAGACCTGGTCGCCGTCCTTCTGCTCGTTCTCGAAGTCCATCGAGTACTGGAAGCCCGAGCAGCCGCCGCCGACCACGCCGACGCGGATGCCGTACCCGGTCAGGTTCTCCTGGGTCATGGCGTTCAGCACCATCTCGACGGCCTTGGCGGTGAAGGCGATGGGGGTCTCCACCTGCGGCTCCTCGCCGACGAGGTTGCGGGTGGGGGTGATCACGCTGGTGTCCATGGTTTCTCCTCCGGAGGAATCTTGACTGGACTGCTCGATATTAGCGGGCCCCGCGCCCGAGTTCAACGAAAGCCGCCCTAGCCCCTTCCGGCGAGCCGCCTCCCGCCGTCCACCGGCAGGATCACGCCCGTCACGTACGGGGCGAGGGCCAGGAAGCGCACCGCCTCGGCGACGTCCTCGGGCCGCCCCGCCCGGCGGAGCGGGATGCGCCGGGCCAGGGTCCGCCGCCGGGCCGCGCCGTAGCTCTCGGGCCACAGGACGGTGCCCGGCGCCACGGCGTTCACCCGGACCCGGGGGGCGAGCTCCAGTGCCAGGCTCTCGGTGATGCGGACCAGCGCCGCCTTGGAGGCGGCGTAGGCGGCGAAGCCGTTCCAGGCCACCAGCCCCCCGCCCACGTCGGCGATCTGGACGATGGAGCCGCCGCTCCGGCGCAGCATCGGCGCCAGCGCGCGGGAGAGGAGCAGCGGCGCGCGGGCGTTCAGGTCCATCATCCGGTCGAAGGCGGCGGCGTCGACGCGGGCGAGCGGCCGCTCCTCGAAGCCGGCGGCGCTGTTCACCAGCAGGTCGAGCCGGCCGAAGCGCTCGCGGAAGGCGCGGGCCAGGGCGCCGGGACCGCCCGGCGACGAGAGGTCGGCGCGCAGCGGGACCAGCCCCCGCGGCGGCCGGTGGGAGAGGTAGTGGCCCGCCACCCGCCAGCCGTGGCGGGCGAGGTCGAGGGCGATGGCCCGGCCGACGCGCACGCCGGCGCCGGTCACCAGGGCCACGGGGGCGCGGGGCGCCACGGGCTCAGCCCCTCTTCCCCGGGTCCCACGCCGGCTCGGCGACGCCGCGGCGGGCGTTCACCGTCCGGGCGAGGACGAAGAGCAGGTCGGCGAGGCGGTTCAAGAAGGCGAGCACCTCCGGCGCCACCGGCACCCCCCGGTGCAGCGCCACCACCCGGCGCTCGGCCCGCCGGCAGACGGTGCGCGCCTGGTGCAGCAGCGCCGCCACCTCGTCGCCGCCGGGCAGCACGAACCGGCGCAGCGGCTCGAGCGCAGCCTCCCAGGCGTCGATGCGGCGCTCCATCTCCTCGATCCAGGCCGGCTCCACCGGCGGCAGCGCGGCGCGGGCCCGGGCCTCCGGGGGCGTCGCCAGCTCGGCGCCGACCGCGAAGAGGCGCTGCTGCAGCACCGCGAGGAAGCCGTCCACCTCGGCGTCGGGGCGGGCCGCGGCGGCGTTGCGCGCCCGGACCACCCCGAGCAGCGCGTTCAGCTCGTCCACCGCGCCGTAGGCCTCGACCCGCGCGTCGTCCTTCCCGACCCGCGGTCCCCCGAAGAGGCCGGTCTCTCCGGAGTCGCCGCTCTTCGTGTAGATCTTCACCCCGCTGTGCTAACACCCCGCCGCCGCCGCCCGCAACGGCGCCGTGGCGGCAGGAGGCCGGATGGAGCTGCCCTTCGACGGCGAGACGCTGGCGCGCATCGGCCGCGAGGCCGCCGCGGCGGCGTGGGCGGACGGCCTCTCCGTCCGCAAGCCCGACGGGACGGTGGTGCCCATCCCGCTGGTGGCCGAGCCGGAGCCCCTCTCCCGCGAGGAGCTGGCGGCGCTGGCGCGCGAGGCCCGCGCCATCCTCTCCGGCGCGGTGAAGCTGGCCCGGGCACTGCTCGAGCGCGGCGACGCGCGCGACCGGGCCTCGCTCACCGGCCCGTTCGAGGGGCTGGAGGCCGAGACGATGGCCCGGCTCTTCGTCGAGGCGCCGGTGCCGGCGCTGGTGGCCCGGGTGGACTTCCTCCGTCCGGCGGAGCCGGGCGCCGCGCCCCGGGCGCTGGAGCTGAACGCCACCATCCCGGCGATGCCGGCCTACGCCGACCTGGCCGCCCACGCCTGGCTGCGGGCCGCCGCCCGGGCGCGGGGCCTGCCGCCCCGGCGCGCCGAGGAGCTGGTGGCCGCCTGCGGCAGCAACATGGAGCAGTTCCGCGCCGCCCTGCAGGCCTTCCACGAGGCGCGCGGCGGGACCCGGGCCCGCCCCGACGTCGCCGTGGTGGCCCGCCCGGGCGACGCGCAGGTGGGCGAGCTCCGCCGGCTGGTGGCCCACTTCCGGCAGATGGGCCACCGGGCCGAGCTGCTGGTCCCCGCCGACTGCCGGCCGGAGGAGTGGGACCTGCTCTACCGTCACGTCTGGGCGCACAACACGCCGCCGGACAGCCCCTTCGCCCGCGCCCTGCGCGCGCCCGGCCGGTACGTCCTCGCCAACCCGGTGAACGGGCTGCTCGAGGCCAAGGCGCTCTTCGCGCGGCTCTCCGAGTGCGCCGACGACGCCGGGCTGGCGGCGCTCGCCGGGCTGGACGCGGAGGAGCGGGGCGCCGCCGGCCGGCTCCCCTGGACCCGCCGGCTCGACGCGGCGCTCCGGCCGAGGCTCCTCGCCGAGCGGGAGCGCTTCGTGCTGAAGCGCAGCTGGGACTACGGCGGCAAGAGCGTCCACCTCGGGGCCGAGCTGGCGCCGGCGGACTGGGCGCGCGCCGTCGACGAGGCGGTGGCCGACGGGCGCGGCGGCGGCTTCGTCGTCCAGGAGCGGGTCTTCGCGCCCTGGCGGCCGGCGACGCGCGTGGCGCCCGAGGGGGTGAGCCGCCTCGACCTGGTGCGCGACGTCTCCACCTACACCGGCCTGGGGACGGCGTGGCCGACCGGCTCGGTGGTGCGGGCCGCGGCGTCGCCGGTGGTCAACATCCTCGGCGGGGGAGGCCTCGCCCCGGTGGTCCCCGCCGACGTCCTCGCCGGGCTCGTCTAGGAGCGGACCCGCATGGGGCAGGGCGGCACCACCCGGCCGCGGGAGCGCCCGGGAGGATGCGCGAGCGGCGGGACCCCTGGTACCCTTCCGGAGATGCCCAAGGGCAAGGTCCTGGTCGTCGACGACTCGCGGGCGCAGGCCGAGCGCATCGGCCAGGTGCTCCTGCGCGAGGGGTACGAGGTCTCCTACGCCTTCGACGGCGCGTCGGCCCTGAAGCGCGTCCGGTCCTCGCCTCCCGACGTCCTGCTGCTCGACCTGGTGCTTCCCGACCAGACCGGCATCGACGTCCTGCGCGTGCTGAAGGGCCCGGCGGCGCGCCTCGCCTACTTCCCGATCATCATGCTGTCGGCGCAGGACGACCTGAAGACCCGGGTGAGCGGCCTGAAGAACGGCGCCGACGACTACGTCAGCAAGGACTCGCACGAGACCGAGATCCTGGCCCGGGTCGGCGCGATGATGCGCATCAAGGACCTGCAGGATCGGCTGCGGGAGGCGAACGACCGGCTGGAGCGGCTCTCGATCACCGACGGCCTCACCGAGCTCTTCAACCACCGCCACTTCCAGGTCCGGCTGCGCGAGGCCTTCGGGAGCGCCCAGCGCCACTCCGACGCCCTGTCCCTCCTGATGATCGACCTGGACCGCTTCAAGGCGGTGAACGACCGCTGGCTCCACCCCTTCGGCGACAAGGTGCTGCGCGAGGTGGCGGTGCTCATCCGCAACTCGGTGCGGGACCACGACCTCTGCTCGCGCTACGGCGGGGAGGAGTTCGCGGTGCTCCTGCCCCGCACCCACATCGTGAACGCGCTCCACGTCGCCCGGCGCATCGTCCGCTCCATCGGCACCCACCCGTTCGTCGTCGACGGGGCTCCCGACCCGGGCGCCGGGGCGCCGCCGGTGGTCACGGTGACCGCCTCCTGCGGTGTCGCCGCCTTCCCGGGCCCGGAGGTCGGGAGCGCCGAGCAGCTGGTCCGGCGAGCCGACGAGGCGCTGTTCCGGGCCAAGGACGCCGGGCGCAACCGGGTCTGGGCCTACCAGGGCCAGTTCTACGCGGACGAGCCGGGCCCTGGACCGACGCCCTGACCGGGGATCCTGCATTTCGTCTCACTCCGTGAGGGGCCCCACCTGGGTGAACGCGCGCCCCCGGAACATGGGGCATTTGGCCTATCCTGCGTCCCAAGCCGTTGAATTTACCGTGGACGCATCGCTGGATCGCTGGACCGCGTAATGCAGGCGCGGTGCGTCCAGTGTCGCTGTCGGCGCGTGCGCCGGGCGCGAGCCCCAGGCGAGGAGGCATGGACCAGGCCGGACCGATCGTCGGAAGCTCAGCGGCCATCCGGGAGGTGGATCGGCTGGTGGCCGCCGCGGCCACCTCGGACGGCCCGGTGCTCTTCACCGGCGAGAGCGGCACGGGGCGTCACCACGCCGCGAGGGCGCTCCACGAGCGCAGCCCGAGGCGCTCCGGGCCGTTCGTCGCGCTGCGGCGCGGCACCGTCCCGGAGACGCAGCTGGAGCGGGCGCTGTCCAGCGCGGCCGGCTCCGGCCAGGCCTGGGGCTACCGCGAGCCGCCGGCGCCCGGGGACGCCCGCGGTGGGACGCTGTTCCTCGGCGAGGTCGCCGACCTGTCGCCCGGCGGCCAGGCGCGCCTCCTGAAGCTGCTCCAGGAGGCGGACCAGCGCCGCGCCGCCGACGGCGCCGGTCCCGGCGTCCGGGTGGTGGCGGCCACCGAGCGCCCCCTGCTCCCGCTGGTGCAGGCGGGGCGCTTCCGCGAGGAGCTGTTCTACCGCCTGCACCTGCTGGTCATCCCGCTGCCGCCGCTGCGGGACCGGATCGGCGACCTGCAGCCGCTCGCCGGCCACCTCCTGCAGCGCGCGGCGGAGCGGGGCGGGCGCTGGGCCACGCGGATCTCCCCCGAGGCGCTGGAGCGGCTGCGGGCCTGGCGCTGGCCCGGCAACGTCGCCGAGCTGGAGCGGGTGCTGCTGCGCGCCGCGTCCCGCGCGCGCGGCGAGACGGTGGAGGCGGCGGACCTGCCGCCGGAGATCGCCAGGCTGCAGCCGGCGGCGCCGGCCGCCGCCGCGGCCTCGGGCGCCGGGATGAGCTACGTCGAGGCGAAGGAGGCGGCCCTGCGCCGCTTCGAGCAGGGCTACGTGGAGTCGCTGCTCGCCGCCTGCGGCGGCAACATCTCGGCCGCGGCCCGCCGCGCCGGCATGGACCGCTCCAACTTCAAGCGCATCCTGCGCAAGGTGCGCGGCGAGGCCGGGAGCGGTCCCGGGGCCGGCGTCGAGGCGCGGCTGCGCCAGGCGTAGCGCGCCCGGTCAGGCGACGGTCCGGGCGAGCAGCGGCGCCAGGAAGTCGGCCGCCTCCCGGTGGATGCGCGGGATCGAGGCCACCAGCTCGTGGCCGTCGTCGACGGTGACGAGCCGCGCCGTCGGGGTCCGGTCCACGAAGGCCTGCACGTCCTCGAGCGGCACCGTCTGGTCGCGCCGGCCGGCGATGCAGAGCACCGGCACCTCCACCGCCGGGAACGCCGGCAGCGTGGCCGCCTCCTCGAGGAAGCGGTGCTCGAGGCGCCGCCGCGTGCCGGTGGCGTGGTGGTCCACCCAGAGGCCGTCGCGCCTCCAGGCGGCCACCTCCTCCGGCCCGAGCCGCGCGCTCCAGCGCGAGAAGAGGCGGAAGGCCGGCGCCAGCAGCACCAGCCGCTCGATCTCCGGGTGGCGGGAGGCCATCACCGCCGCCAGGTAGCCGCCCAGCGAACTGCCCATCACCGCGCGCGCCCCGGTGGCGAGGAGCGCCCGCTCCGCCTCGGCCAGCATGGTGAGCGGCGTCGAGCGCTCGAAGCCGTCCGGCCCCGGGGTGAGGTCGGCGCGGTGGAGGGTGACGCCGCCGGCGGCGAACAGCGCCTCCAGGGCCCGCCCCTTGGCGGAGCCGGGGCCGGAGGCGAAGCCGTGGAGGTAGAGGATGGGAGGCACCGTCACTCCTTCGCCTTCTTCCGGGCCTCCTCCAGCCGCTCCGCCAGCTCCTTCTCCAGGCCGCTGTCCGACAGGTTCACGATCCGTTCCCCGGCGATGGCGTCGGGCAGGTAGCGCTCGGCGACGTAGTGGCCCTCGAAGTCGTGCGGGTAGCGGTAGCCGGTCCCGTAGCCCAGCGACTCCAGGAGCTTCGTCGGCGCGTTGCGGAGCTTGAGCGGCACCGGCAGCGGGCCGTGCTCCCGCACCAGCCGGAGGGCCGCGGCGTAGGCGGTGATGGCGGTGTTGGACTTGGGCGCCAGCGCCAGGTAGACGGCCGCCTGGGTCATGGGGAGCACCCCCTCCGGCAGCCCCACCAGCTCCACCGCCTGGAGCGCCGCGGTGGCGACCTGGAGCGCCTGCGGATCGGCGTTGCCCACGTCCTCGGCCGCGAAGATCACCATCCGGCGGAGCAGGAAGCGCGGCTCCTCGCCCGCCTCCAGCATCCGCACCATGTAGTAGACGGCGGCGTCCGGGTCGGAGCCGCGCAGGCTCTTGATGAAGGCCGAGGCGACGTTGTAGTGCTGCTCGCCCGCCTTGTCGTAGTGCAGGGTGCGGTGCTGCAGCGCCTCCTCGGCGTCGGCCTTGCCGATGGCCTCGCGGCCGGCCAGGCGCACCGCGGCGGCGGCCACCTCCAGCGCGTTCAGCGCCCGGCGCGCGTCGCCGAAGGCGGCCCGGCACAGCTCCTCGCGGGCCTCGGGGGAGAGGGCCGGGGCGCCCCCCAGCCCCTCGGGGGCGGCCTGCGCCCGGTCGAGGAGCCGGCCCACCTCCTCCTCGGTGAGCGAGCGCAGCGTCACCACCCGGCAGCGCGACAGCAGCGCGGCGTTGATCTCGAAGCTCGGGTTCTCGGTGGTGGCGCCGATCAGCGTGACCACCCCGGCCTCCACCGAGGGCAGCAGCGCGTCCTGCTGCCCCTTGTGGAAGCGGTGGATCTCGTCCACGAAGAGGATGGTCCGCTGGCGGTGCATCCGCCGCCGCTCGCGGGCCGCCTCGACGATCTCCCGGATCTCCTTCACCCCGGCCAGCACCGCGGAGATGGGCACGAAGGCGGCGCCGGTCCGCCCGGCCACGATGCGGGCCAGCGTGGTCTTGCCGGTGCCGGGCGGTCCCCAGAGGAGGAGGGAGGGGAGCTGATCGGCCTCGATGGCGAGCCGGAGCATGCTGCCCGGCCCGAGCACCTGCTCCTGGCCGACGAAGTCCTCCAGGCGGCGCGGCCGCATCCGCTCCGCCAGGGGCTTGCCGGAGGGGTCGAGCTCCGCGGCGTGGTCGAAAAGGTCCATGGCGGCTTCCCACTGATATCATGCACGAATGACCCCACAGGTCTGCCCGGTCCCACGGCGGGTGGGCATCGTCCACAAGAGGAGCTCGCCGGAGGCGGCCGCCTGCGCCGCCGCCGCCGCCCAGGTGCTGCGCGGCCGGGGCGTGGAGGTGCTGCTGGACGAGGCCGAGACCGGCCGCGCCGCCGACCTGGTGCTGGTGCTGGGCGGCGACGGGACGCTGATCCACGCCTCGGGCCTGCTGGCCGCGCGCCGCGTGCCCATCCTGGGCGTGAACATGGGGAGCCTGGGCTTCATGACCGAGGTGCCGCAGGAGCAGCTCTACCCGGCCCTCGACCTGGTGCTGGCCGGGAAGGCCACCCTCTCGGAGCGGATGAAGCTGGGGGTCCACCTGCACCGCGCGGGCGCGGCGGAGAAGCGGGTGGTGGACGCCGAGGTGCTGAACGAGGTGGCCATCGCCAAGGGGGCGCTCGCGCCCATGGCGGAGCTGGAGGTGACGGCCGGCGGCCGGTACGTCACCACCTACAAGGCCGACGGCGTCATCGTGGCCACGCCCACCGGCTCGACGGCCTACTCGATGGCGGCGGCCGGCCCCATCGTCCACCCGTCGATGCGCGGCGTGATCCTCACCCCCATCTGCCCGCACACCCTCACCCAGCGCCCCATCGTCCTGCCGGACGACATGAACTTGGACATCACGCTGCGGTCGCCGGGCGAGGTGGTGCTCTCGCTCGACGGGCAGGGCTTCATCAAGGTGGAGCGGACCGACCGGGTGCAGATCAAGCAGTCGAGCAGCCGGGTGCTGCTGGTCTCGAACCCGAACATCGACTACTTCGGCATCCTCCGGGCCAAGCTGAAGTGGGGTGAGCGGTAGCTTTCGCCCTGACCGGGTCGGAAACGGACGCGCACCCCCAAGCGGACGGGGCCCCGCGGGCCGCTGCCGCTTGCGGCGCGGGCCGGCCGGCGCCATGGGGCGGGCCTCACGTCGTGGAGGTCTCCCATGGCCAAGGTCGAGCCGGTTCCCAGGGGCATGCACACCGTCACTCCCAACCTCACGCTCAAGGACTGCAGCCGCGCGCTCGAGTTCTACAAGAAGGCGCTGGGCGCGCAGGAGCAGATGCGGATGCCCTCGGCGGACGGGCGGACGGTGATGCACGCCGAGCTGAAGGTGGGCGACTCCACCTTCTTCCTGAACGACGAGATGCCGGGGGCGGGGGCGCACGCGCCGTCGCCCGATCACCCGTCGCCGGTGGCGCTGTGGCTCTACGTCCCGGACTGCGACGCCGCGTACCAGCGGGCGGTGGGCGCCGGGGCGAAGGCCGCCATGCCGCCGTCCGACATGTTCTGGGGCGACCGGATGGGGTCGGTGGCCGATCCCTACGGCTACACCTGGACCTTCGCCACGCACACCAAGGACGTGTCCGAGGCGGACATGAAGAAGGGCGGCGAGGAGTTCGCGAAGAGGATGGCGGAGCAGAAGCGGGGGTAG
>JAKAEO010000310.1 GCA_021818285.1 Myxococcales bacterium
ATCGCCCTCGACATCTCCCGCCGCCTCTACGTCATGGGCCACGGCCGCATCGTCTTCGAGGGCACCCCACGGGATCTCCGCTGCAACGAGCCCGTCCGCAAGGAATGGCTGGAGGTGTGAACGTGAAAGCCGCCGTCTGCCGTGAGAAGAACGCCCCGCTGTCGATCGAGGAGGTGGAGCTCGATCCGCCCCGCCGCGGCGAGGTGCGGGTGCGCATGGCCGCCACCGGGGTCTGCCACTCCGACCTCTCGGTGATCACGGGCGTCATCGGCATGGCCCTGCCGGCGGTGCTCGGGCACGAGGGGGCGGGCGTCGTCGAGGAGGTGGGCGAGGGGGTCTCGCACCTCGCCCCCGGCGACAAGGTGGTGCTCTCCTGGGTGGTCCCCTGCGGCCGCTGCTTCTTCTGCCGCGGCGGGCAGCCCCAGCTCTGCGAGGTCGGCGACGCCGTGAACCGGACCAACAAGATGCCGGACGGCACCTCGCGGCTTCGCGCCCGCGGCGAGCCCCTCCAGGCCTTCTCCGCCCTGGGGGCGCTGGCCGAGCAGGCGGTGGTCCCGGCGGCCTCGGCGGTGAAGGTGCCGCCCGACGCGCCGCTCGACCGGGCGGCGCTGCTCGGCTGCGCGGTGATGACCGGGGTGGGCGCGGTGTTCAACACCGCCCGGGTCACGCCGGGGAGCACCGTCGCGGTCTTCGGGGCCGGCGGGGTGGGCCTGAACGCCATCCAGGGCGCGGCCATCGCCGGCGCCGAGCGCATCGTGGCGGTGGACACCCAGGCCTCCAAGCTGGAGCTGGCCCGGACCTTCGGCGCCACCGACGTGGTGGACGCCACCCGGGGGGACCCGGCCAAGGCGGTCCGCGCGCTCACCCAGGGGCGCGGCGTCGACTACGCCTTCGAGGCGGTGGGGCGCAAGGAGACCATCGAGCAGGCCTACGCCGCGGCGCGGCGGGGCGGCACCTGCGTGGTCATCGGCGTGGGCACCACCAAGGACGCGGTGGCCCTGAACGTCTTCGGCATCACCTACTACGAGAAGCGGCTGATGGGCTGCTGGTACGGCAGCGCCGACGTCCACCGGGACATCCCGCGCCTGCTGGCGCTCTACCAGGCCGGCAAGCTCAAGCTCGACGCGCTGGTCACCCGCACCTATACCCTGGATCAGGTGAACCAGGCCTTCGACGACATGAAGTCGGGCGCCAACGCGCGCGGCGTCGTCCTTTTCCCGAGGAACCACGCATGACCTACGACCACCGGAAGTTCTACGTCGACGGGCAGTGGGTGGCGCCGGCCCAGCCGGCCGACCACACCGTCGTGAACCCCGCCACCGAGGAGCCGGCCGGCGTCATCTCGCTGGGCGGCGCCGCCGACGTGGACCGCGCCGTGGCCGCGGCGCGCCGCGCCTTCGACGCCTACGCCCGGACCACGGTGGCGGAGCGGCGGGCGCTGCTGGAGAAGGTCCTGGAGGTCTACAAGGCCCGGATCGGCGAGGTGGCGGAGGCCATCACCGCCGAGATGGGCGCGCCGGCGGGCCTCTCCCGCAAGGCCCAGGCCGGCGTCGGCGTCGGCCACCTCTCGGCGATGATCGAGGTGCTGAAGAGCTTCCGGACGGAGGAGCAGCAGGGCTCCACCCGGTTGCTGCTGGAGCCGGTGGGCGCCTGCGGCCTCATCACCCCCTGGAACTGGCCCATCAACCAGGTGGCCGCCAAGGTGGTGCCGGCGCTGGCCGCCGGCTGCACCATGGTGCTGAAGCCCAGCGAGTTCTCCCCCTTCAGCGCCGTGCTCTGGGCCGAGATCCTGCACCAGGCCGGCGTCCCGGCCGGCGTCTTCAACCTGGTGAACGGGCTCGGGACCACCGTGGGGGCGGCGCTCTCCTCCCACCCCGGCCTGGACATGGTCTCCTTCACCGGCTCGACCCGGGCCGGCATCGAGGTGGCCCGCGGCGCGGCGCCCACGGTGAAGCGGGTCCACCAGGAGCTGGGCGGCAAGTCGCCGAACGTCCTGCTGGAGGACTGCGACTTCTCCCGCGCCGTGAAGATCGGCGTGCTCCAGGTGCTCACCAACTCGGGCCAGTCCTGCGACGCCCCCACCCGGATGCTGGTGCCCGAGGGGCGCCTCGCCGAGGTGGAGGCGATCGCCAGGGCGACGGCGGAGGGGGCGGTGGTGGGCGACCCGCGCGGCGAGAAGACCACCGTGGGCCCGGTGGTCTCGCGGATCCAGTTCGAGCGGGTCCAGGGCTACATCCAGAAGGGCATCGCCGAGGGGGCGCGGCTGGTGGCGGGCGGCCCGGGCCGGCCGGCCGGGCTGGAGCGCGGCTACTACGTCCGCCCCACCGTCTTCTCCGGCGTGCGCAACGACATGGTGATCGCCCGCGAGGAGATCTTCGGGCCGGTGGTGGTGGTCATCCCCTACCGCGACGAGGAGGACGCCATCCGGATCGCCAACGACACCCCCTACGGCCTGGCCGGCTACGTCTGGTCGGGCGACCCGGCCCACGGCCAGCGCGTCGCCGCCCGCATCCGCGCCGGCCAGATCCACCTGAACGGCGCCGGCCCCGACTTCGCCGCCCCGTTCGGCGGCTTCAAGACCTCCGGCAACGGCCGCGAATGGGGCGTCCACGGCCTGCGCGAGT
>JAKAEO010000311.1 GCA_021818285.1 Myxococcales bacterium
CGACGGCGACGGCAGCTTCCAGATGACGCTGCAGGACCTGGCCACCGCCGTGGATCTGAAGTTGCCCATCAAGATCTTCATCCTCAACAACCTGTTCCTGGGCATGGTCCGCCAGTGGCAGGAGCTGTTCTACGACGGGCGCTTCAGCGAGACCCCGCTCTCCGACGTCCCCGACCTGGTGAAGCTGGCCGAGGCCTACAAGTGCCTGGGGCTCCGGGCCCGGACGCTGGAGGAGCTGGACGGGGTCATCGACCGCGCCCTGGCCCACAAGGACGGCCCCTGCATCGTCGACATCCGGGTGAAGCGGCAGGAGAAGGTCTACCCCATGGTGCCGGCCGGCGCGCCGCTCCAGGACATGATCGGGGGCGAGTGATGTACCCGAACGCCGAGGCCTCCACCGGCAACGTCCACACCCTCTCGCTCCTGGTGGAGAACCGGGCCGGGGTGCTGCAGCGCGTGGCCGGCCTCTTCGCCCGCCGCGGCTACAACATCGAGAGCCTGGCGGTGGGCCCCACCGAGCACCCCGAGTACTCCCGCATGACCATCGTGGTGCGGCTCGAGGCCAAGCCGGTGGAGCAGGTGATCCGCCAGGTCCAGAAGCTCATCCCGGTCATCGAGGTGAAGGAGCTGAAGCCCTCCGACTACGTGGAGCGGGAGCTGCTGCTGGTGAAGATCAAGGTGCCCGAGCAGAACCACGCCGAGCTGCGCGCCATCGCCGACACCTACGAGGCGCAGATCGTCGACGTCTCGCCGGACGCCCTGATGATCGAGGCCAGCGGCACCGCCGCCAAGCTCGACACCCTGGAGGAGCGGCTCGCCCGCTACGGCATCCAGGAGCTGTGCCGCAGCGGCCGCATCGCCCTGGAGCGCGGCTTCAAGACCCTCGCCACACCGAGCCTGAAGTAAGAAACCGCAGGACGAAAGGGGACGACCGATGGCCAAGATCTACTACGACAAGGACGCGAAGCTCGAGCTGCTGAAGAAGCGCAAGGTGGCGGTGATCGGCTACGGCAGCCAGGGACACGCCCACGCCCTGAACCTCAAGGACTCGGGCGTGGACGTGCGCGTCGGGCTCCACGCCGGCTCGAAGTCGGCGAAGAAGGCCGAGGGGGCGGGGCTGCGGGTGGTGAGCGTGGCCGAGGCCTGCAAGGAGGCCGACGTCATCATGGTGCTCATCCCCGACCAGACCCAGAAGAAGGTCTACGACGAGGAGATCGCCCCGAACCTGGAGAAGGGCGACGTCCTGCTCTTCGCCCACGGCTTCAACATCCACTTCGGCCAGATCCGCGCCCCGGAGAGCGTGGACGTGGTGCTGGTGGCCCCCAAGGGGCCCGGCCACCTGGTCCGGCGCCAGTACCAGGACGGGCGCGGCATCCCCTGCCTCATCGCCGTGCACCAGGACGCCACCGGCAAGGCGAAGCAGGTGGGGCTGGCCTACGCCCGGGCCATCGGCGGCGGCCGGGCCGGCGTCCTCGAGACCACCTTCAAGGAGGAGACAGAGACCGACCTCTTCGGCGAGCAGGCGGTGCTCTGCGGCGGCGCCTCGGCGCTGGTGAAGGCGGGCTTCGAGACCCTGGTGGAGGCCGGCTACCAGCCGGAGAGCGCCTACTTCGAGTGCCTCCACGAGCTGAAGCTCATCGTCGACCTCATGTACGAGGGTGGCCTGGCCTGGATGCGCCACTCCATCTCCGACACCGCCGAGTACGGGGACTACACCCGCGGGCCGCGCATCGTCACCGAGGACACCAAGAACGAGATGCGCCGGATCCTCAAGGAGATCCAGTCGGGGCAGTTCGCCAAGGAGTTCATCATCGAGAACCAGGTGGGGCGCCCCACCTTCGACAAGCTCCGCGAGGCGGAGGCCCGGCACCCCATCGAGGAGGTGGGAAAGAAGCTGCGGGGCATGATGAGCTGGATCCGCGAGGCCAAGAAGGACTCGTCCGAGCCGGGCGCTCGTTGACAAAGGGTCCGAAATCCTTATTATCCGCCCACTTTTGACGGAGGCTCACCATCAACAACCCTCGTGACACCCGGAGCAACCGCGACTCGCGCACCAACCGCCGGATCAAGGCGCGGGAGGTGCGCCTGGTCGCGTCCAACGGGGATCAGCTCGGCGTCGTGCCGATCGACCAGGCCCTGGCGAAGGCCATGGAGGAAGGCCTCGACCTCGTCGAGGTCAACCCCATGACCAAGCCGCCGGTCTGCAAGATCATGGACTACGGCAAGTTCAAGTACGACGAGAAGAAGAAGCAGAACGAGGCCAAGAAGAAGCAGGTGGTGGTGCAGCTCAAGGAAGTGAAGCTGCGGCCGCGGACCGAGGAACACGACTACGACGTCAAGATCAAGAAGATCCGCGAGTTCCTGCAGGAGGCCAACAAGGCCCGCGTCACCGTGATGTTCCGCGGGCGCGAGATCACCCACCGCGAGCTGGGCCAGGCGGTGCTGACCCGGGTGATCGAGGACACGCGCGAGGTGGGCGTCATCGAGTCGGCGCCCCGCATGGAAGGGCGCCAGATGTTCATGATCCTGTCGCCCAACCCGAAGATGCTGCAGCGGCAGCGGGACCAGGCCAAGGCCAAGGCCGACCTCCTGGCGAAGCAGGCCGCCGCGGCCGCCGCCCCGG
>JAKAEO010000093.1 GCA_021818285.1 Myxococcales bacterium
CCCGGCCGGACCCGGCGCGTCAGGCCCCGGCGCCGGCCGCGCCGGCGGGCGGCCCGCCGATGGGCTCCCCCACCCGCAGCCGCGCCCCCGGCGCCACCGCCGCCGAGAGCTCCACCCGCCCCGGCTCGAAGAGCAGGATGACCGTCGAGCCCATCTCGAAGGCCCCCAGCTCCGCCCCCTTCTCCACCGGCACCGGCTCGGCGTAGTCGTGCCGGGCCGGCGTCGCGCCGCGGAGGTTGGTGACCGGCACCGCCGGGTCCCAGGCGGCGCGCACCCGCCCCACCACCGTGGCGCCGACCGACACCACCGCGCAGGCGCCGAGCGGCGTCTCCAGCACCGTCACCAGCCGCTCGTTGCGGGTGAACAGTCCCGGGACGTTGCGCACCGAGGCCGGGTTCACCGGCCAGAGCGTCCCCGGGACGTAGCGCCAGCCGGTGACCCGCCCGCCCAGCGGGAAGTGGATGCGGTGGTAGTCGCGCGGCGAGAGGTAGAGGGTGGCCCAGGCGCCCCCGTCCAGGCGGCGGGCCAGCGGCGCGTCGGCGAGCAGCGCCTCGGCCCGGTAGTCGATCCCCTTGGCCTGGATGAGCCGGCCCTCGGCCGCGAGCCCGCACTCGGAGACCAGCGCGTCCACCGGCGACACCACCACCCGGTCGCCGGGCGCCACCGGCCGGCGGCCCGGCAGCAGCGGCCGGGCGAAGAACTGGCCGAAGGTCCGGTAGCTCTCCAGCGGCGGGCACTCGGAGAGGTCGATCCGGTAGCGGCCCGCGAAGGCGCGCATGACGGCGCGCAGCGCCGGGGCCGGGAGCCTGGCGCGGGTGGCGGCCCCGATCAGCCGGGAGAGGCCGTGCTTGGGCAGCGCGCCCAGCGCGGCCAGGAAGAGCCGGTCGCTCATCGGCGGGTGGCCGGCGGCGCGGCCGGCGCCGGAGGCGCCGCCCACTTCACGGTGGCGCCGGGCGGGAGCACCGTGCCCGGCGGCAGGGCCACGGTCCCGTCGGGCTTCACCGTGCCGGCGACGGCGCGGGTGGTCGGGACCGGCTTGGCGTCGGCCGCCTCGCGCACCTCCCGGAGCGTGCCGCCGGCGAAGAGGACCAGCCTCCCCACCTCGGCGGGGTTCCCGCGCCGGCAGGCCTCGTCGTCGCGCAGCCCCCAGGCGACGCCGTCGAGCGGCGCCCCCTGGCGCTGGCCGATGCGTGCCGCCGCCTTGGGCTCGAAGCAGTCGCCGTGGGCGCGCTGGAACTCCTCCAGCGTGGTGCCGGCGGCCAGCGCCGAGGGCGGAGGGGCCGCGGTGGCGGGCCCGGCCCCGGCCGGCGGCGCCGCCGTGCCGCCGGGGACCGCGCCTCCGCCCACGTCGGGGGTGGGCGCGCCGGCCTGGTCCACCAGCCGGGCGCGGCGCGCCTGCTCCTCGGCGGCGGCCCGGCGCTCGTCGAGAATGCGGCGGCGCAGCGCGGCCGCCGGCTCGGCGTCGGCGCTCCCCGGCGGGACCCGCTCCAGCAGCGCCAGCACCTGGTCCATCTCGGGGCGGGTGGACGCGTCGAGCGGCGCGCGGGCGACCAGCGCCGCGTGCAGCTCGCGCGCCTCCTGGTACTCCGGCGAGGGCTGGGGCCGCTGGCAGGCGGCGGCGGCCAGGGCGAGGGCGAGTGCGATCCGCATGGCGACCGAGTCTACCAGGGTGGGCTCGCGCCCGGGACCCTCGGGATCGGTCCGGGCCCTCAGCCGCGCGGCGCCTTCCGGGCGGCCATCCACCCCTCCAGCTCCTCGGCGGGCATGGGGCGGGCGAAGAGGTAGCCCTGGCCGTAGAGGCACCTCAGCTCGGAGAGCCGGGCCAGCTGGGCGTCCGACTCGATGCCCTCGGCCACCACCTTCAGGCGCAGGCTATCGGCGATGGAGAGCACCGCCCGGACCAGCTCCTCGCTCTCCCCGTGCGCCGGGAGGCGGGCCACGAAGGACCGGTCCATCTTCACGGCGGTGACCGGGAAGCGGTGCAGGTAGCTCAGGGAGGAGTAGCCGGTGCCGAAGTCGTCGATCTGGACCTGGGTCCCCATGGCCCGCAGCCGGGCCAGCTTCTCGGCGGCCGAGTCCATGTTCTCCATGATGGTGGTCTCGGTGAGCTCCAGCGCCACGCTGGCCGGGTCCACCCCGGTGCGCTCGAAGATGGCCGCCATCCGCGCGACCACGTCGGCCTGGCGGAACTGCCGGCCCGAGAGGTTGATGCTGAGCACCAGCTTCTCGAAGGCCGGGTCGCGCTCGCGCCAGGCCCGGAGCTGGCGGCAGGCCCGCTCCAGCACCCACTCGCCGATGGGGAGGATCATCCCGCTCTCCTCGGCGAGGGGGACGAACTCGGCGGCGGCGAGCAGCCCGCGCCGGGGGTGGCGCCAGCGGACCAGCGCCTCGACGCCGACCAGCCCGCCGCCCTCCAGCTCCACGATCGGCTGGTAGTGGAGCAGCAGCTCCTCGCCGTGCTCCACCGCCCGGCGCAGGTCGGCCTCCAGGCCGAGCCGCTCCACCACGCTGGCGTGCATCTCGGCGTCGAAGACCTCGCAGCAGCCCCGCCCCTTCATCTTGGCCTGGTACATCGCCACGTCGGCGTCGCGCAGCACCTGCTCCGGGCGCTCGTGGCGCTCGGAGCGCAGGGCGATGCCGATGCTGGCCCGGGCGAAGATCTCGTTCCCCTCCACCAGGAAGGGGCGCTCCAGCTCCGCCAGGATGCGCTGGGCCGCGTGGAGGGCGCCGCCCAGGCCGTGGATGTCGGTCACCAGCACGCCGAACTCGTCGCCCCCGAGCCGGGCGACGGTGTCGCAGGTGCGCAGGCTGGTGGCGATGCGCCGCCCCACCGCCGCCAGCAGCTGGTCGCCGATGAGGTGGCCCAGGCTGTCGTTGACGACCTTGAAGCGGTCCACGTCGAGGAAGAGCACCGCGCAGCCCTGCTCGGGCGCGCGCCGCCCGGCCTGGAAGAGCTGGTCGAGCCGGTCCAGGAACAGCACCCGGTTCGGGAGCCCGGTGAGGGCGTCGTGGAGGGCGTCGTGCACCAGCCGCTGCTCCGCGTCCACCCGCTCCTGGATCTGGCGGTGCAGCTCGGCGTAGCTCTCCTTCAGCGCCGCGCTCATGCGGTTGAAGTGGCCCGCGAGCTCCCCGAACTCGGTCCGGTCCTCGACGATCGCCGTGGCGCCCAGCCGCCCGGCGGCCAGCTCCCGGGTGGCGGCGACCAGCGTGCGCACCGGGCGGGTCACCGAGCGGGTGAGCCAGACGCCCACGCCGACGGCGAGCAGGAGGGTGAGCGCCAGGGAGCCGGCCAGGATGGCGCCGGCCCGGTCGATCCGCGTCATGCTCTCCGCGGTGCGGGCGGCGAGGTGCCGGCTCGCCTCCGCCGACATCTCCTCGGTGGCGCCCAGCAGCCGGGCGCCGACCGCGGCGGCCTCCAGCTGGAGCCGCTGGGCGCGCGGCCGGTTGGCCGAGGCGGTGATGTAGTAGCTCAGCGAGGTCTCGTACTCGCCGATGAGGCCCTGCATCCGGGACAGCCGCTCCGCCACCTCCGGCGCGTGGTGGCAGGCCCCGCAGGCCTGCGCCGCCGTCTGCAGCCGGCCGACGTTCTCGATCACCGTGTCCAGCCTCTCGCCCAGCGGCGTGTGCACGGTGAAGAGGTCCGACTGCGCGGTCTGGGTGGCGGTGATCAGGTCGCGGCGCAGCTCCTGGATCTGGTGGAGCCGGACCAGCTCTCGGAGCTGGCGGGTGGTGCTGCGGACGTAGAGCATGGCGGCGCCGGTGCCGGCCGCCGAGGAGCCGAAGAGGGCGAGCAGCGCCAGGACGATGCGGCGCCTCATCTCGGCCGCCTCCCGGGGCGCATCAGTCGTTCCGGTACCGGTAGCTCTCGAGGCGCAGGCCGGCCTCCTCGGCCATCTCCCGCACCGGAGCGTAGTCGGCGGCGCTGGTCTCGATGAAGCGCGTCGCCCCCACCGCGGCCAGGGCCCGGGCCCCCTCCGGTCGCAGGTGCATCCCCAGGAGCGCCTGGCGGAGCGCCTCGCGCACCGGCGCCTCCAGGTCCTTGCGGACGCAGAGGCCGTTCGACGGCACGTTCCCGGAGCGCGCCAGGACCAGCAGCTCGCGGTCGACGCGCGGGTCGCGCGCCGCCAACCGCTCCCACTCGGTGTTCTTGGCGGCCCCCACGTCGGCGTCGCCGTCGAGCACCGCGGCGATGGCGGCGTCGTGGCTCCCGGTGAAGTAGCTCTGCCGGAACCACTTCAGGGGGTCGCGCGCTCCGGCGGCGCGCAGCCAGGCCACCGGGAAGATGTACCCGGCGGTGGTGGCCCGGTCCACGAAGGCCATCCGCTTCCCCCGCATGTCGGCCGCCGTCCGGATGCCGCCGTCCCGCCGCACGAAGATCAGGCCGTGGTAGGTGGAGACGCCGTCGGGGTGCAGCGGGCGCGCCAGCGGGATCACCCCCAGCCGCTCGATGGCCAGCGCCCCGGTGAAGGAGCCGAAGAAGGCTCCGTCCATGTGCCCCGACTCGAAGCGCTCCAGGATGTTCCCGTAGCGGCTCAGCACCGTGAAGCGGATGGGGACGCCGACGGTCCTCCCCAGCACCTCGCCCAGCGCCTGGAAGCGGGCCTTCTGGCGGAAGACGTTGGTCTCGGGGATGAGGCCGATGACGAGCTCGTCCCGCGCCGCGGCGGGCCGCGGCCATGCGCCCGAGGCGGTGAGGGCCAGCGCGGCCAGGAGGGCCCGGCCCGCGGGGTGAGCGATCGTCGGTCCCACGATGGGCGGAGGATACCCGCTGGCCCGCCCGCCGGCACTCCACATGGTCGCGGGACGGACCGGTTTCGTCCCTACCCTGGAGGGCGATGCCCACATCGCCCTTCACCGGCGCGCGGTCCTTCTCCCGGCCCGCCTCCCCGCCCCGGGGCGCCGGCGCGCGGGGGCGCCGAGGAGCCGGGCCAGGGCGGCGTGCCGCTCCCCCATTCCGTCGATGGCCAGGTGCCGCACCTCGGGGCGCCGGGGGTCGTGCTCCAGCCGCACCTCGAGCCGCTCCCCGGGCAGCGCGCCCGGGACCCGATCGGCCCACTCCACCAGCACCGCCCCGTCCCCGCCCAGCAGGTCGAAGAAGCCGGTGGCGTGCAGCTCGTCCTCGTCGGCGACGCGGTAGAGGTCGGCGTGGTGCACCGGGAGGCGGCCCCGGTAGCTGGCCACGATGGCGAAGGTCGGGCTCGCCACCTCCCGCTCCGGCACCCGGGCGCCGCGGCAGATCCCGCGGACCAGCTGCGTCTTCCCCGCGCCCAGCTCGCCGAGCAGCGCCACCACGTCGCCGGGCCGGAGCGCCCGGCCGAGCAGCTCGCCCAGGGCGGCGGTGGCGCGGGCCGAGCGGGTGGTGACCCGGGCCAGGTGGCGGCCGGCGCCTTCCACTCAGCGTTCCCAGGCGGCCCAGACCTCGCCGAGGGCGTCGGCGAGGTCGGCCGCCAGCAGTCCCCGCTGCCCCAGGCGGCGGGCGGCGAGGTCCCCGGCCCGGCCGTGGACCCAGGCCGCGGCGCGCGCCGCGTCCCGCGCGGCCATCCCGCCGGCCAGCAGGGCACCGGCCAGCCCCGCCAGCACGTCGCCGGTCCCGCCGGTCGCCATGCCGGCGTTCCCGGTCGGGATCACCGCCGGCGGGGCGCCGGGACCGGCCACCACGGTGCGCGCGCCCTTGAGGACCACGCAGCAGCCCCAGGCCGCCGCCTGGCGCGCCGCCAGGCCGACGCGGTCGGCCTGCACCGCCCCGGCGGAGAGGCCGCACAGCCGGGCCATCTCTCCGGGGTGCGGCGTGAGCACCGCCGGCGCCGGCAGCCCGGCCACCCCGCCCCCGGCCGGCGCGGCGGCCAGGGCGTTCAGGGCGTCGGCGTCGACGACCGCCGGGCGGCGCGCCCCCTCCAGCAGGGCCCGCAGCAATCCGCCGGTCTCCGGGCCGCGGGGGATGCCCGGCCCGACGACCAGCGCGTCGGACTCGCGCGCCGCGGCCAGCAGGGGCGCGAGGTCGCCCGGGCCGAGCGGGCCGTGCCCGTGGAGCGGGAGGCTCATCGCCTCCGGCCGGCCGGCGAGCGCGAGCGGGAGCACCTCCTCCCGTGCCGCCAGCGTGACCAGGCCGGCGCCGCCCCGCAGCGCCCCGGCCAGCGCCAGCCCCGCCGCCCCGGTCTTCCCCGGGGAGCCGGCGATCACCAGCAGCCGGCCGGCGTCGCCCTTGTGGGCGTCGGGCGCCCGCGGCGGGACCAGGGCCCGCGCCTCCTCCTCCTCGAGCAGCTCGCAGCCCACCGGGACGCGCGCCGCCGCCTCGGCGGGGATCCCGATGTCGGCCACCGCCAGCTCGCCGGCCAGCGCGGCGCCGGGGAAGAGCAGCAGGCCGCGCTTCGGGAAGGCGAAGCTCACGGTCCGGTCGGCGCGCACGCAGTCGCCGGGCGGCCGGCCGGTGTCCGCGTCGAGGCCGGAGGGGAGGTCCACCGAGAGCACCCGCGCGCCGGCGCGGCGCAGCTCCTCGACGCGCCGGATGGCGGCGGCGGCCAGCCCCTCCGGCGGGCGTCCCAGGCCGGTGCCGAGGATGGCGTCCACCAGCAGCTCGCCCGGGGCGGCCTCCAGGTCGCCGGGGCCGGCGGCCTCGCGAACCGGGACGCCGGCCGCCTCCGCGGCCTCGCGGGCGGCCCGCGCGTCGCCGCGGAGCCGCTCGCGCGGCACCAGCGACACCGCCAGCACCTCGCGCCCGGCGGCCCGGAGCAGGCGCGCCGCCACCCAGCCGTCGCCGCCGTTGTTGCCGGCGCCGCAGACCACCACCACCCGGCCGCGCGGGGCGAGCAGCGCGGCGTGGGCCGCCACCGCCTCGCCGGCCCGCTCCATCAGCCGGAGCCCGGGGATCCCCAGCTCGCGGATGGCCACCTCGTCGATGGCCCGCATCTCGGCGGCGCCCACCAGCCTCACCGTTCGACCTCCAGGATCACCGCCGCCACCGCCACGCCGGCGTCGTGGGTGAGCGAGAGGTGGACGCGCGACACCCCCAGCGCCTCGGCGGCCCGCGCCGCCGCGCCGCGGAGCGCCAGCCCCGGCGCCCCGGTCCCCCGGGTCACCTCGATCTCGGTGAAGCGCAGCCCCGCCGGCGCCCCCAGCGCCTTCATCGCCGCCTCCTTGGCGGCGAAGCGCGCGGCGTAGTGCGTGGCGCGGTCGCGCCGGGCGTCGCAGTAGGCGCGCTCGGCGGGGGTGAAGCAGCGGGCCAGGAAGCGCTCGGCGCGCGCCCCCGCCTTCCGGCCGCCCACCTGGCGGCGGATGCGGGCGACGTCGGCGACGTCGATGCCCAGGCCCCGGATCACCGCCCCCCCGCGCGGGCGCCCTCCGCGAGCAGCTCCCGCATCTCGCGGACGGCCCGCTCCATGCCCACCAGCACCGCCCGGGCGACGATGGCGTGGCCGATGTTGAACTCCTCGATCTCCGGGATGCCGGCCACCGGCGCGGCGTTGCGGTAGTTCAGGCCGTGCCCCGCGGCCACCGCCAGCCCCAGCTTGGCGGCGGCCCGGACGGCGTCGATGATCCGCGTCAGCTCCCGGCGCTGGTCGCCGGGGAGCCGCGCGTCGCAGTAGCGGCCGGTGTGGATCTCCACGACCTGGGCCTCGACCCGGTGGGCGGCGCGCACCTGGTCCACGTCGGGGTCGACGAAGACCGACACCAGGACGTCGGCGTCGCGCAACGTCCTCACGATCTTGCGCACGTGATCCCGCCCGCCGGCCACGTCCAGCCCGCCCTCGGTGGTCAGCTCCTCGCGCCGCTCCGGCACCAGGGTGCACTGGTCGGGCTTCACGTCGTAGGCGATCTTCACCATCTCGGCGGTCGCGGCCATCTCGAGGTTCAGCCGGGTGGAGACCGTCTGCCGCAGGATGCGCAGGTCGCGGTCCTGGATGTGCCGGCGGTCCTCGCGCAGGTGGATGGTGATCTGGTCGGCTCCCGCCAGCTCGGCGAGCTGTGCCGCCGCCACCGGGTCGGGATAGGTGGCGCGGCGCGCCTGGCGCAGGGTGGCGACGTGGTCGACGTTGACTCCGAGGCGCGGGGGCATGCGGCGAATGTAGCGCAGCGGAGGGGGCGGTGCGACTTCGGCGCGAGCCCGACCGCGGCCTGGATCCGCCCCTCACCCCGGGGCTGGCGACTCCCCGGCCGGGATCGGGGAGACGGAGACGAACTCCGCTCGGCCCCGCCCGCGACCCCGTTGGGCGGTGCGACGGCCCGGTGCGCCCGGCATCTCCCGGGGCGGGAGGGCGAGGAGAACGCCATGCCGTCCCATCGCTACCTCGTCGTCGGCGGAGGCATGACCGGCCACGCCGCCGCCGCCGCCATCCGGGAGCTCGACCCCCGCGGCTCCCTCGCCATGCTCGCCGCCGAGCCGGACCGGCCATACGCGCGGCCACCGCTCTCCAAGGGGCTGTGGCTGGGGAAGGAGGAGTCGAGCGTCTGGCTCGCGCCGGTCCCCGGGCTCGAGCTCGCCGCCGGCCGCCGGGCGGTGTCGCTCGACACCGCCGCGCACGAGCTCGCCGACGACGCGGGCGAGAGCTGGCGCTACGAGAAGCTCCTGCTCGCCACCGGCGGCCGCCCCCGTCGCCTCCCCTTCGGCGGCGACCGGGTCGTCTACTTCCGGACCCTGGCCGACTTCCACCGGCTCCGCTCCTCCGCCGGGCGGCGGGTGGCGGTGATCGGCGCCGGCTTCATCGGCTCGGAGATCGCCGCGGCGCTGGCCCAGGCGGGCAAGGCGGTGACGATGATCTTTCCCGAGGGGTCGATCGGCGAGCGGGTCTACCCCGCCGAGCTGGCGGACTTCGTCACCCGGACCTTCCGCGAACGGGGCGTGGCGCTGCACCCCCGCGAGATGGTGACCGGCCTGGAGGAGCGCGGCGGGGAGGTCCGGCTCCGCCTCTCCAGCGGCGGCGAGGTCGCCGCCGACGCGGTGGTGGCCGGGCTGGGGATCGAGGCGGACACCGCGCTGGCCGAGCGGGCCGGGATCCGCTGCGACCGCGGCATCCTGGTGGACGCGGAGCTGCGCACCAGCGCCCCCGACGTCTGGGCTGCCGGCGACGTGGCCCGCTTCCCCAGCCCGGCGCTGGGCGGCGCGGTCCGCGTCGAGCACGAGGACAACGCGCTGGCCCAGGGGCGCGCCGCCGGCCGGGCCATGGCCGGCGCCGCCGGGCCCTACCGCCACCTGCCCTTCTTCTACTCCGACCTCTTCGACCTCGGGTACGAGGCGGTGGGCCGGCTCGACGCGCGGCTGGAGACCGTCGCCTCCTGGAAGACCCCCTTCCGCGAGGGGGTGGTCTACTACCTGGAGGGTGGCGCGGTGCGGGGGGTGCTGCTCTGGGGGCTCTTCGGGCAGGTGGAGGCGGCGCGCGCCCTGGTGGAGGGGCGGCGCCCCGTGGCCCGCGCCGACCTGCCGCGGGCCATCCCCTGAGATGCCCGTGCGCCGCCCGGGCCTCCGCCGCCCCCGCGCCCCCTACGCCAGCTCCCGCTGCAGCTCGCCGACGATCCGGTCGGCGTGGGCGGCGATCTTCCGGGCGTCGCTGCCCTCGACCAGCACCCGCGCCTTGTTCTCCGTCCCGGAGTAGCGCACCAGCACCCGGCCGTCGCCGCCGAGCGCCAGCTCCACCGCCCGCACCGCCTTCTGCACCGCCGGCAGCGAGGCCAGCGGCCGCTTCTCGCGCACCGGCACGTTGCGCTGCACCTGCGGGACCGGCTCGAAGCAGCGGGCCAGCTCGGAGAGCGACTTGCCCTGCCGCAGCATGACCTCGAGCAGGTTCAGCGCCGCGCAGACGCCGTCGCCGGTGGTGACGTGGTCGAGGAAGACCAGGTGGCCCGACTGCTCGCCGCCGAAGTTCAGCCCGCTGCGGCGCATCTCGTCCACCACGTAGCGGTCGCCCACCTGGGTGCGCACCACCCGCCCGCCGGCGCCGCGCAGGGCCCGCTCCAGGCCGATGTTGCTCATCACCGTGGCCACCAGGGTCCGCTTGGCGAGCTGCTTGCGGCGCAGCAGGTCGCGCCCCACCACCGCCATGATGGCGTCGCCGTCCACGATCCGCCCGCGCTCGTCGGCGACGATCACCCGGTCGGCGTCGCCGTCCAGGGCGATGCCCAGCTGGGCGCCGTGCTTCACCACCGCCCGGGCCATGCCCTCGGGGTGCACCGCCCCGCAGCCGGCGTTGATGTTCTTGCCGTCGGGGCGGGCCGAGAGCGTCACCACCCGGGCCCCCAGCTCGCCGAACACCGCCGGCGCCACCCGGTAGCCGGCGCCGTGGGCGCAGTCCACCACCACGGTCATCCCGTCCAGGGTGAGGTCGCGGGGGAAGAGCGACTTGAGGAACACCACGTAGCGCCCGATGGCGTCGTCGATGCGCTGGGCCTTGCCGATGCGATGGGCGGTGGGACGCAGCGCCCGGAAGGCCTCGGCGCCGCCCGACTCCCCGAGCACCAGCCGCTCGATGCGCAGCTCGGTCTCGTCGGGGAGCTTGAAGCCGTCCCGCGAGAAGAACTTGATGCCGTTGTCCTGGTAGGGGTTGTGGCTGGCGCTGATGACCACGCCGGCGTCGGCCCGCATCGAGTGGGTGATGAAGGCGATGCCCGGAGTGGGGAGCGGGCCGCAGAGCATCACGTCCACGCCCATGGAGCAGATGCCCGAGGCGATGGCCTGCTCCAGCATGTAGCCGGAGAGCCGGGTGTCCTTGCCGATGACGATGCGGTGGCGGTGCGGGCCGGAGCGGACGATCCAGGCCAGCGCCCGGCCCAGCTGCAGCGCCATCTCCGCGGTCATGGGGTGGACGTTGGCCACGCCGCGCACCCCGTCGGTGCCGAAGAGGCGGCGGGCGGTGGAGGCCTCGGCGGCGGGAGCGGTCTCGGTGGCCATGCGGGAGGGAAGCTAGGCCCTCCCGGGCGGCGGATCAAGGCGCGCGCGCGTCGCGGACGGCCGCGGCCACCGCGGCGGCCTGCCGCGCCGCCGCCACGTCGTGGACCCGGAGGATCTCGACGCCGGCGAGGACGCAGGCGGTCACCGCCGCCAGGGTCCCGGGGAGCCGCTCGCCCACTGGCGCGCCGGCGATCGCCCCGATGAAGCTCTTGCGCGAGGGGCCCACCAGCAGCGGGCGCCCCAGCCGGCGCAGCCGCGGGAGGCCGGCCAGCAGCGCCACGCTCTGGGCCGCGGTCTTGGCGAAGCCGATGCCCGGGTCGAGGATCAGGCGCTCCTCCGGGACGCCGGCGCGGACGGCGCGCGCCAGGGCCTCCTCCAGCTCGGCCGACACCTCGGCGACGACGTCGCCGTAGATCGCCCGCGCCTGCATCTCGGCCGGCGTGCCGCGGGCGTGCATCAGCACCGCCGGGACGCCGGCCTCGGCCACCAGCTCGGCCATCCCCGGCGCGGCCAGCCCGCCCACGTCGTTCACCAGGTCGGCCCCGGCCCGCAGCGCGGCGCGGGCCACCGCCGGCTTGCGGGTGTCCACCGAGATCGGCCCCAGGCCGCGGGCCCGCAGCCGCTCGATCACCGGCACCACCCGGCGCGCCTCCTCCTCCTCCGGGACCGGCGGCGCGCCGGGGCGGGTGGACTCGCCGCCCACGTCGAGCAGGTCGGCCCCCTCGGCGAGGAGCCGGGCCCCGTGGGCGGCGGCCGCCTCGGGGTCGAGGTAGCGCCCGCCGTCGGAGAAGGAGTCGGGCGTGGCGTTCACCACCCCCATGAGGAAGGGGCCCGCGCCCTCGAGGAGGCGGGCCCCGATCCGGATGCGCATCGTCGCCTCCCCTCCGCCCGGGCACCGGCGCGCCGGGGGCGGGCGGCGCGCCCCGTCGATCACGCCTTGCCCGGCTCGGGCTTGGGCACCGGCGCGCCCCCCAGGGCGTCGAGCAGCCCGGCCTTGCGCGGCTTCTCTTTCTCGCCGGCCGGCGCCGCGGGCGGGCGGGTGGGCGGCGGCCGCTCGATGGTGCCGCCCGACACGAGCTTCTCGATGTCGGCGGCGTCGATGGTCTCGTGCTCCAGCAGCGCCGCGGCGATGCGGTTGAGGGTCTCCTGGTTCTCGACCAGCACCTTCTTG
>JAKAEO010000094.1 GCA_021818285.1 Myxococcales bacterium
CGCCTCCGCGGCGGGCGCGATCGCCGCCAGCGCCGGCAGGAGCTCCCGGCGGACGCGGTTCCGGAGGAAGCGGTCGGAGGCGTTGCTCGGGTCCTCCAGCCAGCCGATCCCCCGCTCGCGCAGGTAGGCGATCGCCTCGGCGCGGGAGCGGTCGATGAGGGGCCGGATCACCGCCGCCCCCTGGCTCCGCCGCCGCGGCGGGATGCCGGCGAGGCCGCGCGCCCCGGCGCCGCGCAGCAGGCGCAGGAGCACCGTCTCGGCCTGGTCGGTCCGCGTGTGGCCGGTGGCGACGTGCGCCGCGCCGGCGCCCGCCGCCGCCTCGCGGAGCGCCGCGTACCGGGCCGCCCGCGCCCGCGCCTGGACGTTCCCGGGCTCGACGTGGACGGCGCGGAGCAGGAGCGGGACGCCCAGCTCCCGGCACAGGCGGGCGCAGTGCTCCCCGTCCCGCTCGCTGCCGGGCCGCAGGCGGTGATCCACGTGGCAGGCCGTGACCGGCCCGCTCACACCCGCTGCCGACAAGGCGCTCAGCGCCGCGAGGAGCGCGGTCGAGTCCGGACCGCCGGAAAGGGCAACAAGCAGTGGTTCCCCGGGCTTGGCGAGCCGGCGCCGGCGGAGCGTCTCCGCGACGCCCGCTTCGAAGGGGTGGGGGCGGGCGGTACGAGTCACGTTCCCGGGAATAGTCTCGCGGCCGGTGCGCGTTCCCGTCGCGTATGGCATCGGGGTGGAAGACGGGGGGCGGCGCAGGCGGATTCGCACCGGGGTCGCGTCCGGTGGCCGGGGGACACCCTGGCGTCGTGCCCGGACTCCGATGCCACGCCGAATGTGTTGACGGGGGCGCCTCGGCGAGACACCTTCATCAATGGGCCTAGGGGTCCCCCCCCTCCCCCTCTGGGCCCACGGGGAGCCGGCAGGAATGCCGGCTCCTCACTTTTTTCAGTAGCTTGCACGGTGCGGGTCGTCTGCGGACCTTGTCGGAAGGTGAAGGGATCCGGCCGCCCGCTTCCTTGACCACATCGGGCCCGGGGGCGTACAAGTTAGCAGGATCTCACACTTCCACGGAGCGCCGATGGCCGGGACCGACAAGCGCAAGCAATCGCTGTACTTCCCCGAGGACATGCTGAACGAGATCCAGGCCGAGGCGAACCGCCAGGACCGGTCGCTGTCCTGGATCGTGCAGCAGGCCTGGCGCATCGCCCGTGGCGAGATCATGAGGTTCCCGTCGGTCAACGACGTGCTCTCGGGCGTCGCCCGCGAGGACGAGCGCGAGCTGAAGGGCGGGTAGCGCCCGCCCTCCGCAGCCGGCGACATGACCGAACCCACCTCGCGCGGCCCCGGCGACCCGGAGGAGCCGGGGACGGCCGGGGAACCGCAAGAGCCGCTCCAGGCCGACCTCGAGCTGGAGCCGCCGCCGGTGCGCGCCGGCGGCCCCCCCCGCTGGATGAAGCCCGCCGCCGTCGTGGCGGGCATCGCGGTCGCCGCCGGCGTCGCGGTGGCGTACCGCGCCCACCACCGGGCGCAGGTGCTGCGCGACGGCACCGCCCGCGCCCGGCTGCTGCTGCGCGCCGACACCGCCGCCGGGTACCGGGACGCCGCCCGCCTCCTCGAGCCGCTCGCCAAGCTCGACCCCCTCCAGGCCGGCTCGCTGCGGGCCTTCGCCCTGGCGATGCTCTTCGCCGACTACCGCGACGCACGGGCCGCCGACCAGGCCGAGGCGCTGCTCGTCGAGCCGGGCCGGGCGCCCGAGGTGCCGGAGGCCGCCCAGCTCGCCTACGCGGCGCTGGCGCTGGGGCGCCAGGAGGCGGGGACGGCCGCCACCTACGCCGCGCGTGCGCCGGGGCCGATGGGGCTGACCCTGCTCGCGCGCACGTCGCTGCTCGCCGGCAACCTGGGGGCCGCGGCCGAGCCCCTGGGGCGCGCCGTCGAGGCCGACCCCACCTTCCCGGCCGCCCTGGCGCTTCGCGGCGACGTCCAGCGCCGCTCCGGGATGCCCGCCGACGCGCGCCGCTCCTACGAGGCCGCGCTGATCGCCTCGCCCACCCACGCCCGCGCCGCCTACGGCCTCGGCAAGCTGGCGCTCTCCGGCCTGGCCGGCGTGGCCGAGGCGCGCGAGGCGCTGGCGCGCGTGCTCGACGACCGCGAGGGCACCCCGGCCGTCGAGCGGGCCCACGCCGCGCTCCTCCTCGCCCCGCTCCAGGCCCGCGCCGGCGATCGGGCCGGCGCCGCCGCGACCGTCGACAAGGCCGGTCTCGCGCCGCAGGACCGCGGCTGGCTCGAGAGGGCGGTCGCCGAGCAGGAGCTGAACCGCGCCGGCTTCCGCGTCGCCGGCGGGATGCCCCGCTCGCTCCTCTCCGCCTCCGACGACGACCCCTACGTCGCCCCGCCCCCGCCCCCGCCCCGGGTGGAGCCGGCCCGGCCCGCGGTGAAGAAGGCCCACGCCGTGGCGAAGAAGAGGGCCGTCAAGAAGAAGGCGGCCAAGAAGCCCTCGAAGAAGAAGAAGAAGAAGGCGCCGGCCCGGAAGGGCGCGAAGAAGAAGGCGCCCGCGAAGAAGAAGGCCCCGCCGAGGAGGCACCCGGAGCCGCGGGTGGAGTAGCAGGCGGCGAGGCGCTGTACATCAGCACCACCGTGCCGGGGATGGCCTTCAGGTCCACGACGCCCCGCGCCAGCGCCCAGCGGGTCTGCCGCTGCTCGACGAAGGGCTTCTCGACCACCTCGTACGTGGGCGCGCCCAGCCGGCCCTTCAGGTGGGCCTGGAGATCGCGGTAGACCCGCTCGCCGGCGTAGGCTCCCGCCGGCGACCGCAGGCTCACGATCGAGAGCCCCCCGTCCGTGAAGACGAAGCGGACCACCAGGGGATGGCCGGCGACGACCTGGCCATCGACGCCCGCGGCGACCACGTCGCCGTCGGCGAGCCGGATCTCGGGGTCGAGGCGACGGGCCTCACCCGGGAAGGCCGCGAGGAGCTCCTCCACCGACATTCCCCACCGCGCCGCACGCCAGAGGCCGGAGGCCTCGTCGGGGGCGACCGCTGCCGCGGGCGCGGCCGGCCCCGCCGTGGGTGGCGCCGCCGCGCCCGCCGCCGTCGATACGCCTCCCCCCTGGGCGCGCGGGGCCGCGCAGGCGGCGCCCAGGGCCAGCAGGGCCACGGCCCTCGGGATGGTGGTCATGGGGCTCCCTCCGCGCGGGGTCGCTGGTCCCACGGCGCCGGGCCATCTTGCCCCGGGGAGCCGGGCGCGGTCGATGGCCCGTGGAGGGGCGGCGCGGCCCGGCGCGGGGCGCTCGGGTCGCGGAGCGCCCGTGCCCTGTACGGGAAGCGTGCGGCTGACGGGCCCCGCCGGCCCGGGTAGGATGCCCGAATGATCGCCACGGCCTTCGCCTGCTGGGCCCTGCTGACCGCGGCCGCCCGGCCGTCCGCGGACGCGCCGGCGTCCCCCGGGAAGACCGCCTTGGCCGCCGGACCGGCCGAGGGGCGCCTCTCGGGCGCGAGCGCCGAGGAACGGCTGGTGGCGCCTCCGGGCGTCCCCGAGGATCAGGCCCGGTGGAGATCAGGGTACGAGGTGAACGAGCGCCTCGCCATCGAGCTCTCGGTCTCGAGCCGCCTCCAGTGGACGGGCAAGACCCGCCAGTATGGCGAGCGGCTCGAGGCGCTGGCCGCCAAGAAGGACGATCCGGACGCGGGCCGGGCCGGAGAGTTGCTGGCCCGGTACCGCAAGGTGCAGATGGAGAACTGGCGCTTCGCGACCATACCGTGGGTCGTGGACAAGACCCGGGCCTGCCAGTACCCGATGCTTCACCTCGAGGGGGCGATGCGCCCGGGCGGGGCGCCGCGTCGCGCCATCGTCCTCGCCGCGGCCCGCGAGGACTTGGACGACTGCATCGGGAAGGCCCGGCCAATCGCGGAGCGGCTCGGCGGCCTCAACGAGCAGCTCCGAGGCCTCCAGGCGGCGGCGGAGGCGCTGTTGCCAGCGCCTCCCGCGGCGGCCGTCGCCCCGCCGACGCCGGTTCCCGGGCGCGAGCCATCGCCGTCGAGGTGACGCTCCAGGGGCGTGATTCGCCAGGGGGACCCGCATGACGAAGATAGCAGTCGCCGTGGGCGCCATCCTGCTGCTGGCCGGTGGGGCGATGCTCGCGGTCTACCTCATGTCGCGGGAGCCGGCACCGGCGGCGGCCTCGCCGGCCGTGCTCGCCCTCCCCCCGGCGACGCAGGACCCTGCTCCAGCCCCGACCGCCGCACCCGCGCCGGACCTGTCGCGGCTGACGCCGGCGCCGCTCGGGCCTCCTCCCTCGCCACCGGTCTACGGCCCGCGTCCCCCGGAGCCTCCGCCAGGGACCTGGGAGGCGGTTCCACCCGTTCCCCGCCTGGGCAGGCTCGGCCCGCCGGGAGCGGCGCTGAACGTCCGGCTCAACGAGTTGCAGTCGAGCATCGCCACGTGCTTCGCGCAGGCCAGCGCCCGCGGTGGTCGCGTCGCCGAGACCGACAACTACACGGAGACGAAGGACGCCGGGCAGGTCGCCGAGCAGGGCGCCGCGGTCCTCATGCTACACGTGGAGGCGACCGCCGGCGCGCTGCGGATCATCGACGCCCCGGTCGACACCCAGGGATCCGCCAGCCCCGGCGCCATCGCGTGCGTCCAGGGCCTGCTTCGCGGCCAGGTGGTGCCGGCGCCGGACGCGAGGACCGGCGAGCGCTACCGGATCCCCCACGTCGTGACTCCCTGAGCCGCCCCGGCCGGGCGGGAGGCCCGGGACGCGAAGGGGCGGCGCCCGGCGGCGCCGCCCCCCCGTCCGTCCGGACCGGGACGAGTGCGCTAGTTCACGACCAGGCTGGTCCGCATCATCTCCGAGTCCTCGTGCGAGTTGATGTGGCAGTGCCACACGAACGGGCCCGAGGTGACCGGATCGTAGGAGTAAGGAGCGGCGCAGCCCGGCGCCGTGCACCCGGCGGTCCCGGGGGCGTTCGCCGGCTTGCTGGAGTCGTACCGCTGGATCCAGTCGGCGACGATGGAGGTCACCATGCCGGGGGGCGCCTGGACCGCGTCCTTGTACCCGCCGTCCACCGCGAGCGGGGTCACCAGCGTCGGCTGGCCGGTCAGCGTCGGCGTGACGTCAGGGACCACCTGCATCTCCCCGCCCGGGGCGGTGCCCGGCTGGCAGGTGGCGCTGCCGCAGAGCAGCGCCTTGTAGGCCCCCACGTTGAAGGTCTGGCGGGCGATGATCTGGTTCTTCACGTAGTGCGGGTGCATGGGGTGAGCGTCGACGGTGAGGTTCACGAACTGCCAGATCTCGCGCGTCCCCAGCTTCGGCGTCTCGGTCACCTTGTACTCGAAGGGCACGCCGTTCAGCTGCATGCCCATCGGGGCCAGGGTGACGCCGTCCACCCGCTCGTTCAGGTAGACCTGCCGGACGATGGGCTTCAGGCTCTTGCCGTCCCGGAACGCGATGTTCGCGCCCGGCGCGGCGGCGATTGGCCAGGCGACGGGCCGCAGGTCCTGGTAGGAGGGGTCGGTCTGCAGCGCCGGGTTCGCCGGCATGCAGGCCGTCGCCAGGTTGGCCGCCGCAGGGAGCGCCGGGTCCCAGGTCAGGCTCGCCGGGGCGCCGTTGATGCCGCAGCTCTTGATGCCGCCGGCCCCCTGCACCTGGAACTTCATGACGACGTTCATGTCGGCGTAGGGGCTCCTGCTCGACTGCGGCGAGATGCCGGCCGGGAACGGGGCCGGGGCGGTGTTCACCATCCAGACGTTGGCCGGCGCGCCCGCGACCAGCCCGGGCAGCGCGCCGAAGTTCACCAGCAGCTCGTACCGCTCGCCGGGGCACATGGTGAGCTGGTTCTTGGGCGCGAGCACCGGGTTCTTCATGTACCCCTGGTCGTTGGCCAGGATGTAGAAGGGCACGCCGAAGGTCACGTTGGCTCCCGGCGCCGGCGGCAGCGCCGAGACCTGGAAGCCGAGCGTCCAGCAGCGCGAGTCGGAGCCGTCGACGAGGCGGAGGCGGTACCAGCCCGGCTCGGCGGTCTTCTTGGGCCACAGCACCCCGTTCACGAGGACGTGGTCGCCGAAGTACTCCGGGACCCAGAGCGGGTGGACCAGCGGGTTCACGCCGGGGGTGATGGGGGTCGTCCCGGGCGCCACGATCAGGCCGGCCGGGATGGGCTGCCCGTTCCCGTTGGCGAGGTTGATGCTCCCGTCGTCGTTGAACGACCGGTCCTGGATCGCCAGGAGCATGTCGTAGAGCGGCGCGCCGGCGGCGCCGCGCGGCTCGGTGACCGGATCGAGCCAGGTGTAGTCGCAGGTCTGCCCGGCCGCGGCGGCGCACGCCCCCGCCGTCACCTTGCCGTGCTTCAGCGGCTCCTTCACCGGGAAGAAGCCGGCGGGGCCGGCGATGACGTTGTGGTGGGTCTTGCCCAGGGTGTGGTCGTGGAACCAGATGGTCGCCTCCTCCTGGACCATCGGGTAGGTGTACAGGTCGCTGTTGCCGGCGGGGCGGGTCAGCGCGATGCCCGACGGGTTCTCGAACGCCGGGATCACCAGGCGGGACTTCAGCGGGTCGTTGTACTTCGGCGCCGTCGTCGCGTTGCCGAACCACTTCTCCGCGAAGCCGTCGGTGCCGGGCGGGATCTCGCCGCCGTGCAGGTGGGTCACCCACGAGTTGTCGGGCTGCTGCGGGCTGCCGAACGGATTCACGCCGTCGAAGCCGACCCCGGAGAGGTCATTGGCCGCGGCCGGATCCATCGTGGCCTTCACGCCCATGAAGGTGCGGTCGATGGCGCAGGCCCAGTCGGCCGCGTCCGGGTGCGGGCAGAGGACGTGGTTGTCCGGGAACTCGTTGACCCACTTCACCACCACCGGGCGTCCCCTGGTGCCGCGGATGCTGATGGAGGGCCAGGTGGCGACGTAGTTGTTCTGCGACCAGGGGCTCGACGCGCCGACGACGGGGACGCCCAGCGTGCCGCCCATGTTGATCTGGCCCACGCCCCACACCGGCGTGAACAGCGGGGCGCCCAGCGGGACCTTGCCGCCGAAGCTGCAGTACTGCGCCCGGAACGGCCCGGTTGCGTCCGCCGGACAGGTGCAGCCGCCGGTGGTGTTGCAGAGCAGCCCGGTCCACTGCATGCCGTTCGGGACGGAGGGACCCGCCGGGTTCACCACCTGGGGATTGGGAACGCCGCCGAGGCCGGGCAGCGTGCCGTATCCGGCCAGCACCTGGAAGCCCCAGGCCTCGTGGACGCCGATCTCGTAGTAATCCGCGCCGGGATAGGTGGTGGTGTCGGGCGAGTAGTCCGGCGGATTCAGCACCTCCCAGGCGAACTTGGGCGTCGCGATCGCGTTGGCGACGACGCCGGACGGGATCACCGGGTTCACCACGGCGAAGGGGATGGGCGCGCCGCAGGCGGCCCAGCCGCCGGCTGTGCGGTGCGAGACACCCGCGACGCAGTCGAAGCTCGACGCGGCCCGCGCCCCGCAGGCAGGCAGGGTCGGGAACATGGCCGCGTTCGCCGGGCTGGCGAGGCACTGGCCCGGGAAAGGGTAGTTCACCTGGTAGTTCGTCCCCGACGGGCCGAAGGCGTTCTGCAGCGGGAAGGCCGCGTTGGCGGCCGTCGGGTCGGCGTTGAGCCGCGTGAACGGGATCTGCGCGCTCGCCGTGCTCCCCGCGGCCAGCACGATGGCGCAGACGGCGCCCAGTCGCATCAGGATGTCCTTCAAGGCTCGCCCTCCTTCGCTGGCGCACGTCAAGGCGCTGCCCCCCGCGGGCAGGCCCTCGACGAACGCGTTCACTCTTTTCCGCCGTGTCGGGCAGGGAGGAGCCCCCTCCGCCCAGCGCACCCGACACGTCCCTCCAGCGAGGTGAGCCTAGGCACGCAAATGTGCGACAGGAAGTCCCCCTGGCGCCGGACACCCACCCCCGAGACCATGACCAGGAGTGCGGGTCTCGAACCGTCATCGGCGCTGGTCAGGAGGCGAGCTCCCGGTGCCGGGCACGGCCTTCGGGCGATGGCTGCGTTCCTGCCGTGGATGCATATTCACCCGTATGGGCTCCGGATTTTCCCCGGCTCCAAAGAACCGACCTTCAGGCTGCGTCGGGCGCGAACCCGCGAGCCTCACGCGGCGTGTGTGCGCGATTTTGGCGGCAGAACCCGCAACCGACCGAGATCGCGCATGAATATTTACGACCCAACGGAGATCGGCGGCCGTCCCGCGGACACGAGACAGCCCGATGCGTGAACGCTCGGCCGGACCAGCGAGCGACGGCCCGGCAGGCTGCGCGCGACCCGTGCAGGGAGGTGCCCGATGACCGGGCACCGCTTGGCGACCGGGCAGCGCCTGCGCTGAAATCCGGCGCCTTCCTTGCGGGCACGGCTGCTGCAAAGGTGCGCAGCGCGCAATCCACGGAGGCCCACTTGCGACGACTGCTCCCCCTCGGAATCGCCCTCGTCCCTGCCGTCGCCGCCGCGGGGACCCCCGGCCGGATCGACACCGGCGACACCGCCATCGTCCTGGTCTCGGCGGGCCTGGTGCTGCTCATGACCCCCGGCCTGGCCTTCTTCTACGGCGGGCTGGTGCGGGCCAAGAACGTCGTGCACACCATGATCCTCTCGCTGGTGTGCATGGCGCTGGTGGGCGTGCTCTGGGCCCTGGTGGGCTACAGCCTGGCGTTCGCGCCGGGCGGCGCGCTCGACCGCTTCGTCGGCGGCCTCTCCTGGGCCGGGCTCCGCGGCGTGGGCGCCGCCATCGCCCCGGACCTCGCCCCCACCGTCCCCCACCTCGCCTTCATGCTCTTCCAGGCGATGTTCGCGGTCATCACCCCGGCGCTCATCTCCGGCGCCATCGTCGAGCGGGTCCGGGTGAAGGCCTTCGTCCTCTTCGTCGCCCTCTGGACCGTCGTCGTCTACTCGCCGGTGGCCCACTGGGTCTGGGCGCCGGGCGGGTGGCTGCGCCGCCTCGGGGCCCTCGACTTCGCGGGCGGCACGGTGGTGCACATCAACGCCGCCGCCGCGGCGCTGGTCTTCGCCCTGGTCCTCGGCAACCGGCGCGGCCTGAAGCGCCCCTCGGTGCTGCCGCACAACGTGCCCTTCGCCATCCTCGGCGCCGGGCTGCTCTGGTTCGGCTGGCTGGGCTTCAACGGCGGCAGCGCCCTCTCCTCCGGCGGCCTGGCGAGCTACGCCTTCGCCAACACCTTCTTCGCCCCGGCGGCGGCCGCCCTGGCCTGGGGCCTGCTCGAGCTGTTCCTCTTTCACGGCAAGATGTCCGGCGTGGGCCTGGCGTCGGGCGCGGTGGCCGGCCTGGTGGCGGTGACCCCGGCGGCCGGCTTCATCACGCCGCTCTCCTCGCTGCTGCTCGGCGGGCTGGCCGGCGTCGCCTCGCTGCTGGCGGTCCGGGCCCGGCCGGGGCTGGGCTTCGACGACTCCCTCGACGTCTTCGCGGTCCACGGCGTGGCCGCCACCCTGGGCGCGCTGCTCACCGGCCTGCTTGCCTCGAAGGCGGTGAACCCCGACGGGGCCGACGGCGGCCTCCGGCAGCTCGGGATCCAGGCGGTCGGGGTCGTCGCCACCTACGCCTGGTCGGGCGCGCTCTCCTTCCTGCTCCTCAAGCTGGTCGGCGCCGTCACCCCGCTGCGCGCCGACGAGCAGGACGAGTGGAGCGGCATGGACGCCGCCGAGTCGGGCGAGCGGGCCTACATCACCGCCGACGAGAGCTCCTCCTTCGCCGCGCCGCCGCACCGCACCGCCGAGGGGTAGCCCGCCCCGCGCCGCGCTGCCCGGTTCCCCCGCAGCTCCCCGCCCGCCCGGCGCGCACGCGCCGCGGCGGGCGCGCCATTTCCGGGGAATTCACGCCTCGGACGGCACGGCACGACGGCTGCAACCGGGAGGGACGCGCAACACCGACGGTCATGCCCACACTCCAAGGAGAGGACTCGATGAAGAAGGCCCTGAAGGCGCTGGCGCTGGGAACGCTCCTCGCGGCCGCGGCCAGCGCGCGCGCGACGCCGTCCACGACGTACTGGACCCCCGCCACCACCTACGTGCAGCCGTACCTGGTGCCGCACATCACCTACGACACCTACTTCGGCGAGACCGGCAACTACCCGATCGACACCGGCCTCACCATGGGCGTGCTGCCCTTCGAGAAGCTGCAGGCGGAGATCGGCTTCGACCTGAACTACGCCGTGCCCGGCTACACCAAGGGCGGCTTCCTCCTCAACGCCAAGCTGGGCGTGCCCGAGGGCGCCTTCGGCGACTGGTTCCCGGGGATCAGCGCCGGCGTCTTCGGGGTGGGCCTGCAGACCGACAAGACCAAGCCCGGGCAGAACAACTACGACGTGTTCCACGCCGAGATCAGCAAGACCATCGGGCCGGTCGGCAACCTCATCGTGGGCGGCTACGTGGGCAACAAGGACCTCCTGGTGGACGAGACCGGCGCCAAGTCCAACGCCGGGCTCCTCGTCGGCTACAACACGCCCGACATCCCGGTCGGCCTGCCCGGCCTGAACAAGATCGTCCTGGCCGCGGACGTCCAGACCGGGAAGAACGCGATGGCCGCAGCCGGCGGGGGCATCTACCTCTACTTCACGCCCGCCATCGACCTGCTCACCGGGCCGGTCTTCTTCCTGAACGACAAGCTGCAGCCGGGGGGCAGCAAGATGCTCTGGACCGTGCAGCTGGACGTCGACGTCGAGCTGCTGGCGAAGCCCAAGACCTAGCCGCGGGGGCGGTCGGCCGCGGGCGGGACTTCGGGCCTGGCAGGGCCCCGGGGTTCCGCCCGCGGCGCGTTCAGCCGAGCTGCTCGAGCACCCGGTCGAACACCAGCAGCTCCAGCCGCTCGACCTCCCCGGCCGGCAGGCCGTTCCAGGCCAGCGCGACGCGGGCGTTGCCGGGCAGCACCTTGACGTCCACCACCCGGGCCACCCCCGACACCGGCTCCTGCCCGGGGAGGCGCAGCGAGGCCTTCACCAGGTCCCCGAGCACCGGCGGCTTCGCCAGCAGCAGCCCCACGCCGCCGGAGGAGACGTCGAGGGTGATGCCCTTCACCTTCTCCTTGCCCATGTCCAGCTCGAGCTGCAGGGCGAGCGCCGCCCGGAGCTGGCGCCGGGGCGACTCGCCGGCGCGCACCGTGGCGTTCTGCGCCGCCAGCAGGGCGCGCGCCAGCTCGTCGCGGCCCGACCGGTAGGAGGCCAGTTCGGTGGGCGAGAGGTTCCCCTTCCGGGCCGCGGCGTGGAGCGCCCGGAACCGCTTCAGCCACAGCTCTGCCGCCATCGTCCGCTGCTCCCTCCCCCGCCCGCCAGCCCCCGATCCCGGTCCTGCGTCCCCATCGCCCCGCACGCCGGGTGCGTCGAGCGGCGGACGCTAGCGCGCGCCGCTCCGGGGCGTCAAGCCGCGCGCCGGCGCGGTCAGGCTCCGCCGATCCCCAGCAGCCGCCGCGCCTCCGCCGGCGTGGCCGGCGCCCGCCCCGCCGCAGCCGCCGCGCGCCGCGCCGCGGCGACCAGCTCGCCCGAGCCGCGCGCCGGCACCCCCTTCGAGAGGAAGAGGTTGTCCTCCAGCCCCACCCGCACGTGGCCCCCGAGGCGCAGCGCCACCTCGGCCATGGGCAGCTCGCACCGGCCGATGCCCGCCACCGACCAGTGGGCCGGCTCCGGGAGCCCCTCCACCAGGAAGCGCAGGTTGCGCTCGGTCCCGGCCATGCCCCCGGGGACGCCGAGCACGAACTGCACGTGGTAGGGGGGCGCGAGGTGCCCCTTCTCCCGCAGCCAGGCCAGCGTCTCCAGCATCCCGGCGTCGTAGACCTCGCACTCAGGGACCAGCCGGCGCTCCCGCAGGCGCGAGGCCACCCGGACGACGTCGGGGCGGGAGTTCACGAAGACCCCGTCGCCGAAGTTCATGGTCCCCATGTTCAGCGTCCCCATCTCGGCGCCGTCCACCAGCGAGCCCAGCCGCTCCTCGAGCGCCATCCCCACCGCCCCGCCCGTCGAGGCCTGGAGGACGGCGTCGCAGCCCTCGGCGCGGATGCGGGCGACGATCTCCGCG
>JAKAEO010000312.1 GCA_021818285.1 Myxococcales bacterium
CGGCGGTCACCGCCAGGGCCGCCGCCGCGGTGGCGTCGCCGTCCCCCTCCTCGGAGAGGGCCGCCAGCACCGCCGGGGCGCGCGCCGCGGCGTCGGCCAGGGCGGCGGCCTGCGCCGCCAGGAGCCGGGAGCGGGCGTCGAGCTGGCCGGCGGCGGCGCGCAGGTCGCGGTCGGCCTCGGCGACCGCGGCGCGGGCCAGCCACTGCGAGGTGAGGTGGAGGTTCAGCGCGCCCGCCGCGAGGACCAACAGGGCGAACGCCCACAGCTTGAGCCGGTTCATCGGGGCCGGTTATACCGCGGTCCCCCGGGGCGGCCCAAGGAAGGGCGGCGCGGGCGCGGCGCGCCGTCCGCGCCCCCTGCAGCATTTCGCTTGTCGGCGCCGGGCCCGACGCAGGATATTGCCGGGATGCGACGCCCCCGGCGAACCCCGCCCCCGCCGCCGGCGCTGCCGCCCGCGGCGCTGCTGGCCCGGCTCGGCTCCCGCGCCCGCGCCCGGCGCTCGGCGATGGGCTGGACGCTGGCGGAGCTCTCCTCGCGCTGCGGCATCTCCCAGCGCTTCCTCTCCGACGTCGAGGCCGGGAGGGCCAACATCTCGGTGATCAACCTCCAGGCCCTGGCCCACGCGGTGGGCACCACCGCCTCCGACCTCCTGGCCGGCGGCAACGCCGCCGACCGGCGCGGCTGCATCGCCCTGCTGGGCTTCCGCGGCTCGGGGAAGTCCACCATCGGCCCCCGGCTCGCCTCGCGGCTGGGGCGCCCCTTCTTCGAGCTGGACGGGCTCATCGAGGCGGAGGCTGGGCTGTCGCTGGGCGAGATCTTCGCCATCCACGGCGAGCGCTGGTACCGGCGGGTGGAGTTCCAGGTCCTGCGGCGCTTCCTCGACCAGCACGATCGCGCCGTGTTCGCCACCGGCGGCGGCATCGTCACGGACTCCGAGGCCTTCGACATGCTGCTGCAGCGCTGCACCTCGGTGTGGCTCCGGGCGCGGCCCGCCGATCACCTCGACCGGGTCCTGAAGCAGGGGGACACCCGCCCCACCGCCGGCCGGCAGCACGCCATGGCGGACCTGCGCTCGCTGCTCGCCGAGCGGGAGCCGCTCTACTCCCGCGCCGACGCCACCCTCGACACCAGCACGGTGAGCATCGCCGGCGGCGTCGAGACGCTGGTGCAGCAGCTGCGCGCCCTGGAGGCCCGCCAGGGCTGAGCGGCGGGGGAGGGACGGGCCGCCCCGCGGGCGCGCGGCCCGGTCGCCCGGCGGGGACGGCGGCCGGGTCAGGCGTCGCGGGGCACGGCGATCATCCGCTCCAGCGCCCGGCGCGCGCCGGCCGCCACGTCGGCGGGGACGACCACCTCGTGCTTCCCGCGGAGCAGCGCGTCGCGGACCATGACCAGGTCGATCATCTTCATGTAGGGGCAGTGCATGCGGCAGCCGATGCAGCCGTCGGCGACCACGAACTCCCGGTCCGGGTAGCGCTGCCGGAGCTGGTGGACGATGCCGTGCTCGGTGGCGACGATGAAGGTCCGGGCCCGGGGGAAGTGCTGCACCGCGGAGAGCATGGCGGTGGTGGAGCAGACCTCGTCGGCCATGGCCACCACGTCCTGGCGGCACTCGGGGTGGGCGATGACCACCGCCCCGGGCCGGTCGTGCTTGACGCGGTCCACGCTCGAGGCCCGCAGCACGTCGTGGACCGGGCAGCAGCCGTCGTAGACCACCACCTCCTTCTCCGGCACCTTCTTCGCCACCCAGGCCCCCAGGTTCTTGTCGGGGGTGAAGAGGATCTTCTCCTGGGGCAGGGAGCGGACCACGCTGGCGGCGTTGGCGCTGGTGCAGCAGATGTCGGAGAGGGCCTTCACCTCGGCGCTGGAGTTCACGTAGGTGACCACGGCGTGGTCGGGGTAGCGCGCCTTCCAGTCCTCCAGCGACTCGGCGGTGATGGAGTCGGCCAGCGAGCAGCCGGCCGACAGGTTGGGGAGCAGCACCCGCTTCCCGGGGGAGAGCACCTTGGCCGACTCGGCCATGAAGTGCACCCCGCAGAAGACGATGGTGGACCGGGGAGCCTGCTGCCCCTGGATGGAGAGCTGCAGCGAGTCGCCGACGAAGTCGGCCACCGCCTGCACCTCCGGCACCTGGTAGTTGTGGGCCAGGATGACGGCGTCCTCGCGACGCTTGAGGAGGGCGATCTCCTCCTCCAGCTCGCGGATCTCGGAGGGCGCCAGGTCGGCGCCGGCCAGCGGCGTGGCCACCGGATCGTGGATGGGGTGGACCGGCAGGTTCATGACTTCACCCGGGCGCCGGCGGCGGGGCGGATCTCGCCCGTCCCGGCGGGAAAGAGGCGCCAGAACTCCCGGCGCACGAGCCCCACGATGGTCCCCGACTTGGTGAGGCCGTGGTAGCGGGCCACGGCGTCGAGCATGGCCACGTCCAGGTCGGTGGCCGAGAAGCTCCGGACCTTGGCGCGCACGGCGGTCGATCGCGGTCGGGCGGTTCGCATAATGTTTATATAACTCCTATGCGATGAATCTAGCGCGAACCGCGGGGCCGCGCAATCGAGTCGGGTTCGCGGCCGGGTTCGCGGCCGGGTTCGCGGCCGGGGTCGGGTTCCCGG
>JAKAEO010000313.1 GCA_021818285.1 Myxococcales bacterium
CCCTGACCGCCTGGGCGGGCCGCCCTGAGGCGTTCGCCGGCCGCCGAGGGCCGGAGGAGGGGCGGGGCCGGGGAGCGCGCTGGCGGGGCGCTGGGGGCGGCTGGCGCGTGCTCCGGTCGTGCCCCTCGCCCTGCCAACCGCCCGGATTCAGTAGCACGGGCTGGACGGTAGAAGCGGCCTAAGCCCTGGAATTCCTAGGATCTGTCCCTGAATGGCATTCAGGAGGTCACCGGTTCGATCCCGGTCGGGTCCACAAAGAAACCGGGCGGTTAGGAGAGATCCTGGCCGCCCGGTTTCGCTTCCGTGCCCCGGTCGTGCCCCTCCGAGGCTCGGTCCACCAGCTCCAGCTGCCGGCGGTGGTCCGTGTGGGTGTACCGCTGCGCCATCTTGACGCTGGCCCAGCCGCCGAAACCCATCAGGTCGGCGAGGCTGGCGCCGGCGCGGCCGATGCGGGTGGCGCCGGTGTGCCGCATCAGGTGCAGCCAGACCCGGCCCAGGCCGGCGGCCTTGGCGCCCCTGGCGAAGGCGCGCCGCGGGTCCGGCACCGGACCGAAGACGAGCCCGTCCTGCCGCAGCGCCTGGGCGTCGATGACCGCCAGCGCCCGGCGGGAGAGCGCCACCGAGCGCAGCCGGCGGGCCTTGTTGTGGCCGCGGGCGTGGCTGCTCACGATCCAGGCCCGGCGCTCCGCCCGGTCGATGTCGGCGCGGGCCAGCCGGCCGAGCTCGCCGCGACGCAGTCCGGTCTCGACGGCGACCTCGAAGAGCGCCCGCCAGGGGAAGCGGTTGGGGCGCCGCCCGTGGGAGGGCAGGGGACCGGAGGGATCCTCCAGGGCGGCGAGGAGCTGCTCGAGCTGGGCCGCCTCGACGGCCGGCGGCGGGAGCTGGTCCTCGGGCAGGTTGTCGTGGCCGCTCCAGGGGTTTTCGGTGTGGTAGGCGCGTTCGACGCACCAGGCGCCCCAGGCGGCCATGGCCCACATCAGCCGGTTGACGGTCGAGGCGGAGACGGGCTTCCCGGCCTTGCCGCGGGCGCTGGGGCGGCCGACCTGGGCGGTGCGGAAGCGGGCCACGTCCTCGCGGGTGATGCTGGAGACGGTCCGGCTGGCGCCGAAGTGCGGGACCACCTGGAGGCGGACGAAGCCCTCGACGGTGCCCCACCACTTCGCGGACCACTCCACCTCGCGTTCGGCGAGGTAGTCGGCGGTGGCGGTGAGGAGCTGGACGGGCCTGGCGACCGGGATGCCGGCGTCGGCCCTGACGCGCTCTAGTTCGCGGACCGCGAGCCACGCATCAGCCGAGCTGCGATCTCGGCAGCCCGTGGACTGGCGGACCGGCCGGCCGTCGGGGCCGGAGTAGCAGGCCCACCAGAACGGGGAGTCCGGGCGGCGGTAGACGCGGGAGCGGGTTCTAGGCATCGGCGCTGGGCGGCGACGTAGGCGAAGACGGCGTCAGGCTCGAAGCGGATGGAGCGGCGCCCCACTCTGACGTAGCCGATGCGATCCTTCAACAGGTAGGCCTGGGCGCGGCTGACGCGCAGCGTCGCGGCGAGATCCTGGACGGTGAGCAGGGGCGGCAAGTCAGGCCCTCGTGGACGCGCCCACGGCTAGCGGCCCCTCTCCCCGCGCTTCCGGGACCCCGGCTCATGCGGCGGATCGTACTCGTCCATGATCCCGTAGACTTCCGCAGCCAGACCCTTCGCGACATCGCGCACCGAAGCACTCCGGTGCGGAGACTCGGCCACGCCGCGGAGGAAACTCCAGCACGCTCTCCATTTCCCAAAGTCCTCCGCCGTCACCGTCCACCCCCTGTGCGCTTCCGGGACCACACGCCGCCCCGCTCGACGCCCTCAGCGCCCCGGCCATGGTCCTGCCATCCGTAGCGCAGCACGCGGGCCAGCCGCGCCTCCAGGGTCGCCACGCGGCGGCGGGCGGCGTCCCGGTCCTCGCAGGCGCGGTCGAGGTGGCGCCGCAGCGACGAGTTGGCGGCCCGGACGTTCACGCAGTCGTGCGGCTCGGTCAGGGTGCAGGCGCTCATCGGGTGCCGCCAGGGGACGCGGGAGACTCGTCCTCCAGAGCAGCGTGCGCCGCCTGGACCGAGTCGGGCTCGGCGGGGTCGTCCACCTCGACCACGATCTTGTAGCGCCGCACGCCGGCGCTCTTCGCCGGGACCGAGCCCAGCATCCCGGGCAGCGGCTGCACGTGCGACCACGCGTAGCCCGACGCCATGTCCAAGTAGATCGTCACCGTCATGTCCCCTCCTTCGCCTTCGGAACCGCCGCGAGGAAGGCGGCGATCTCGTCCGCCACCTGACTGGCGAAAACGTTTGTCTTGAAGCGGATTTCTCCGATGTTCTGACAAGACCGCAGCAGCCCCTCGGCCTCGCCCAGCCGCGCGGACAGGGAGTCCCGCTCGGCCAGCGCCTCTGTGCGGTCCTGCCACGCGGACGCCTCGGCTGTGCGGTGATCCCGGACCTCCAGCGTCAGCCGGTCAACCTCGGCCCGCAGGGAGTCCCGCTCGGCCCGCACCCTGGCGATGCTGGCGAGCGACCGGCTGCGCCAGTTCGCCTCGGGGCCGGCGTAGTCGTCGGCCAGGGCCTCGCGG
>JAKAEO010000314.1 GCA_021818285.1 Myxococcales bacterium
GCGCCGCGCCCGACGCGTCAGCTCCCGGCCGCCGCCACCGCCTGGCGCGCCAGCGCGGCCGCCTCGCGGCGCAGCGCCCGGCAGGCGAGGAGGAGCGTGAGGTGGCCGCGCGGGTAGAGGCGCGGCTCCCGGCCCCAGGCCCGCGCCACCCCGGCCGGACCCTCCGGCGGGACGATGGCGTCGTGGCGCCCGGCCGCCACCAGCAGGCGGCGCGCCGTGGGCGCGCGCCCGGCCGGCGAGAGCCGCGCCAGCCGCGCGCGCAGCTCCGGCTCGCCGGGCAGCGGTGTCCCGGCCCGCTCGGCGAGGCGCCGGTAGCGCGCGCCGATGGGCGTCGCCTCCCAGGTCCGGAAGAGATCGGCCGGGGGCGCCACCAGCACCGCGAAGTCGAGCGGCTCCGGCCCGGTGGCGGCGTGGGCCGCGGCCAGCGCCCCCAGGGACAGGCCGACGGCGCCGACCGGGCCGCGGCCGGCGGCGGCCGCCGCCAGGGCGCGCAGCTCGCGGACCGTCCGCGCCAGCGTCTCGCGGACCGCGCCCAGGTCGTTGCCGATCGCCGCCTCGCCGCCGCGCCCGCCGGGCGCGGCCCGCTCCAGGTGGTGGGGGGGCGTCACCAGCCAGGTCTCCAGCCCCGCGGCGGCGAGCCCGCGGACCCAGCCGCGCAGCAGCCAGCGCCCCGGCACCTTCCACGGCGGCACCAGCAGGACGGTGCCGCGGCGCGGGCCGCGGGCGGCGTGGAGCCGGACCGTCACCTGGTCGCCGGGCGGGCCGCCCCAGGGCGCCGCGGGGAAGCGCCACCAGCCCGGCGCGGCGGGCGGCGCCGGGGCCGGCGGCAGGGGACCGAAGGCGTCGAGCGGGCTGTCCGGCCCGGGCCGCCAGGGATCGGGCGGGCGCGCCACGCGGTCCTCGGCCCACATCGCGAGCCGGTCGAACGCCCCGTGGAACGCGGGCGCCAGGGCCATGGGCCGATTATCCACCCGGTCGGGGCGCCGCCGAAACGATCGAGGCCCGCCCGAGTCCGAGGGAGACGAGAGGAGCCGCCATGCCCTTCCGACCCGACCTGCGAGAGCGCGACGCCACGCCCGAGGCGCTGTGGCTCCGCCGGCGCGATTTCCTCAAGCTCGGCGCCGCCGGCGCCGTCGGCGCGATGCTCCCCGCCTCCGCCCGGGCCGGGGGCCCGGAGGGTGCGGCGCTCCCGGTGACCCGCCGCGTGGACATGGCCGGGGGCGAGAAGCAGAGCCCCTGGGACGTGGTCACCGGCTACAACAACTTCTACGAGCTGGGCACCGACAAGGAGGACCCGCGCCGCAACGCCGGCAGCCTGCACCCCCGCCCCTGGACGGTGCGCATCGAGGGCGAGGTGAAGAAGCCGGTCACCGTGGACGTGGACACGCTCCTCTCCTGGTTCCCGCTCGAGGAGCGCGTCTACCGGATGCGCTGCGTGGAGGCCTGGTCGATCGTGGTCCCCTGGGTGGGCTTCCCGCTCGCCGAGCTGGTGAAGCGCGTGCAGCCGACCAGCCGCGCGAAGTTCGTGGCCTTCACCACCCTCCTCGACCCGAAGCAGCTCCCCGGCGAGCGCTGGCCCGTCCTCCGCTGGCCGTACGTCGAGGGGTTGCGCATCGACGAGGCGGTCCACCCGCTCACCCTGATGGTGGCGGGGGTCTACGGCCGGGTGCTGCCGGGCCAGAACGGCGCGCCGCTGCGGCTGGTGGTCCCGTGGAAGTACGGCTTCAAGGGGGCGAAGTCGCTGGTCTCCATCCGCTTCCAGGAGGAGCAGCCGGCCACCACCTGGAACCTGGCGGCGCCCACCGAGTACGGCTTCCTCGCCAACGTGAACCCGGCGGTGGACCACCCGCGCTGGAGCCAGGCCAGGGAGCGCCGGCTGGGCGACTTCTTCAAGCGGCCGACGCTCCCCTTCAACGGCTACGCCGACCAGGTGGCCTCGCTCTACGCCGGCATCGACCTGCGGAAGAACTTCTGATGCGGCGGCGCTCCTGGCTGGTCCCGGCGGCGGTGGCGGTCGGGCTCCTGCCCCTCGCCAAGATCGCCGTCGACGGGGCCACCGGCGGCCTGGGCGCAAACCCCATCCAGGCGCTGCTCGACCGGCTCGGCTTCTGGACCCTGGCGATGCTGACGGCGACCCTGGCGGCCGGCCCGCTGAACGCCCAGCTCGGGCTGGCCTGGCCGCTGCGCGTCCGGCGGGCCCTGGGGCTGCTCACCTTCGGCTACGCCTGCCTGCACCTCGTCGCCTACGCCGGGGTGGACCAGGCGCTCGACCTGCGGGCCATCGCCGCGGACGTGGTGAAGCGCCCCTTCATCACCGTCGGCTTCGCCACCTTCCTGCTGCTGCTGCCGCTGGCCCTCACCTCCAGCGACGCCTCGGTGCGGCGGCTGGGCTTCCGCCGCTGGAAGCGGCTCCACCGGCTCGCCTACCTGGCGGCCCTGGGCGGCGTGGTGCACTTCGTCTGGCGGGTGAAGGCCGACGAACGCCAGCCGGTGCTCTTCGCCCTGGTCCTCGGGCTGCTGCTGCTGGCGCGGCTCGTGCCGCGCCGCCCGGCCGCGAGGGCGGCGGGGCGCTCCGGCGCCGCCCCGCGCCCCCCGGC
>JAKAEO010000095.1 GCA_021818285.1 Myxococcales bacterium
CGCTGGGGCTCTCCGGCCAGTCGGGGATGATCCAGACCTTGCTCATCGGCGGCGTGGTCTGCACCGCCCTCTCGATGAGCGGCTCGCTCGTCACCCAGTACAAGATCGGCTACTGGCTGGGCGCGACCCCGCGCCGCATCGAGGTGTCGAACCTGCTCGGCTCGGTGGTGGCCTCGGCCGCCACCACCGCGGTCATCTTCCTCATGGCCCGGGTCTACGGGTTCTCCCCCGGGCCGCTCCACCCCGACCCGCTGCCGGCGCCGCAGCCCAACGCCATGGCGGCGGTGCTCCGCGGGGTGATGGGCACCGGCGGCGCCCCCTGGTTCCTCTACGCGGTGGGGGCGGTCTTCGCGGTGGCCACCGAGCTGTGCGGCGTCTCCGGCCTGGCCTTCGCCCTGGGCATGTACCTGCCCATGGACCTGAACTCGCCGCTGGTGGTGGGGGCGGGGGTGGCCTGGCTGCTGCGCCGCTCGTCGAAGGACGCGGCGCTGGCCGGGGCGCGCCACGAGAAGGGGACGCTCGTCGCCTCCGGCTTCATCGCCGGCGGGGCGCTGGTGGGGGTGCTGGCGGCGCTGCTGCGCTTCGCCGAGGACCAGCTCCACCGGCCGCTCATCCCCGACCTCACCCGGGCCCCGGGGATCGGCCCGTTCCTCGCGTCCTGGGGGAACTGGCTGGGGCTCGGCGCCTTCCTGGCGCTCACGGTCTGGGTCTACGGGGTGAGCCGGCGGGCCCGCCCCGCCGCCGGCGCCTAGCTCGCGGTCCGGCGGGGGACCGGCCCCGCCCCGCGAGCGGGCGCGGGTCAGCCCAGGTAGGCGGCCAGCACCCGCTCGTCGCGCCGCAGCTGGTCGGGCGTGCCCTCGGTGGCGATGCGCCCGCGCTCCATCACGTAGGCGTAGTCGGCCACCTCCAGCGCCGAGCGGGCGAACTGCTCGACCAGCAGCATGGTCACGCCCTCGGCCTTGAGCCGGCGGATGGTGCGGAAGACCTCCTGCACGATCACCGGCGCCAGCCCCATCGACGGCTCGTCGAGGAGCATCACCTTGGGCCTCGCCATCAGCGCCCGGCCGATGGCCAGCATCTGCTGCTCGCCGCCGGAGAGGGTGCCGGCCGGCTGGCCGCGCCGCTCCTTCAGGCGCGGGAACAGCTCGTAGACCCGGTCCAGGTCGCGCGCCGCCCGGGCGCGGAAGCCGAAGAAGCGCGGCAGGTGGCGGTAGGCGCCGAGCAGCAGGTTGTCCTCGGTGGAGAGCGGGCCGAAGACCTTGCGCCCCTCCGGGGAGTGGGCCACGCCCAGCCGCGCGATGCGCGCCGCCTCCATCCCCTGCACCTCCGCGCCGTCGAGCAGCACCCGCCCCCGGGAGGGCCGGACCAGGCCGGAGATGGCCCGCATGGTGGTGGTCTTCCCGGCGCCGTTGGCGCCGATGAGCGCCACCACCGCCCCGGACCTCACCTCCAGCGAGGTGCCGTCCAGCACCTCGCTCAACCCGTAGCCGGCGTGCAGGTTCTCGACGACGAGCATCCCGGTCTCCGTCTCAGCCGGCAGCGCCGGCCTGGGACTCGGCCGCCGCGCCCAGGTAGGCCTCGATGACCTTGGGGTGGCGCTTCACCTCGTCGGGCCTCCCCTCGGCGATGATGCGGCCGCCGTCCAGGGCGGTGACCACGTCGCAGAGCTGCGAGACCACGTCCATGTGGTGCTCGATGAGGACGATGGTGACGCCGCGCTGGCTCACCCGGCGGATGATCTCCACCTGCTTCACCACGTCCGGATGGGCCAGGCCGGCCGCGGGCTCGTCGAGGATCAGCACCTCGGGCTTGCGGGCCAGCGCCCGGGCGATCTCCAGGAAGCGCTGGGCGCCGTAGGTGAGGTCCTTCGCCGGGGTGCGCGCCTCGGCCCCGAGCCCGACGAACTCCAGCAGCGCCAGCGCGTCGGCCTGGGCGCGCCGCTCCTCGGCCCGCCCCAGCCCGAGGAGCACCAGCGGCAGCGGCACCCGGTAGACGTCGCGCAGCGCCACCATCACGTTCTCCAGCGCCGTCATCCCCACGAAGAGCTGGAGGTTCTGGAAGGTCCGCGCCACCCCGGCGCGGGCGGTGCGGAAGAGGCTGCCGGCCGGCAGCGGCGCGCCCCGCAGGGACACCGCGCCGCCGGTCGGGGTGTAGAGGCCGGAGACCACGTTCACCAGCGTGCTCTTGCCGGAGCCGTTGGGCCCGATGAGCCCGTGGATCTCGCCCGCCCGGACGGACAGGTCGACGCCGTCCACCGCCCGCACGCCGCCGAAGTGGCGCTTCAGCTCCCGGAGCTCGAGCAGCACCTCGCGCCCGGCGGCGCGCGGCGGCAGCACCTGGTCGAGCGGCGACGGGGCCGGCAGCGGCGGCGGCGCGATCCGCAGCGCCCGGGAGAGGAAGCGGGAGGCGAAGCCCATGAGCCCCTCGGGCAGCCCCACCACCACCGAGAAGAGCATCAGGGCGAAGATGGCCTTGCGCCAGTCCTCGGTGGCGTGGACCAGCAGGCCGCCCACCACCAGCACGCCGGTGGCGACCACCGGGGCCAGCGCCTGGAAGGGGCGCGCCGTCCGCCGCGCCAGGCCGCGCGCCGCCGTGGCGGCGGCCACCAGGAAGCCGGCCATGGAGAAGCCCAGGAAGAGGGTGCGGCTGGAGAGCAGGTTGGGGAGGAGCGCCACCAGCACCGCGCCCACCACCGCGCCCCACAGGCTCTTGCGCCCGCCCAGCACCACCCCGAGCAGCAGGATGACGGTCAGCTCGTAGACGTAGGTCTGCGGCTGCAGGTACTGGAAGTTGAAGGCGTAGAGGGCGCCGGCCAGCCCCCCGAGCCCCGAGCCGAAGGCGAAGGCGGCCACCTTGTGCCGGTAGGTCCCCACCCCCATGGCGTCGGTGGCGATGGGGCTGTCGCGGAGCGCCTCGAAGGCCCGCCCCCACTGCGAGGAGAGCAGGTTGCGCATCGCCATCCAGACCAGCAGCAGCAGCGCCAGGCAGAGCCAGTAGAAGCCGGCCGGCCCGAGCCGGTGGCCGAGGAGCGGCGGGCGGTCCAGCGACAGCCCCTGGGCACCGCCGGTGAGCCACTCCAGCTCGTTCAGCACCGTGGTGGTGAGCGCCGTGAAGCTCAGGGTGGCGAGGGCGAACTGCGGCCCCTCCAGCCGCAGCGCCGGCAGCGCCAGCAGGGCGCCGAGCGCCATGGCGAGGAGGGGCGCGATCACCAGCGCGGCGACCAGCCCGAGGCCGTAGCGGGTGACGCCCACGCCGGCGGCGTAGGCCCCGATCCCCAGGAAGGCGACCTGCGCGAGGTTCACCTGGCCCAGGTAGCCGACGGTGACGTCGAGGCCGATGAGCAGGATGCCGTAGATGGCGAGCAGGGTGAGCAGCCCCATGGCGTAGGGGCTGTGCGCCGCCAGCGGCAGGGCCGCCAGCACGGCGAACAGCGCCGTCTCCGCGCCACGCACCAGGAGCAGCCGCTTGAGCATGCGCGCGATCCCCTAGACCTTGCGGATGACGGCCTTGCCGAAGAGGCCGGTGGGGCGCACCGCCAGGGCGAGGATGAGGAGCAGCAGGCCCGGGACCTCGCGCCAGCCGCTGCCCAGCTGGAAGCTCGCCAGGCTCTCCAGGGCGCCGAGGAACATGCCGACCAGCACCACGCCGAAGCCGGAGTCGAGCCCCGCCACCACCGCCACCGAGAAGGCCTTCAGCACCAGCGCCGACGCCATGGTCGGTCCCACCGTGGTGATGGGGGAGACCAGGATCCCGGCCAGGGCCGCCACCGCCCCGGAGAGGCCGTAGGAGAGCATCACCGTCCGGGTGGCGGAGATGCCCATGAGCTCGCCGGCGTCCCGGTCGTTGGCCACCGCCTCGAAGGCCTTGCCCAGCAGCGTGCCGCGCTTCAGCAGCTCGATGAGCCCCATCACCGCGAACACCCCCACCGCCACCGAGACCTCCAGCGGCGTGACGTCCACCCCGAGGACCTGGAAGGCGTCGGAGGGGATGGGCGTGGGGAAGGGCCGGTCGTCGCGCCCCCAGATGTTCTCGGCGGCCGAGAAGAGGAAGAGCCCGATGATGATGGTGAGGAGGATCCAGCCCTCGCTCTTCTGCTCCAGCGCCAGCCGCACCCCGGCCCGCTCCACCGCCAGCCCCAGCAGGGCCCCGAAGAGCAGCCCCAGCGGCACCACCAGCGCGTAGGGCAGCCCGAGGTCGACGAGGGTGAGGCTGAAGAAGGCCGAGACCATCACCAGCTCGCCCTGGCCGAAGTTGATGCTCTTGCTGGTGGCGTAGGTGAGCTGGAAGCCGTAGGCGATGAGGGCGTAGATCAGCCCGATCAGCGCCCCGCTGACGGTCATCTGCGCGTAGATGGAGAGGGGCACGGTGGAGCCGGTGCAGCGCGGCGCCCGGAGAGGGGGCGATCCCCTCCGGGCGCCCGGAGACGGTCAGCGCGCTTCCCTGGCGAGCCGCTCGCGATCGGCCGGGTTGGCGAACACCACCTTGCCGTCCTGCACCATGCCCATCACCACCTGGGCGCGGCGGAAGGCCTCGTGCGTCTCGAAGTGCATGGGATCCCACTTCGAGTAGGGGTGGTGCCAGGTGGCGATCACGCCCTTCACCGGCTCCTTCAGGTCCTCGAGCGCGGCGGCGATCTTGTGGGTGTCGGTGCTGCCCGCCTGCTTCACGGCGGCGGCGAAGATCAGGACGGCGTCGTAGCCCTGCGCCGCGGCCACCGGCGTGGGGATGCGGGTCACGTGGTAGGCCTTGTGGTAGGCCTCGATGAAGGCCTTGGCGCGCGGCGAGTAGGGCTCCTCGATGAAGGTCTGCGGCATCAGCGTGCCGTTGCCGTTCTTGCCGGCGTTGTCGATGAAGTTGGACATCGCCAGGGTCCAGCCGCCGATGAGCGGGGCGTGCATCCCCAGCTTGGCCATGCCGTTGGCGGCCACCGCCAGCTCGGGGCCGATGCCCCAGATCAGCACCGCCTGGGCCCCGGCGGCCTTGGCGCGCAGCAGCTGGGCGGTCATGTCCTTGTCGCCGATGTTGAACTTCTCCTGGGCCACCACCTGCAGCTTGTTGCCCTGGAGCTTGATCTGGTTCAGCAGGTCGTCGCGGCCCGAGACGCCGTAGTTGGTCGAGTCGTGCAGGATGGCCACCTTGGTGAACTTCTGGCGGATGGCCTCCTCCACCACCATCGCGCCCTGCAGGCCGTCGTGCGCCGCGAAGCGGAAGATGGAGAGGGTCTTCGGGCCGTTGGGGCCGGCCCACTGGGTCATCGAGGCCGAGCCGGCGGCCGGGCAGATGATCTTGGTGATGCCCTTCTCCTGGAAGTACTTGTCGCCCGCCATCACCACGCCGGTGTTCACCGAGCCGATGACGCCGGCCAGGTCGGGCATGGAGGCGAGCTCCTGGGCGATGAGGACGCCGCGCTCGTTCTTGGCCTCGTCGTCGCGCTCGATGACCTCGATCTTCATCTTCTTGGCGCCGACCTGGATGCCGCCGGCGGCGTTGATCTCGGCGATGGCGAGCTTCGACCCGTCGCGGGTCGACACGCCCATGGGGGCGGATCCGCCCGAGTAGGGGCCGGTGAGGGCGATCTTGACGGTGTCCGCGGCCGACGCCGTCGCGGCGAGCGCGCCGAGGAGGAGTGCTCCGACGATCTTGGGCAGGTTTCTCATTCCGGTGACCTGTTGGACTGCGGGTTGGACGTGCCGAGGGGCACCCGTTCGGCCGCTTCGCGCGGCCCGGGACGAAGACCCTAGCACGTTACCGTGAGCCGCTCGCGCCGCCGTGCGGTTCAGGGGACCGCTGGCCGGCCCTTCCCGCCGCCCAGCGGCCTCCTCGCGTCGCCCGATGTGGGTAGCGCGACGCGTCAGCGACGGCGGCGCGTCCCGGCGGCCTTGCGGCGCTTCGCGGGCGTCCGGCCCGGCCGGCTCCGGCGGGCCGGCGCGGGCGCCAGCGCCTGGTCGATGGTCACCACGTCCACCAGCCCCGCGCAGCAGTACAGCGCCGGGATCACCCGCTCGGGCGGGTGGCGGCGGCGCAGCTCGGCCACCTTCTCGGTGCCGGCCCGGTAGGCGGGCAGGTACATGCGGCCGAGCAGCGGGTGGCGCCCCCAGGCGCCGGAGAGCTTGTCGGCCCGCTCCTCGGAGCAGAGGTACTCGTTGCGCAGCACCGCGGCCACCTCCGCCTGCGGCCGCTCCTCCTTCCAGGTGAGCCAGGAGGACTGGTTCTTGGCGTCGTCCTGCAGCAGGGCGAGCAGCGTCCCGATCTGCAGGTCCTCGTCGGGGAGCTCCTCCACCTCGGTGACCCCGTGGGCCATGAGGATGGCGTTGTTGGCGAGCCCCTCCGAGAGGGCGGCGCCCCGGGTGTTCATGGTCAGGACGGTGGCCTCGAAGGGGAGCTTGCCGCGGACGTAGAGCCCCTGGATCAGCGCGAAGTTGGTGACGTGGCCCGGCACCACCTCGTGGGAGACGAGCTGCGCGAACTCCGGCACCGAGATCTGCAGCGAGGCGTTGATCTCGTAGGTGGCCTCGTAGCGGGGGGAGCCGTCCCGGTCGCGGGCCCGGCCCACGTAGTTCATCGACCCGGAGAACCAGGCGTCCTCGATGGGCAGGAACTCGATGTTGGCCCGGGGCACGCCGCGCAGCGAGGCCGGCAGGTGCGGGACCACGTGGCGCCGCGTCCCCTCCTCCAGCTCGGCGATGAAGGCGCCGGCCAGCTGCCGGATGGACTTGCGCGGCACCAGCCGCGCGGCGCGCCAGGCGTCCACGGCGGCGAGCAGCCCGGCCGGCGTCCCGGTGGCGTGGCCGGCCTTGCCGAGCAGCTCGGCCACGCGGGCGCGCTTCGCCTCCGGGCGCGAGGGTTCGGGGGGACGGCCGGTGGAGGCGACGACGCAGCGCTCGTAGGGGACCCTGGGCCCGCGGCCCCGCAGCTCCTGCACCAGCTCCCACATCACGCCCAGGCACTCCGCCTCGCCGGCCAGGTAGGCGCCGTGCAGGCCGGGGGTGCGGCGCCCCTCCTCGGCCATCCGGGCGACGGCGCCGGGGACGTCCACCGCCGCCAGGTAGGCGTCGATCGCCGCGGCGTCGGGCTCCTTCGCCGCCACGCCGCCGGTCTCGCGCAGCCGCGCCGCCGCCGGGTGGGTGTAGGCCGGCGGCAGCTTCTCGTCGGAGAACCAGGAGTCGGCGATGAAGCGGCCGGTGCCGGAGGGGTTCATCACGTCGCCGCCCCAGAGCGTGTCGATCCCCAGGATGGCGTTGGCGGCGTTCGGGGCGCTGCGCTTCGCGGGCATGTCGGTCGGGCCTCCGTCGGGGGCGGACGATAGCACGCCGGTGCGCGGTGGACCGGCGCTACACTGCGGCGCACCGACACGGGGCGTGACGCCCCTCCCGGAGGCCCGATGGACTCGACCGAGACCCGCTCGCTCCCCGAGAACGCCTACCGGCCGCTCGCCGCCGGGGAGCGCTACCGGCCGGTGATCGCCGCCGCCGACCGGGTCCCCGAGTCCACCTGGCGCTCGATCCTGTGGGGGCTGGGGCTCTGCGCGATCTTCACGGTGGCCTCCGCCTACTCCGGCCTCAAGGTCGGCCAGGTGATGGAGGCGGCCATCCCCATCTCCATCCTGGCCATCGGCCTGGCCCGGGTCTACCCGCGCCGCTCCACCCTGCTCGAGAACGTCATCATCACCGGCATCGGCGGCGTCTCCGGCGCGGTGGTGGCCGGGGCCATCTTCACCCTCCCGGCGCTCTACATCCTGAAGCTCGACCCGCACCCCTGGCAGACCACCTTCCTCTGCCTGGCCGGCGGCGTGCTGGGCGTCCTCTTCCTCATCCCGCTGCGCCGCTACTTCGTGCGCGAGACCCACGGCCAGTTCCCCTACCCCGAGGCCACCGCCATCACCGAGGTGCTCATCACCGGCGAGAAGGGCGGCTCGCAGGCGAAGCTCCTGCTCCAGGCCACCGGCATCGCCGCGGCCTACGACTTCTTCGTCACCACCTTCCAGGTGTGGAAGGAGTTCGTCGACTTCCGCTTCGTGCCGGCGGTGGAGGGCCTCGCCACCCGCGCCCGGATGGTCCTCTCCTTCGACGCCGTCGGCTTCATCCTCGGCCTCGGCTACGTCATGGGGCTGCGCTCCTCGCTGCTGCTCTGCGCCGGCGGCGTGCTCTCCAACCTGGTGCTGGTGCCGCTGGTCTGGTTCGTCGGCCGCCACCTGCCGGGCGGCGTCGTCTACCCCGGCGACGTGCCCATCGCCCAGATGACCGCCACCGCGATCTTCCGGAGCTACGTCCGCTTCGTCGGCGTCGGGGCCATCGCCACCGCCGGCATCTTCGGGATCCTGAAGTCGCTGCGGATCGTGGCCGGCTCCTTCGGCATCGCGGTGAAGGCCTTCCGGGCCGGCGGCGAGCAGGGGCTGGAGCGCACCGACCGCGACGTGCCGGTGGTGCAGATCCTCCTCGGGGTGGTGGTGAGCGCCCTGGCGGTGGCCCTCTTCCTGCGCGGGCTGGACGGCTCGGCCGGCGCCATGGTGCTGGGGCTGCTCCTCACCCTGGTCTTCTCCTTCTTCTTCACCTCGGTGGCCGCCAACGCCATCGCCACCACCGCCCGCAACCCGGTCTCGGGCATGACCATGCTGACGATCATCATCTCGTCGGTGGTGCTGCTGGAGTTCGGCGTCTCGGGGCGGACCGGGATGTTCTTCGTCATGGCCATCGCCGGCATGGTCTGCACCGCCCTCTCGGTCTCCGGCCAGGCCATCACCGACCTCAAGACCGGCTACTGGCTGGGCTCGACGCCCGCCGCCCAGGAGCGGGTGAAGTTCCTCGGGGTGGTGGTGGCCTCGGTCGCCGCCGCCGGCACCATCTACGTCCTGGCCCGCGGCTACCAGTTCGGCGAGGCGGCGCCGGGCGACGCCCGCGCGGTGCTGGCCGCCCCGCAGGCCTCCATCATGAAGGCGCTGGTGGAGGGCTTCATGAGCCGCCAGCCGGTGGCCTACCTGCTCTTCGGCGTCGGCGCCGTCGTCGCCGTGGTGATGGAGATGCTCCAGGTCCCGGCCCTGACCTTCGCCCTCGGCATGTACCTGCCGCTGGAGCTGAACTCGCCGGCGCTGGTGGGCGGCTTCCTGGCCCACTTCCTGGGCCGCCGCTCGGAGAAGGTGGGCGGCGCCGCCGGCCGGGCCATCGCCGAGCGCGGGGTGATCATCGCCTCGGGCCTGATGGCCGGCGGGGCGCTGGGCGGCGTCCTCGGCGCCGGGCTGCGCCTGCTGCCCTGGTACGCCGAGGACCGGCTCAAGACCCCCTTCTACGACAACGAGCCGATATCCCAGACGGTGAGCGCGCTGGCCTTCGCCGGGCTGTGCGCCTACCTCTGGTTCGCCTCGGTGCGCCGCGACCGGCCGGCCTGAAGGCCGGCGGGGCGCGCGGCCCCGCGCGGTGCTAGAAAGGGGGCTCCATGCCCAGCCAGCCGAGCACGCAGCTCGAGGTCTTCCCCAACCCGCGCCCGGAGCGTCCCTTCGAGATCTCGATGGACTGCCCGGAGTTCACCTGCCTCTGCCCGCGGACCGGCCAGCCCGACTTCGCCACCATCCGCATCCGCTACGTGCCGGCGCGCCGCTGCGTGGAGCTGAAGAGCCTGAAGCTGTACCTCTGGAGCTTCCGCGACCAGGGGGCCTTCCACGAGGCGGTGACCAACCGCATCTGCGACGACCTGGTGCGGGCCCTGCGGCCCCGCTGGATCGAGGTGGTGGGCGACTTCCTGGTCCGCGGCGGCATCCACACCGTGGTGACGGCGCGGCACGGGAAGCGCCCCGCCGCGACGGACGGGCGGTAGGATCGGCGCCGGTGGAGCCCGCCCTCGCCCCCTTCCGGCCCGAGGCCCTCGTCGGCGCCACGCTCGACGGGCGCTACCGGCTGGTCTCGCACCTCGCCTCGGGGGGCATGGGCGCGATCTTCCGCGCCGAGCACGTCCACCTCCGCAAGGACCAGGCCATCAAGGTCCTGCGCCCCGACCTCACCCTCTCCGCCGACCTGGTGGAGCGCTTCCGGCGGGAGGCGGAGATCGCCGCCACCCTGGCCCACCCGAACATCGTCCGGGTCACCGACTTCGGCCGCAGCCCCGAGGGCTGGCTCTTCCTGGCGATGGAGTTCCTCGAGGGGGAGAGCCTCTTCGAGCGGCTGCGGCGCGAGGGGGCGATGCGGCCCGAGGTGGTCGTCCCCATCCTGGCCCAGGTGTGCCGCGGGCTGGAGGCGGCCCACCAGCGCGGCGTGGTCCACCGCGACCTGAAGCCCGAGAACGTCTTCCTGGTCGGCGAGCCGCCGGTGGCGAAGATCCTCGACTTCGGCATCGCCAAGCTCACCGACCCGGGGACCCCCAGCGACACGCAGACCGGCATGGTGGTGGGCACGCCCGAGTACCTCTCGCCCGAGCAGGCCATGGGCCAGGCGGTGGACGCGCGGGCCGACCTCTACGCGGTGGGGCTCATCGCCTGGCGGATGCTGGCGGGGCGCCACCCCTTCCACGCCCAGGACGCGCGCGGCCTGGTGCTGATGCAGGCCACCCGGCCGGTCCCCTCGCTCGCCGAGGCACGGCCCGAGCTGAAGGCCTGGCCGCTGCTGCTCGCCGCGGTGGCCCGGGCCTGCGCCAAGGAGCCGGCGGAGCGCCCGGCGAGCGCCGGGCAGCTGGCCCTGGACCTCGAGAACGGCCTCTCGCCCGGCGGCGGCCCGAGCCCGGTCCCCCGCGCCACGCCGGCGACCCCGCCGCCCGGCGCGGTGCCGACGCCGCGGCCGCCCGCGGCCACCGGGGCGACGGAGGTCCCGCCGGTCGTCACCCTGCCGCTCGACGACCTCCCGGTGCAGGCCGCCGGCCGCGGCTGGGGACGGGTGCTGCTGCTCGTCGCCGGCGCCCTCGCCACCGCGCTGGCGGTGGGCATCGGCTACGGGGCCTGGCAGCGGGCCCGCCCCGAGGAGCGGGCCGCCGCGCTGCTCGCAGCGGGGAAGGCGGACGAGGCGCGGGAGGTGCTGGCCAGCGCCCTGCCGCGCCACCCGGGGGACGCGCGGCTCCGGCTGCTCTACGGGCGGGCCCTCGCCCAGCTGCCCGGCGGGACCCCGGCGGCGGTGGAGGCCTACGGGGCGGCGCAGGCCATCGACCCGGCCTCGCTGGACGCCGGCGCCTACACCACGCTGGCCGACGCCCTGCTCTCGGAGCGGCCGGTCGCCGACGCCGCGGCGCAGGTGCTGAACCGCGCCGGCGCGCCGGCCCACGCCGCGGTGCTGGCGGCGGCGGGCGGGCCCGGTCCGATCCGGGCCCGGCTGCGGGCGGTGGAGCTGGCCCGCGCCATGGGGATCGAGCCCCAGCTCGACCGGCTCGCCCTCTACGGCGGCCTGCTCGCCGACCCCGACTGCGAGCTGCGCCGGATGGCGGTGCGCCGGCTGGCGGAGCTCGGCGACCCGGCGGCGCTCCCCCGGCTCCAGGCGCTGGCGCAGGCGAAGCGGGAGAGCAAGGGGCTGCTCGGCACCCCCCAGCTCACGCCGGTCTGCGGCGCCGCCGAGGCCTCCGACGCCGTGGCCCGCCTGGAGAAGGCCGGCCACCCCTGACCGACCCCCGCGCCGGGCACCCGCCCGGCCGCATCCCCGACAGGAGCCCCACATGCCCACCCTGCACCTGCGCGGCACGGCCCCGGCGGCCGCCGAGGCCGACCTCCTGGCGCTCCCGGTCACCGAGGAGGAGGTGAAGGCGCTCGCCGGGCCGCTCGCCGACCTGGACCGCCGCCTGGCCGGCCACCTGGCCGCGGCGGTGCGCGACGAGGGCTTCACCGGGAAGGCCGACGCCACGCTGGTGCTGCACACCCTGGGGCGGCTGCCGGCGGCGCGGCTCTGCCTGGTCGGGCTCGGCACCCGGGGCGGCGCAGGCACGCCGGAGGCGCTGCGCGTCGCCGCCGGCCA
>JAKAEO010000315.1 GCA_021818285.1 Myxococcales bacterium
GCTGCTGCGCGAGCTCGCGATCCTCCTCTTCCGCTCCCCGTTCCTCTCGCGCTCAGCGATCGCGCCCTGGGCCGATCGCGTCGGCCTCGCCGCCGCGCTGCTCTTCGTGGCCCACCCCATCCAGACCCAGGCGGTGACCTACGTCGTCCAGCGCTACGCCTCGCTCTCCACCGCGCTCGGCCTCGCCTCGCTGGTCGCCTGGCTGACCTGGCGGGTCGATCCCGGCCCCACCCGCGCGCGGGCCGCGGGCCTGTGGGCCGGCGCGCTGGCGGCGCTCGTCGCGGCGCAGCTCACCAAGGAGAGCGCCGTCACCTTCCCGCTGCAGGCGCTGCTCGCCGAGCTGCTCTTCTTCGACGGGCCCGTGTCCCGGCGCGTCCGGGCCACCGCCCCGCTCCTCGCCACCATGGCCGTGCCCCTGGCCATCGTCGCCACCGCGGGGAACGTGGCCGACCGCATCGCGGCCGGCGGGCAGCAGGCGCTGGACGCCTTCCACCTGGGCCACGGGGACTTCCTGCTCACCGAGCTGCGCGTGGTCGCCACCTACCTGCGCCTGCTCCTCCTCCCGGTGGGCCAGAACCTCTTCTGGGACTACCCGCTCTCCCACTCCCTCGCCGAGCCGGCGGTGATCGCGGCCGGGGTGCTGCACGCCGCGCTCCTGGGCCTCGCCGCCTGGCTGGCCTGGAGCGCGCGCCGCGCCGACCCGGCCCGCCGCCTCGTCGCCTTCGGCGTCTGCTGGTTCTATGGCGCGCTGTCGGTCGAGTCGGGCGCTGTCGTCATCGTCGACGTGATCTTCGAGCACCGGGTCTACTACCCGTCGGCGGGGTTCTTCCTGGCCGCCGCCACGGCCGGAGCCCTCGCCGCCCGGCAGCTCTCCGCCCGTTGGCCCGGCGCGCCGCGGGCCGCCGCCGCGCTGGCGGGCACCCTGGCGCTGGTGCTCGCCGGCGCAACGTTCGCGCGCAACCGCGTCTGGGCCGACGACGCCTCGCTCTGGAGCGACGTCGCCGAGAAGAGCCCGGGGATCCCCACCGGACACCAGCTCGCCGGGAGGGCGCTGCTCCAGGCCGGACGGCTCGCCGAGGCGGAGGTCGCGCTCCGGAAGGCCATCGAGGTGAGCCCCTACTACCTCGGCTCCTACGAGGACCTGTCGCGCCTCTACGCGCTCACCGGGCGTCCGGGCCGGGCGCTGCACGCCCTGGCCGTGGCCCGCTACCTCACCTTCGACCTGGACGGCGCGCTGGCGCTCTGGGATCGCGCGCTGGCGCTCTCGCCCGGCGACGCCGACGCCCACTACGGCCGCGCCCTGGCGCTGGGCTCGAAGGGCAAGCTCGACGAGGCCCGCGACGAGCTGCGGGTCGCCTGCGGCCTGGGGAGCCGGCAGGCCTGCCGATCGATGGAGACCGGCGCGCGCGATCGACCGCCGCCGTGACCCCGCCTCGCGGGCCTCAGCGACCGCCCATCCGCTGCAGGTTCTCCGCCGCCGACGCGTTCCGGGGATCGACCTCGAGGGCGCGGCGGTAGTACGCCCGAGCCCGCGCCGGGTCGCTCTCCGCCGCCAGGTTGCCCAGGTTGTTGAGTGCGCCGCTGTCCGGCCCCAGCGCCAGCTCCGCCTGGTATTCCCTCTCGGCGCCGGCCAGGTCTCCGGCCTCGGCCAGGCCATTGCCGATGAGGAAGTGGATGCCTCGCCGTCCCGGCTGGAGTCGCGTCACCTCGCGCCAGCGCGCGACGGCCTCCGGGCCGCGGCCGAGCTGGGAGAGGCACTCCCCCGCCAGGACCAGCGCGTCGGCGTTCCGCGGCTCCCGCCGGAGCGCCTCCTCCAGGGAAGACAGGGCCTCGGCGGGCCTCCCGGCGGCGAGGAGCGCGCGCCCGCGCCCCAGGTGCGGGTACCCGCTCGCCGGATCGGCCGCGGCGCCGCGCGCGTACCACTCCAGCGCGCCCGCCAGGTCCCCCGCCTGGTCGCGCAGCGTGCCGAGGTCGGCGAGGGCCCGCGCGTTGCGCGGATCGTGCTCGACGATGGTCCGGAACTCCCGCTCCGCCTCGGCCGGATGCCCCTGCTCGGCGAGGACCACGCCCAGCCCCTCCCGTGGCGCGACCTCGCCGTCCGCCACCGCGAGCGATCGCCGGTACCAGCGCTCGGCGTCGGGCAGGTCGCCGCGGGCCCGGGCCACGTTGCCCATGTTCCCGAGCGCCCTGGCATTCGCCGGTTCCACCGCCAGCACCGCGCGGAAGGCGCGCTCGGCCCCGTCCAGGTCGCCGCGATCCATCGCCTCCTTGCCCACGGTCAGCAGGGAGATGACGTTCCGGGGCTGGTCGGCGACGACCTGGGCGTTCAGGGCGGCCGGGTCGTTCCAGAGGGCGTTGCGCCGGTCGGTGGCGACCCCCAGCAGCGCCAGGACGGGCGCCACCGCCAGCCACGCGCGGACCGGGCGCGGGCCGAGCCACCGCTCCAGGGCCTCCACCGCGGCGGCTGCCGCCAGCAGGAAGGGGCCGAAGGAGGGCAGGTAGAGCCGCTGCTCGAAGACCAGGTCCACCGGCAGGAAGGAGTTCTCGATCGCCAGGTTCCCGAGGAACCAGAGCACGGCGAAGGCGACGAGCGGC
>JAKAEO010000316.1 GCA_021818285.1 Myxococcales bacterium
CGGTGGCTCCGCGAGACCTGGGGCAAGGCGGTCGCCAAGGCGCCGGAGCGGCGCAAGGCGTTCCTCACCACCAGCGCAATCCCGGTCGAGCCGGTGGACGTCGCCGCCGACGTGAGGCCGGGGCTGGAGGCGCGGCTCGGGCTGCCGGGCGAGTACCCCTTCACCCGCGGCGTGCAGCCGACCATGTACCGCGGCCGCCACTGGACGATGCGCCAGTACGCCGGCTTCGGCACCGCCGAGGAGTCGAACCGGCGCTACCGCTACCTCCTGGAGTCGGGCCAGACCGGCCTCTCGGTGGCCTTCGACCTGCCCACGCAGATGGGGCGCGACTCGGACCACGCCCGGGCGCGGGGCGAGGTCGGCAAGGTGGGCGTGGCCATCGACTCGGTCGAGGACATGGGCGTCCTCTTCGACCGCATCCCGCTCGGCCAGGTCTCCACCTCGATGACCATCAACGCCACCGGGGGCATCCTGCTGGCGATGTACCAGGCGGTGGGCGAGCGCCAGGGCGTGCCGCCGGCCGAGCTGCAGGGCACCATCCAGAACGACATCCTCAAGGAGTACGCGGCGCGCGGGACCTACATCTACCCGCCGGCGCCGTCGCTGCGCTTCATCACCGACATCTTCGCCTACACCGCGAAGGTGATGCCCCGGTGGAACCCCATCTCCATCAGCGGCTACCACATCCGCGAGGCCGGCTCGACCGCGGTGCAGGAGGTGGCCTTCACCCTCGCCGACGGCATCGCCTACGTGGAGGCGGCGGTCCGGGCCGGGCTGGACGTCGACCTGTTCGCCGGGCGCCTCTCCTTCTTCTTCAACGCCCACAACAACCTGCTGGAGGAGGTGGCCAAGTTCCGCGCCGCCCGGCGGCTCTGGGCGCGGATCGTGAAGGAGCGCTTCGGGGCGAAGGACCCGCGCTCGACGATGCTGCGCTTCCACACCCAGACGGCCGGCTCGATGCTCACCGCGCAGCAGCCCGACAACAACGTGGTGCGGGTCACCCTCCAGGCGCTGGCGGCGGTGCTGGGCGGCACACAGTCGCTGCACACCAACTCCCGCGACGAGGCGCTGGGGCTGCCGACCGAGGACTCGGTGCGCGTCGCCCTGCGCACCCAGCAGATCCTGGCCCACGAGTCCGGGGTGGCCGACTTCATCGACCCGCTGGGCGGCTCGTGGGCGGTGGAGCGGCTCACCGACGAGATCGAGGAGCGGGCCCGGGTCTACCTCGACCGCATCGACGAGATGGGCGGCATGGTGGAGGCCATCTCCCGCGGCTACGTCCAGAAGGAGATCCAGGACGCGGCCTACGCCTGGCAGCGGCAGGTGGAGTCGAAGGAGCAGGTGGTGGTGGGGGTGAACGCCTTCCAGTCGGACGACCCGCCGGTGCCGGTGATGAAGGTGGACCCGGCCCTGGAGGAGATCCAGGTCTCCCGGCTGCGGGCGCTGCGCGCCGGGCGCGACGGGACCGCCGTCCGGCAGGCGCTGTCGGCGCTCCGCGACGGGGCCCGCGGCACCGAGAACCTCATGCCGCTCGTCCTCTCGGCGGTGAAGGCCCGGGCCACGCTCGGCGAGGTGGCCGACGCGCTGCGCGAGGTCTTCGGGGAGTACCGCGAGACGGTGGTGCTGTAGCCCTCCCCGGCGCAGCCGCGGCGCGCCGCGCCGTGGTAGCTTCGGGCCGTGACGGACGAGCCCCAGGGCCCGCCGGTGCTGAAGCGCGCCGGGACCTTCACCGGCGCCACCGGAGAGGCCGAGGTCACGCCCGAGGCGGCGCTGGCCGCGGGGCTGCGGCTCGCGGGGTCGCTGGCGGCGGCGAGCCCGCTCCGGCTGGCCGCGCTGGCCGCCGCGCACCAGGCCGCCGGCCGGCTGGAGCTCTCCGGCGACGCCGTCCGGCACGTCCTCTTCTTCAAGCGGGGGGTGCTGGAGCACGTCTCCAGCACCGACCCGGCCGACGACCTCGGCCCCTTCCTCCTGAAGAAGGGGCTGGTCACCGCGGCGCAGCTCGCCGAGGCGGAGCGGGCCCGCGCCGCCCACGGCGGCGACCTGTTCGCGGCGCTGGCCGGGCTGCGGATGGTGGACGCCGCCCGGAGCTTCCAGGTGCTCCAGGACCACGGCGCGGCGCTGGCCGCCCGCGCGCTGGCCACCGAGCGGGGCGCCTACCTCTGGGAGCCGGGCGCCGCGCCGCCGCCCTCGGGCTTCCCGCTGGTGCCGCGCTGGGCGCTGGTGTGCGACGCCGCCCGCCGCCTCGACGGCCTGGCGCTCCGCGGCCGGATGGCGCCGCGGATGACGCTCGCCCCCTACCGGGTCGGCGGCCGGGTGGCGCAGGGCGACCTCAAGCTCACCGCCCAGGAGGCGCGCCTCTCCGGCCTGCTCGACGGGAGCCACGCCCTCGCCGGCCTGGTCCAGTCCGCCGGCGCGGAGGCCGACGCGCTCCTGCGGGTGGTCCTGATCCTCTCCGAGTTCGAGCTGCTCGCCTGGAGCGAGCCCCGCGTCGCCGGCGCGCCGCCCGCGCCCGCCCCCGCCGCCCCCGCCGCGCCCGGCGGCGGGACGGCTCCGCGGGCTCCCGGCGGGACCGGCTCGCAGGCCCCC
>JAKAEO010000096.1 GCA_021818285.1 Myxococcales bacterium
CCCTACCCGGCGACGCCCAGCCGGGCGGCGGCGCGCTTCACCCGCGCCGCCTCCATGGCGTGGTTCTGGTCCTGCTCGGTGAGCGAGCGGAGCCGCTCGGTGGACTCGTGGAAGGCCCGGCGGGCGCGCTCCACGTCGATGTCCTCGCGGGCCTCGGCGGTGTCGGCGAGCACCATCACCCGGTCGTCGGCCACCTGGAGGAAGCCGCCGCCGATGGCGTAGTGGGTCTCCTGGCCGCCCGACACCAGCGTGAGCCGGCCCGGCTCCAGCGCCGAGAGGAAGGCGGTGTGGCCCCGGCGGACGCCGAAGCCCCCCTGCACGCCGGGGGCGCGGACCTCGTCGCACTCGACGGCGGCCACCCGCTTCTCCGGCGTGACGATCTCGACCTTGAGCGCCATGTCCCTACCCCGCGGCCAGCTTCTTCGCCTTCTCGACCGCCTCCTCGATGGTGCCGACCATGTAGAAGGCCTGCTCCGGCAGCTCGTCGTGCTTCCCCTCGACGATCTCCTTGAAGCCGCGGATGGTGTCGGGGAGCTTCACGTACTTGCCGGGGTTGCCGGTGAACTGCTGGGCCACCGAGAAGGGCTGGGAGAGGAAGCGCTGGATCTTCCGGGCGCGCGCCACCACCAGCTTGTCGTCCTCGGAGAGCTCGTCCATGCCGAGGATGGCGATGATGTCCTGCAGGTCCTTGTAGGTCTGCAGGGTCTCCTGCACCTCCCGGGCGACGGCGTAGTGCTCGGCGCCGACCACCAGGGGGTCGAGGATGCGGGAGGTGGAGTCGAGCGGGTCCACCGCCGGGTAGATGCCGATCTCGGTGAGCTTGCGGGAGAGCACGGTGGTGGCGTCGAGGTGGGCGAAGGCGGTGGCCGGCGCCGGGTCGGTGAGGTCGTCGGCGGGCACGTAGATGGCCTGCACCGAGGTGATGGCGCCCTTGGAGGTGGAGGTGATGCGCTCCTGCAGCTCGCCCATCTCGGTGGAGAGGGTCGGCTGGTAGCCCACCGCGGAGGGGATGCGGCCGAGGAGCGCCGACACCTCCGAGCCCGCCTGGGTGAAGCGGAAGATGTTGTCGATGAAGAGGAGCATGTCGCGCCCCTCGTCGTCGCGGAAGTACTCGGCGATGGCCAGCGCCGACAGGGCCACGCGGGCGCGGGCGCCGGGCGGCTCGTTCATCTGGCCGTACACCAGCACGCACTGGCTCTTGGAGAGGTCCTCGACGTTGATGACGCCCGACTCGATCATCTCGTGGTAGAGGTCGTTCCCCTCGCGGGTCCGCTCCCCCACCCCGGCGAACACCGAGAAGCCGCCGCGCGCCTTGGCGACGTTGTTCACCAGCTCCATGAGGAGCACGGTCTTGCCGACGCCGGCGCCGCCGAAGAGGCCGATCTTGCCGCCGCGCAGGTAGGGGGCGAGGAGGTCGATGACCTTGATGCCGGTCTCGAAGGCCTCGACCTTCACGTTCTGCTCGACCAGGGAGGGGGCCGCGCGGTGGATGGGCCGGAACAGCTTGGCGGCGACGCCGCCCTTCTCGTCCACCGGCTCGCCGACCACGTTGAGGATGCGGCCCAGCACCTCCTTGCCCACCGGCATGTTGATGGGGGCGCCGGTGCTCTTCACCGGCATGCCGCGCTGGAGCCCCTCGGTGGAGTCCATGGCCACGCAGCGGGCGGTGTTCTCGCCCAGGTGCTGGGCCACCTCGACCACCAGGTTCTCCTGGCGGGCGTCGATGCCGGGGTTGGTCACCGCCAGGGCGGTGTAGATCTCGGGCAGCGCGCCCGGCGGGAACTCGACGTCCACCACGGGGCCGATGACCTGGGTGATCCTGCCGTTCTGCTTCTGGGTCTGGGACATGTCCTGGGTTCTTTCCGTTGGGGGCCGGGTTCCGGGGGCGGCGGGGGACGGGCCCCGCCCTACTTGAGCGACTCGGCGCCGCTGACGATCTCCGACAGTTCCTTGGTGATGTACGCCTGCCGCGCCCGGTTGTACTGGAGCGACAGCGCGCCGATCATCTCGGTGGCGTTCTTGGTGGCCGACTCCATGGCCGTCATCCGCGCGCCGTGCTCGCTGGCGGCGCTGTCGAGCAGCGCCCGCCACACCTGGATCTCCAGGTGGCGCGGCACCAGGTCGCGCAGCAGCCGGTCGCGGGCCGGCTCGAAGAGGAAGTCCACGCCGGCGGTCTCGTCGGCCGGGCCGGTGTCCACCGGCAGCAGCGGCTTCAGCGTCACCTTCTGGGAGATGGCGCTCTTGAACTCGTTGAAGACCAGGAAGACCCCGTCGATCTCCCCGGAGAGGAAGCGCTCGGCGTACTCGCGGGCGATCTCCTGCGCCTTCTCGAAGGTGAGCCGGGCGTGGACGCCGGTGAAGTCCTTGCGGGTGGCGACCTGGCGGGCCCGGAAGAAGTCGCGGCCCTTCTTGCCGATCGTCGAGACCAGCACCTTCTGGTACCGGTCGGCGTTCTCCACCAGGAAGCGCTGCACCCGGCGGCCGATGTTGGAGTTGAAGCCGCCCGCCAGGCCGCGGTCGGAGGTGATGACCACCAGCTCCACCACCCGCGCGGTCCGCGCCTGGAGCAGCGGGTGGCCGGCGCCGTCCTCGCCGGAGGCGCGCTGGGCGATGCGGGTCAGCGCCTGCTCCAGCAGCGAGGCGTAGGGCCGGGCCCGGGTGATGGCGTCCTGGGCGCGGCGCAGCTTGGCCGCGGCCACCATCTTCATGGCCTTGGTGATCTGCTGCGTGCTCTTCACGGAGCCGATGCGGCGCCGGATGTCGCGGAGGGAGGGCACGGGGGGCCTCGGATCGCCTCGGGGCTACTGCGCCGCCTGGAAGATGCCCTTGAACTCGGCGAGCGCGGCGTCGAGCGCCTTCTTCACGTCGTCGTCGAGCTGCCTCTTCTCGGCGATCTTCCGGCCGATCTCGGGGTGGCGGGCGTCGAGGAACTCGAGCAGCTCCTTCAGCCAGCGCCCCACCTCCTCCACCGCCACCTCGCGCAGCCAGCCCTGGCCCTGCGCGTCCTTCTGGGTGCCGGCGTAGATCTGGATGACCTGCTTCTCCACCGGGAGCGGCTGGTACTGCCCCTGCTTCAGCACCTCCATGAGGCGCTGGCCGCGGGCCAGGGTCTCCTGGGTGGCCTTGTCGAGGTCGCTGCCGAACTTGGCGAAGGCCGCCAGCTCGCGGTACTGCGCCAGCTCCAGCTTCAGGCTGCCGGCCACCTGCTTCATGGCCTTGATCTGGGCCGACCCGCCGACGCGGGAGACCGAGATGCCGACGTTAATCGCCGGCCGCTGCCCCTGGTAGAAGAGGTCCGACTCCAGGAAGATCTGGCCGTCGGTGATGGAGATGACGTTGGTGGGGATGTAGGCCGAGACGTCGCCGGCCTGGGTCTCGATGATGGGCAGCGCGGTGAGCGACCCGCCGCCCTCCTTGTCGGAGAGCTTGGCGGCGCGCTCCAGCAGGCGGCTGTGGAGGTAGAAGACGTCGCCCGGGTACGCCTCGCGGCCCGGCGGGCGGCGCAGCAGCAGCGAGAGCTGCCGGTAGGCCACCGCCTGCTTGGAGAGGTCGTCGTAGATGATGAGGGCGTGCCGGCCGCTGTCGCGGAAGTGCTCGGCCATGGTGACGCCGGTGTAGGGCGCCAGGTACTGCATGGGGGCCGGGTCCGAGGCGTTGGCGGCGACCACGGTGGTGTACTCCATGGCGCCGTACTTCTTCAGGGTGTCGACCACCCGGGCCACGGTGGACTGCTTCTGCCCGATGGCCACGTAGAAGCAGTAGAGGTTGTTCCCCTTGTTGTTGATGATGGTGTCCACCGCCACCGCGGTCTTGCCGGTCTGGCGGTCGCCGAGGATCAGCTCGCGCTGGCCGCGGCCGATCGGCACCAGGGCGTCGATGGCCTTGAGGCCGGTCTGCATCGGCTCGTGCACGCTCTTGCGCTTGACGATGCCCGGCGCCTTGATCTCGACCTTGCGGGTGGTCTTGGACTGGATGGGGCCGCGGCCGTCGATGGGGTTGCCCAGGCCGTCCACCACCCGGCCCAGCAGCTCCTCGCCCACCGGCACCTCGGCGATGCGGCCGGTGCGCTTGACGGCGTCGCCCTCGCGGATGGCCTCGGCGTGGCCCATCACCGCGACGCCGACGTTGTCCTCCTCGAGGTTCAGCACCAGGCCGCGGGTGCCGTTGGCGAACTCGACCAGCTCGCCGGCGGCGGCGCCGGAGAGGCCGTAGACGCGGGCCACGCCGTCGGCCTGCTGCAGGACGGTGCCGGTCTCGGCGACGTCCACCTTCTTGCCGTAGTCCTTGATCTGCTCGCGGAGGATGCGGCTGATCTCGTCGGCGCGGATTTCCATTTCGTTCGTTCTCCGGGAAGAGGGGCGAAGGCGTTCTAGGACTTCAGGGTGCGGCGCAGGTCCTCGAGCTGGCTGCGCAGCGAGCCGTCGTAGACGAAGCTGCCCACCTGGGCGACGACGCCGCCGAGCAGGGCCGGGTCGACCGCGGCCTCCAGGATCACCTGGGCGCGGGCCGCCGCGGCGAGCCGGTCGGAGAGGGCCTGGGCCTCGGCCGGGGTGAGCGCCACCGCGCTGGTCACCCGGGCGCGGACGCGGCCCAGCTTCTCGTCGGCCAGCTGGCCGAAGACGCCCGCGATCCCGCCCAGGTAGGCGAGCCGGTTGCGGTCGGCGAGCAGGGCGAGGAGGTGGGTGGGCTCGGGGTCGAGCCCGAGCGCCTGGGCGAGGCGGGCGGCGATGCCCTGGCGCTGCTCCTTGGTGTAGACCGGGTTCGCCAGCACGGCGCGCAGCTCGGGCGACCCGTCGACGGCCTTCTGCAGCGCAACCAGGCTCGCGGCCCAGGGCTCGACCTTGCCCGCCTCCACGGCGAGGTCGAACAGGGCCTTCGCGTACCGGCGCGCGATGGATCCGACGATCATAAGGGGCGCCCCCCTTAGCACGGCGCGCGATCCCCGGTCAAGGCTTTCCCTCGGCCAATCCCCTGTGCCCTCCGGCAGTTAGCCCGCATTTGACACAGGACAGGCCGGACTTACCTTCCCCTCGCGCCGATCAGGCGGCAAAAACGGAGGAAAGATCATGGCGATGCTGACGAGATGGGACCCCTGGCGCGAGCTGGCCCGCATGCAGGAGGACCTGGGCAGGGTGTTCGACGACCGCTGGAGCGTTCGCAGCGGCGAGTCGGTCGGGTGGACCCCGGCGGTGGACATCTACGAGGACGAGGAGGGGCTGACCCTGCGCTTCGAGCTGGCCGGCGTCGAGCCCAAGGACGTGGACATCCGCTTCGAGAACGGGACCCTCACCCTGAAGGGCGACCGGAAGCTCGAGCGCGAGGACAAGCGGGACAACTACCACCGCATCGAGCGGCAGTACGGCTCCTTCACCCGGGGCTTCTCGCTGCCGGCGACCGTGGACGCGGAGAAGATCAAGGCCGAGTCGAGGAACGGCGTCCTGGTGGTCACCCTGCCGAAGAAGGCCGAGGCCAAGCCGAAGAGCATCCAGGTGAAGGTGAGCTGAACGACCATCAGTGAACATCACGACCGGTGATGCACCGAGGGCCCCGCCGGACGGGGCCCTCGTGCGTCTCCGGCCGGCGGGGGGCCGCGCGCCCCGGCCGGCGCGCTAGGGCAGCGGCGCCGGCGCCGCGCTCCGGGAGACGCCCGGGCTCTCCATCTTGCACTGGCCGTCGAAGAGCACGCCCTTCTCCACCACCAGCGCCGGGGTCTCGACGTTGCCGTGCACCCGCGCCGGCTGGTGCAGCTCGACCAGCGCCTTGGCGTGGACGTTCCCGTTCACCTCGCCGTGGACGATGAGGGTGCCGCAGGTGATCTCCGCCGAGATCTGCGCGCCCTCGCCGACCACCAGGACGTCGCTGGTGACGATGGTGCCGGTGAACTTCCCGTCGATGCGGACGGTGCCCTCGAAGGTGAGCTTGCCGTCGAACTCCGAGCCGCGCCCGAGCAGGGCGTTCAGCTCGCTGGTGGCGGCCGCCGGGGTGGGCAGCTCGTCTCGCTTCAGCATGGCCATGGACCGTCTCCTCCGCTCCCGGGTGCGAGGACGGGGGGCGGTGTCGCCGTTCAGGCGCCGATCCGGCCCAGGATCCCGTCCAGTTCCTCCAGGGAGGTGTACTCGATCTCCAGCTTCCCGGCCACCTTGGTTCGCGGGAGCACCCGGCAGCGGCAGCCGAGCCGCCGCGAGAGGCGCGCGGCCAGGTCGCGGGTGGCGGGCGTCCCGGCCGGCTCGGCCTTGCGCACCCTTCCCTGCCCCAGCAGCTCGCGCACCAGCGCCTCGGTGGCCCGCACCGAGAGCCCCTCGCGCAGCACCTTCTGGGCGGCGCGCCGGACGGCGTCGGCCCCCTCCAGCGCGAGCAGCGCCCGGGCGTGGCCCATCTCCAGCTGGCCGCCGCGCACCGCGTCCCGGACGTCGCCGGGGAGCTTCAGCAGCCGCAGGGCGTTGGCGACCGTGGAGCGCTCCTTCCCCACCCGCTCGGCCACCTGCTCCTGGGTGAGCCCGTGGTCGCGGGCCAGCACCTCGTAGGCCTCCGCCTCCTCGATGGCGTTCAGGTCGGCGCGCTGCAGGTTCTCCACCAGGGCCAGCTCGAAGGCCTCCCGGTCGCTGGCCTCGCGGACGATGGCGGGGATCTCGCGCAGGCCGGCCCGCTGGGCCGCGCGCCAGCGCCGCTCGCCGGCGACGATGCGGTAGCGGGCCCCCTCGCGCCGCACCAGGATGGGCTCGACCACGCCGTGCTCCTGGATGGAGGCGGCCAGCTCGGCGAGCCGGGCCTCGTCGAAGCGCTTGCGCGGCTGGCGCGCGCTCCGCTCCACCGCCTCGATGGGCAGCTGCAGCAGCGCCCGGCCGGGCGCCGCCGGGGCGGCGGGCGCGGGGGCGTTCCCGAGGAGCGCGGCCATGCCGCGCCCCAGCGCGGGCCGGCGCCGGTCGGCGACGCTCATGCGGCCCTCCCGACCTTCCCGGCCCGCTTCACCAGCTCGCGGGCCAGGGCCAGGTAGCTCTGGCACCCCTTGGAGGCGACGTCGTAGAGCAGCACCGGCTTCCCGTGCGACGGGCTCTCCGAGAGCCGGACGTTGCGCGGGATGACGGTCTGGAAGACCTCCTTCTTGAAGTGGGTGCGGACCTCCTCGGTGACCTGGGCGGCGAGGTTGTTCGCCGCGTGCATGGTGAGGACGATGCCCTCCACCGCGAGCCGCGGGTTGGCGCCCTCGCGGACCAGGTCGATGGTGCGGAGCACGTCCGCGAGCCCTTCCAGCGCGTAGTACTCGCACTGCAGGGGGATGAGGACGCCGTGGGCGGCGACCAGGCCGTTCAGGGTGAGGAGGCCGAGCGAGGGCGGGCAGTCGACGATGAGGTACTCGTAGTCGCCGGCGACGGCGTCGAGGGCCTTCTTCAGGCGGTGGTCGCGCCGCTCCTCGCCGGCCAGCTCCAGCTCGGCCCCCACCAGGTGCCGGCTGGACGGGACCAGGTCGAGGAACTTCAGCTCCGTCTTGCGGATCACCTCGGCGACCGGACGCCCCTCGAGGAGCACCTCGTACAGGCTCGCCCCCTCGACCTCGTCCCGGGTGACGCCCAGGGCCGAGCCGGCGTTGCCCTGGGGGTCGATGTCGACGAGCAGGGTCCGGCGCTCGGCGGCGGCCAGGGAGGCCGCGAGGTTGACGGCGGTGGTGGTCTTGCCGACCCCGCCCTTCTGGTTGGCGATGGTGAGGATGCGGCCCATGGCTCCCCCTGGTTTCGCGGGCTTCCCGCCGGGGATGGCGCGCAGCGCGGTGCGTGTCATGTCGTGTCCTGTCACGGCCATCGGCCGGGCGCAAGGTGGAGGCGGCGGCAGGATGGATCGCCGATCTGACAGCGGGCGGCCCGGGTGTGTTCCACGTGGAACGTCGACCGATCGTCGCGGGCCGGATGTTCCACGTGGAACGTCGCCGCCGGTCCCTCCGCCCGGTCCGGGTCCTCGCGCCGGGCGAGGTGCGCAGGGCCGCGGCCCGCGGCCGGTGCAGCCGAGCCGGGCCGCTGCGCAACTCGCCGCGCCGCGGCGCTGCGCGCCCGCGCGGCTCGGACAGTGCTCGCGGCCCTGCCGCACCCCACCGAGGCGGGTCGCGGCGACCGACGACGGCACTTCGGCGCTGCGGACGGCCCTCGCGGAGCGGCCGGCGGCTCCGTGCGGTTGTGGTCGTTGCCCTCCGACGCGTCGCCGTACTTCGGTTTCGGGCTTCGTGCCGGACGTCCCGCCGCACCGTCGAGCGCCAAGTCGCGAACCCGGAGCGTGGCGCCGGCCGCCGGCGCCGAGAGCCGGAGGCGCCGCGCCGGGGACGGCGCGCAGGCGCCCTCCGCAGCGCCGCCGTGGAGTCCCCGGGCGCCGCGACGCGCCTCGCGACCCTGGTGTCGAGCCGACGACTGTCCGAGCCGCGGGCCGCGCAGCGAACCCCGCGGCGAGTTCCGCAGGCTCGGACCCGTCTCCCGTGCCGCGCGGCGCGGCCTCGGCGAGATCGGCGGCGCGAGGACCGGGCGCCGAGCACCGTCCCCGGCGCGGCGCCCAGCTGCCCGGATGGATCCGATCGGCTGGCCGCTCACCGATGGCCCGGGCGGCCGGCCCGGCCGGCGGCCGCCCTCCGCCCCGCCGGGACCACGGCCCTTCCAGACCGACGCGGCATGCGCCGCGAGCGGGCGCCTGCCCCCCGCCGGACCGGCCTCAGGGGCCCGACGCCGCGAACACCGCGTTCGCCCGCTCGGCGCCCGAGCGCGGCAGCGTGAACCGGTCGATCGTCACGAGCTCCAGGCCGCTCGCCCGGCCCAGCTCCGCGAGCGCCCGCTCCTCCGCGTCCCGTCCCAGCATGGCGACCAGCCGCCCGCCCGGCGCCAGGTAGCGGGCGCCCAGCGGCAGCCACCGCGCCGGGTCGGCGAGCGCGCGGCTGACCACCAGCTCCGCGCGCGGCAGCCCCTCGCGCCCCGGCTCCCCCTGCGCGCGCACCGCGACGCCGCGCACCTCGAGCGAGAGGGCCGCGGCCGCCGCCTTCACGAAGGCCACCTTCTTCGCCACCGCGTCGCAGCAGGTGACGGCCAGGCCCGGCCGGGCGACGGCCAGCGGGATCCCCGGCAGCCCGGCGCCGCTCCCCACGTCCAGCAGCGTCGCCGCCCGGCCCAGCACCCGCAGCAGCGCCAGGCTGTCGACCAGGTGCTTCTCGGCCAGCTCCGCCGGGTCGGTCACGGCGGTGAGGTTCACCTTCCGGTTCCACTTGAGCAGCAGGTCGGCGAAGCGCTCCAGCCGCGCCTCCGCCCCGGGCGGCAGCTCGAGCCCCAGCGCCTCGCGCCCGGCCGACAGCGTCTCCCGGAAGATCGCGTCCACGTCGCCCGGCCCCCGGCTCACGGCCGGCGGGCCGACCTCCGTCGCGAGCCGCCGGCGCGAGGGGAGGGGAGCACCGGGCCCTCAGCCGCCCCGGCCGCGGCCGATGGCGGCGTCCACCGCCGCGGCGTGGTCGGCCAGGTAGGCCGTCACCTCGTCGTCGGTGAGCCCCAGGTCCCGCAGCACGCCCTCGTAGACCCCACGGAAGGCGGCGCCGTCCACCGGGCTGCGCAGCTCGAAGGAGCGGCGCATCACCGCCGCGCCGAAGAGCCGCTCCTCCCGGGTGCGCTCGCGCCCCACGCGGCTACGGGCCCCCGGCCCGGCCCGGCGGCTTGCCGGGGACGATGAGCAACGTGCGGAAGAGCCCCTCGCCGTCGCTCCGGGTCGAGACCCCCTCCGCCTCCACCAGGGCCACGTGGATCTGCCGCCGCTCGCGGGCGCTGATGGGGGCGATGGCCAGCACCTGGTTCATCCGCCGCGCCGCCGCCGCCAGCCGCTGCGCCATGGCGACCGCCACCGGGTCGGCCTCGTCGGGGAACCCGCCGACCTCCACGTTCACGACCTTGCGCCCCTCGCCCTGCGGGTTCACCACCCGGGTGGCGAGGACCTGGACGGCCTCCACCAGCGCCGAGGTGAGCTCGACGGCGTTCCCGGGGCGGGGCGTGAGCGCGATGCCGATGGCCTCGGCGGTCTCCCGGGCCTCCACCGTCACGTCGGCGCCCAGCTTCCCGAGCAGGGTCCGGCAGAAGGCGAGCGCCGCCTCCACCTTCTCCGGCGCCTGGGCCGGCGGCGGGCCGGAGCCCCGCTCGCTCACGGCTTGCCTCCGGCCGCGGCCGGCTGGGGCGGCCCCATGCGCCGCAGCAGGAACTGCTGCTGCCCGATGGAGAGCAGGTTGTTCACGACCGAGTAGAGCGCCAGGCCGGCGGGCAGCTGGAACATGATGAAGGTGAAGAAGATGGGCATGAAGTAGAGCAGCATCTTCGCCTGCGTCGAGTCGGCCGGCTGCGGCGAGAGCTTCTGCATCAGGAACATCGACCCGCCCATCACCAGCGGCAGCACGTAGATGGGATCGTGCAGCGACAGGTCGTGGATCCACAGGAAGGGCTCCCGGTACAGCTCCACCGAGTTCTGCAGCGCCGCCCAGAGCGAGAAGAACACCGGCATCTGCAGGAGCAGCGGCAGGCACCCGCCCAGCGGGTTCACCTTGTGCTCCTGGTACATCTTCATCACCGCCAGGTTCAGCTGCTCCTTGTCGTCCTTGTACTTCTCGCGCAGCTTCTCGATCTCCGGCTGCAGCTTGCGCATCTCGTTCATCGACTGCATCGACTTCAGGGTGAGCGGCAGCAGCACCGCCTTCACCGTGAGCGTCAGGAGGACGATGGCGACGCCCCAGTTCACCACGTAGCCCTGGAACCAGCGCATCAGCCGCATCAGGATCTGCGCGAAGAAGGCGAAGTAGCGGGTGATGGGGCCGTAGTCGATGACCTGGTCGAGGTGGCGGTCGTGGGCCTTGAGGAGGTCCAGCTCCTTCGGGCCGATGAAGAGGGTGAAGCGCGCGTCGAGCGCCCGGTCCACCGGCAGCGTCAGCGCCGTGGCCAGCGCCCCGGCCGCCGGGCCCCGCAGGAAGGTGCACTCCCCCATCGGCTTCTCGGGGATCACCGCCTGCACGAAGTAGAACTGCTCCAGCCCGGACCAGTCCACCGCGCCGGAGAGCTTCTCCTCCGCCTTGTCGCTGGTGAAGCGCTCGGTCTTGTCGCCGGCGCGGCAGATGGGGCGCACGTAGTCGTGGAAGGCGCCGCCCGAGAAGAAGCCGGGCTTGGGCGCGTCGGGGGAGAGGAAGCCGGTGGAGAGCAGCCGCACCGACCCGGCCCGATCGCCGGTCACCTGGAGGCGCAGCGACAGCTCGAAGGGCCGGCCGGTGAGCGCGAAGGTCTTCACTATCCGTGACGACCCGACGGTCCCCTCGAAGGTCACGCTCCGGGCGTCCCGCGCCGCGATGCGCATCGAGGCCCGCGCCGAGGGGTCCTCCTCGGCGAGCGCCGCGCCGCCCAGCCCGGGGCCGGCGGCCACCGAGAGCGGCCAGGGGCTGCCGGGGACGGCGCTCACCAGGTCCACCGGGACCGTCTTGCCCTGGACCTCGTGGAGGAACTTCGAGCCCTTGAGCACGAAGCTCTTCAGCGCCCCGCCGTGGGTGGTGAAGGTGGCCCGGAAGTCGGGCGTCTCCAGCACCACCAGCTCCTCCGGCGCCTCCGGGACCGGCGCCGCGGGCGCCGCGGCGGGCGCGGCCGGCGCCCCCGGGGTGGGTGCCGCCGGCGCGGCGGCGGAAGGGTCGGCGGCCTCGGCCGGCGGCTTCGCCGGCTGCGGCGGGTGCTTGGGCGGCGGGAAGAGCAGCTGCCAGCCCAGGAGGATCGCCACCGAG
>JAKAEO010000097.1 GCA_021818285.1 Myxococcales bacterium
CCCCGGCCCCGGCCGCGCCCGGCCCGGCGGCGGAGGGCGGGGCGCGCCCGGCCGAGCGCGTCCCGGCGGCCCCGTTCCTCGGCGCGCGGGTGGTCCCGGCCGGCGAGATCGCCCTCCCCGACCTCTTCGCCCACCTCGACCTCCCCGAGCTCTTCAAGCTGCAGTGGGGGGTGCGCTCCCGCGACCGGGCCGAGTACGAGCGGATGGTGGCCGAGGAGTTCGGCCCGCGCCTCGAGGCGCTGAAGGCCGAGGCGGCGGCGGCGGGGTGGCTCGCCCCGCGGGTGGTCTACGGCTACTGGCGCTGCCACGCCGAGGGGAACGACCTGGTGATCGAGGACCCGGCCCGGCCCGGCGCCGAGCTGGCCCGGCTCGCCTTCCCGCGCCAGCCCGACGAGCGGCGGCTCTGCCTCGCCGACTGGTTCCGCCGGGAGCCGGGGAGCGACCTCGTCGCCTTCCAGGTGGCGACGGTGGGGAGCACCGCCTCGCGCCTCGCCGAGGAGTGGAACCGCAGGGGCGACTACGCCCGCTCCCTCTACCTGCACGGGCTGGCGGTGGAGTCGGCCGAGGCGCTCGCCGAGCTGTGGCACCGCCGCGTCCGGGCCGAGCTGGGGCTGGCCCCCGGGCAGGGCAAGCGCTTCTCGCCCGGCTACCCGGCCTGGCCGCGGCTCGAGGACCAGCGCGTCCTCTGGAGGCTGCTCGACCCGGCGCGCATCGGCGTGGCGCTCACCGAGGCCGACCAGATGGACCCCGAGGCCTCCACCTCGGCCATCGTCCTGCACCACCCCGACGCCGTCTACTACACGGTGCGCGGGGCCGAGGCGGGCTGATCGGCCCGCGGGCTACCGCCCCGGCGTGAGCCTGCCCGCCAGGTCGAGCGGCAGCCCCATCGAGCCGAAGCCGGCCTGGCCGCGCAGCGCCACGTCCAGCGGCTCGCCGGCCACGGCGCGCCGCGCCGCCTCGCCGGCCGCCGCGAAGGTGAGCCGCACCGGCACGGTGACGCCGACGCGCTGGCCGCCGCCCACCGGCGCCAGCGCCACGGTGGCGGCGTTCGCCACCTCGCTGCCGCCGAGCCGCAGCCCGTAGCGAAGCGTCCCCAGCGGCAGCGGGAAGGCATTGGGGTTCGCCACCTCCAGCTTCACGTCCACGGTGAGGCCGGAGAGGGAGATCCCGTGGACCGCCAGGCCGGCGAGGGTGATGCGCGGCAGCCGCGGCGACGGGACCTTCCCCTCCACCGAGAAGGGGATCTTCAGCACCCCCATGCCGGTGTCCACGCCGACGTCGCCGCTGGCCCGCCAGGCCAGGGTCTCGTGGGAGGCGATGGCCTCGACGATCCCCTGGACGTCGGCGAAGCGCACCCGCACCGGCAGCTCCAGCGGCGCCGCGCCACGGGCCGGGAGCCGCAGGCCGCCGGCGGCCGCGCCGGTCACCGCCACCCGCCCCTGCAGCTCCAGCCGGTAGTCGAGCCCCGCCAGCTTGAGCCCGACGGCGTTGGGGTTCTCCACCCGCCACTTCAGGTCGATGGTGGCCCCCTCCAGGTCCAGCTCCCGCGGCTCCCAGCCCTGGAAGAGGAGCCGCGGCTTCTCCAGCGGCGCGCCGATCATCTGGAGGGTCTCGGCGCAGCCGGCGAGCGCCAGCGGCAACAGGAGGAGGGCGGCGATCCGGGCGTGGCGCATGGAGGTTCTCCCTGGAGGGCCGCCATGCTACCGCGCCGGGGCCCTGGCGGGGCAGATGGAACCCGGCCGCGGCGCGGCCGGCGCGGGCGCCGGCGGGCGGACCGTCCACCTCCCGTCCACACCGGAATCGCCGCGGAATCGCAGGGAGTTCACCGGCTATGCACGGTGATCGCCGTCGGGGGTCCCTGCTACCATCCGCCACGCTCATGGAACCGGAAATCGCCCGGCGCGCCCCCTCCGAACTCATCCCCTTCCCCGCCGGACGCGACCTGCCGCACAGCCTCGCCGCGGAGCAGGCGGTGCTGGGCGCCCTGCTCCTCGAGGAGGCGGCCTTCGACCAGGTGGCGCCCTTGCTGCGCCCCGACGACTTCTACCTGCGGGCCCACCAGCTGATCTTCGAGGCCTGCCTGGACCTGGCCGGCGAGGCCAAGGCCATCGACCACCTGCTGGTGCAGCAGCGGCTCGACGCCAAGGGCCACCTCGGCGCCGCCGTCCCCCGGGAGCTGCCCTTCGCGCTCTCGCGCGGGCTCGGGACCGCCGCCAACGTCAACCACTATGCACGGCTGGTGAACGACCTGGCCCGGCTGCGCCGCATGATGATCGTCATGCAGGCCAAGGTGGCGCAGGGGTACGACGCCGGCGCCGACGTGAAGGCCTTCCTGGAGGCGGCGGAGCAGGAGGTCTTCCACGCCGCCGAGGGCCACCAGGTCGAGACCCTGAAGCACGTCGAGGAGCCCATCCACCGCGCCCTCTCGATGCTGGAGGAGGTGCAGCGCCGGGTGCGGGAGGGGGAGTCGCCCATCACCGGCGTCCCCACCGGCATCGGCGCCTTCGACCGGCTGACGCTGGGGCTGCAGAAGGGGCAGCTGGTGGTGCTGGCGGCCCGCCCCTCGGTGGGCAAGACCGCCCTGGCCCTCAACGTGGCCACCCACGCCGCCACCCGGCACGAGCGGGTGGTGGCCTTCTTCTCCCTGGAGATGCCCTCCGAGCAGCTCTCGCTGCGGATGCTGGCGAGCGAGGCGCGGCTCGACTGGCGCCGGCTCTCCCAGGGGCAGCTGGGGCGCAACGACTGGGACAAGATCAGCGTCCAGGGCGACCGGCTGGTGCGGGCGAAGATCTGGCTCGACGACAACTTCGTCCTCACCCCGGTGGACCTGCGCTCCAAGTGCCGGAAGATCGCCCGCGAGGGCGGGCTGGACCTGGTGGTGGTGGACTACCTGCAGCTCATGCACGCCCCCGGCTTCCAGTCGCGCGAGCAGGAGATCGCCAACATCAGCCGCTCGCTGAAGGGCCTGGCCAAGGAGCTGGCGGTGCCGGTGCTGGCCCTCTCCCAGCTCAACCGCTCGGTGGAGAAGCGGCAGGGCCAGCCGCCCATGCTCTCCGACCTGCGCGAGTCGGGCGCCATCGAGCAGGACGCCGACGTGGTGCTCTTCCTGCACCGGCCCGAGGAGGAGAAGGAGGCGGCCCCGGCCCCGGGCGGCGGCTCCGAGGTGCAGGAGGTGGAGCTCATCGTCGCCAAGCAGCGGCAGGGACCCACCGGCTCGGTGCCGCTGGTGTTCTTCCGGAACCACACCTACTTCGCCGAGCGCCAGCGCGGAGGGTAGGATGCGCGGGTGGCGCCCGCCCTCTCCATCGTCACCGTCTGCCTGAACGACCGCGAGGGGCTGGCCCGCACCCTGGAGAGCGTGGAGCGCCAGGGCTTCCGCGACCTCGAGCTGCTGGTGGTGGACGGCGGCTCCACCGACGGCTCGGTCGAGGTGCTGCGGGCCCACGCCCCGCGGATCGCCCGCTGGGTCTCGGAGCCGGACGGCGGCGTCTACCAGGCCCAGAACAAGGGCGCGGCGATGGCCGCCGGCACCTGGCTGCTCTTCCTGAACGCCGGCGACCACCTCGCCTCCGACGACGCCCTGGAGCGGCTCTTCGCCGGCCTGGGCGCCGACGAGCCGGAGCTGGTCTACGGCGACGTGCTCTACGAGAAGCGCGGCGCGGTCCGGCGCAGCACGCCGCCCGGCCGGCTGCTGCTCCCCTACCTGCTGCGGAGCACGCTCTGCACCCAGGCCACCCTCTTCCGCCGGTCGACCTTCGCGAGGCTGGGCGGGTACGACACCTCGCTGCGGATCGTCGCCGACTACGACCTGATGATGCGCATCCTGCTCGCCGAGCGCGGCCGGGCCCGCAAGGTGCCGGTGACGCTGGCGGTGCACCGGCAGGACGGCCTCTCCACCCGGCCGGAGAACGCCGAGCGGGTGGCCCGGGAGCGCGAGCAGGTCCAGGCGCGCTGGCTCCCGGCGCCGGTGCGCGAGCTGCACGCCGACTGGCTGGCGCTGCGCGAGCGCACCGTGGGCCGGCGGCTGCGGGCCCTGTTCCGGCCCCTGGCGCGGCTGCTGCGCGACGGCGTGCGGCGGCTGCGCCGGCGCGCCGCCTAGCGCCGCGCGGCGTCCAGGTACCGCTCCACCACCCGCTTCGCGCCCCGGACGGCGTCCGGCAGCGGCTCTCCCCGCGCCAGCAGCCCGGCCAGCGCCGAGGCCAGCCTGCAGCCGGTGCCGCGCGCGGTCCCGGGGCGGCGCCGGCCCGGGAAGCGGAGCACCTCGCGCCCCCGCACCAGCAGGTCCACCGGCTCGCCCCGCCGGTGACCGCCCTTCACCAGCACGGCGCGGCATGGGAGCGACCGCGCCGCCTCCACCGCCGCGTCGTCGCCCGCCACCGGGCGGCCGGTGAGCGCCTCCAGCTCGGCGAGGTTGGGCGTCACCACCGCGGCGGCGGCGAGCAGCGGGGCCAGCGCCCGGCGGGGATCGCCCCGCAGCAGCGGCAGCCCCGAGGAGGCGGCCAGCACCGGATCCACCACCAGCGGGAGGCCGGCCAGGGGGGCGCGGGAGAGGCGTTCCGCCAGCACCGCGGCGTTGGCGGCCGAGCCCAGCATCCCGGTCTTCACCGCGCCGGGCCGCGGGTCGCGCCGGCCGCGCCCGCCGAGCAGGGCGTCGAGCTGGGCGGCGAGCCAGGCGGGCCGCACCGGCTCGAAGGCCCGCGCGCCGCCCGGGCCCTGGGCGGTGAGGGCCGCCGCCACCGGCCAGCCGCGGGCGCCCACCGCCGCCAGCGCCTCGAGGTCGGCGGCCAGGCCGGCGCCGCCGCTCGGGTCGAGCCCGGCCACCACCAGCACCGGCGGCCTCACCGCCGGCTCCGCGCCGCCTCGACCAGGCCGGCGTAGAGGGCGAGGTGGCGCGGCTCGTGGGCCAGCGCCGACTCGGGGTGCCACTGCACGCCCAGGGCGAAGGGGTGCCCGGCCAGCTCGACGGCCTCGATGACGCCGTCGGGCGCCCGCGCCACCACGGCGGCGCGGCCCGGCTCCCGCACCGCCTGGTGGTGGGTGGAGTTCACCCGCAGCACGCCCTCGCCCACCAGCCGCGCCAGCAGGCTGCCCGGCTCCACCGCCACGTCGTGGCTGGGCACGTCCTTGGGGTGGGGCTGCTCGTGGCCGCCGACGTCGAGGTCGGCGGACAGGTCCTGCCACAGCGCCCCGCCCAGCGCCACCGCCAGCAGCTGCATGCCCCCGCAGACGCCCAGCACCGGCAGCCCGCCCGGGAGCGCCAGGGAGAGCAGCGCCAGCTCGGCGGCGCTCCGGGCCGGATTCACCCGGCCGCACGGGGGCCGGCGCGCCTCGCCGTACAGCTCCGGCGGCACGTCGGCCACCCCGCCGGTGACCACCAGCGCGTCGACGCCGGCGAGCAGCGCCGCCGCCCCCTCCGGGGAGCCTTCCGGCAGCGGGTGGACCAGCGGCACCGGGATCCCGCCGGCCCGCCAGACGGCGTCGGCGTACTCCCTCTTCAGGAAGTAGCGCCCGCCGTCCTCGGCGACGTCGAGGGTGAGGCCGACGCGCGGGCGGGTCACCGCCGCCTCCCCGCCCCCTCGGCGAAGGCGCGGGAGAGCAGCGCCGCCCGCTCCCGCGGGTCGCCGCGGTCGAAGAGGTCGCCGATGACGGCGGCGCAGGCGGCCCCGGCCTCGGCCACCTCGCCGACGTTGGCGAGCGCGATCCCGCTGATGGCCACCACCGGCGCCGGCACCGCGGCACAGGTGGCCCGCAGGCCGGCGAGGCCGAAGGGGCCGGCGTCGATGGGCTTGGTGCGGCTGGCGAAGACCGGCCCGTAGCCGACGTGGTCCGCCCCCTGCTCCAGGCCCCGGCGCGCCGCCTCGGCGCTCCGGCAGGTGCGGCCGAGCAGGAGGCCCGGGCCGACCAGGCGCCGGGCCTCGGCCACCGGCAGGTCCTCGTCGCCGACGTGGAGGCCGTCGGCGCCCGAGAGCACCGCCAGGTCGGCCCGGTCGTTCACGATCACCAGGGCGCGGCCGGCCGCCCCGGCCACCACCCGGCGGGCCGCCTCCAGCGCCGCGCCCGCCGCGGTGCGCTTGAGCCGGAGCTGGACCACCGCCGCGCCGCCCTCGATGGCCGCCGCCGCCCGGGCGACGGTGTCCTCGTCGCCGACGATGGCGTAGAGTCCGCGCAGCCGCGAGAGCCGGCGGCCGTGCTCGGCACGGGGATCCGCTTCCACGGTGGGGGCCTAGCACGCGCTTGACGGGCCCGCAACCTGCCGCCTATTTTCCGGCCTCCGAAGGGAACGAAGACATGTCCGAGATGAACGACACCAAGCAGCTCGACAAGCGCGTGGTCGCCCGCTACCTGCGCAGGGGCACGCTGGACGAGAAGGAGTACGAGCGCCTCCTCAAGGCGCTCCCCGACCTGGAGGCGCAGGCGGTCCCGGTCGAGTCCGAGTTCGAGGACAACGCCGCCGACGAGGGCTAGGTGCCGGCGGCGGTCGTCCTGGCCCTGGCCCTCGCCGCCGCGCCGGCGGCCGCGAGGGGCAAGGGCGGCGTCATCCCGGTCGACGACCGCGTCTCGCCCGCCCGGCGCACCCCGGTGGTGGCGGCGGTGGAGAAGGTGCGGGCGGCGGTGGTGGCGGTCACCGCCGAGGAGCTGGTGCGGATCCGGGTGCGCGGCGGCGGCGGCGCCACCGACCCGTTCACCGAGCTCTTCGGCGACCTCTTCGAGCAGCCGCGCTACCGCAAGGGCTACCAGGTCACCTCGCTGGGCTCGGGGGTGCTGGTCTCGCCGGACGGCTGGGTGCTCACCAACAACCACGTGGTGGAGCGTGGCGCCCGCTTCCGCGTCCAGCTGGTGGACGGGCGCGAGGTCTCCGCCAAGGTGGTGGGGACCGACCCCTCCTCCGACCTGGCGGTCCTCAAGCTGGACACCGGGGAGCGCATGCCCTTCGTCCCGGCGGGGCGCTCCGACGACCTGATGATCGGGGAGACGGTGATCGCCGTGGGGAATCCGTTCGGCCTGGCCCACACCGTGACCGTGGGGGTGGTCTCGGCGGTGCACCGGAACTTCCAGGCCGAGAACCGGACCCTCTTCGACTTCGTCCAGACCGACGCCTCGATCAACCCCGGCAACTCGGGCGGGGCGCTGGTGAACATCGACGGCCAGCTCATCGGCATCAACACCGCCATCCTCGGGGAGCGCAACGCCGGCATCGGCTTCGCCATCCCCATCGACCGCGCCCGCCGCGTCGCCGAGGACCTGATCCGGCACGGCGAGGTGCGGGAGAGCTGGCTGGGGCTGGAGTTCGAGGCGCTCCCGGGCCGCGAGGTGGACGGGCGGCGGCGGGGCGGCGGGGTGGCGGTGGCGGAGGTCGACCCGGGCTCGCCGGCGGCGGCGGCCGGCCTGCGGAAGGGGGACCGGCTCGAGTCCTTCGCCGGCCAGCCGGTGGAGAGCCTCGAGGAGCTGCGCTTCCGGGCGCGCGAGCTGCCCATCGGCGCCACCGCCGCGCTGGCCTGGCGGCGCGGCGACGAGCGCCGCAGCGCGGTGCTCGCCGCGGCGGAGCTGCCGCTCGACCGGGTCGAGGAGCTGGTGGCGCGCCGCACCGGCATCGAGGTGACCGAGATCCGCGCCGGCCGGAGCCGCGCGGTCGCGGTGCGCGCGGTCCGCCGGGGCAGCCCGGCGGCGCGGGTGGGGCTGGAGCCGGGCGACCTGCTCGTCGAGGTGAACGGGCGCGAGGTGGAGGGGCTCTCCGAGTTCCGCAAGGCGGCGAGCCGCGCCCGGCGCTCGGGCCGGCTGGTGCTGCTGGTGCGGCGCGGCCCGGCCCAGGAGCGCATCCCCTTCGACTTCGAATAGCATCGGGGCCGGCGGCCGGAGCGGCCCCCCCGGGAGGATCGGATGGCGGAAGAGCCCAACGCCCAGAGAGAGATCGACTTCACCACCTTCTGCGTCTCGCTCGCCTCCTCGGCCTTCGTGCACCTCGGCGACATGCCGCACCCCGAGTCGCAGAAGACCGAGCCGGACCTGGTGCTGGCCAAGCAGACCATCGACCTGCTGGGCATGCTCCAGGCCAAGACCCGCGGCAACCTCAGCGACGAGGAGGCGAAGCTCCTCGAGCACCTGCTCGCGGACCTGCGGCTGCGCTACGTCGCCCGCAGCGGCGGCAGGTAGCTACAGCCCCGCGCGCACCATCGCCACCGCCAGCTGCCGGATGATCTCGCGGCGCAGGATGCGGCGGGTGCGGGAGACGGCGTTGGCGTCGCGGACGCCGCGGCGGGTGCGGCGGCTGGCCGCCTCGACCACCCAGGCCAGCCGGCGGTTGTCGATGCGCGCCGCGGGTCCGCCGCGGCCGCCCTTGAGGAAGAAGGAGAGGCCCCGGTCCTGGAGGATCCGTCTCAGGGTGCGGCGCGCCTCGGCGGTGAGGGAGAGATCGACGACGTTCGGCACGGCACCGATCTCTAGGATCGATCGGCGGGGCGATCCAATTTTCGCCGCGCCGTCGCTTTTCTGGACATCGCCGCCGGCTTCCGCTCCGCGCGCCGCGCGATATCGCAGCGCGCCTCAGCGGCGGCCCGGCGCCGGGCGGCGCCCGCCGGTCCGCTTCCAGGGGACGCCCCGGGCCTGGAAGCGCTGGCCGGGCCGCAGCCGCCCCACCCGGCGCAGCGCCTCCTCGACGAGCGGCGCGCTCTCCGGATCGGCCCAGCGGATGAGCGCCTTCTGCATCCGCTTCTCCCGGAGGTCGCGGGCCACGTGGACCGGCTTCAGGGTCATGGGGTGGAGCCCGCTCCAGAACATGTCGGAGGCCAGCGTCATGGGCGTGGGCACGAAGTCCTGGACCTGCTGCGGCCGCCAGCCGTTGGCGCGGAGGTAGTCCATGAGCTCCACCGCGTCCTCCAGCCCGCAGCCCGGGTGGGAGGAGAGGAAGTAGGGGACCAGGTACTGCTCCTTGCCCGCCTCCCGCGAGAGCCGGCGGAAGTCCTCGCGGAAGCGCTCGAACGACGCGATGCCCGGCTTCTTCATGGTCCGCAGCGTCCCCTCGGCCACGTGCTCCGGCGCCACCTTGAGCTGGCCGGAGACGTGGTGCTGGACCAGCTCCGCCAGGTAGCGGGCGCCGTTGCGCCCGTCGGCCTGGGCCAGGTCGTAGCGCACGCCCGAGCCGACGAAGACGTGCTTCACCCCCTTCACCTGCCGCGCCCGCTGGTAGAGCTCGACGAGCGGCCCGTGGTCGACGGCGAAGTGCCGGCAGACCGAGGGGTAGACGCAGGAGGCGCGCCTGCAGGCGGCGTGGGCCTCGGCGCTGGTGCAGGTCATCTGCCACATGTTGGCGGTGGCGCCGCCGAGATCGCTGATGGTGCCCTTGAAGCCGGGGCGCCGGGCCAGGGCCTCCACCTCGCGCAGCACCGAATCGCGGCTGCGGCTGGCGACGTCACGGCCCTGGTGCTCGGTGATGCAGCAGAAGGAGCAGCCGGCGGCGCAGCCGCGGAGGATCTGGATGGACCAGCGGATCTGCTCCAGGGCGGGGATGTGGGCCGCGCCGTAGCCGGGGTGGGCCTCGCGGGCGTAGGGCAGCTCGGCGATCCGGTCCAGCTCGGCGGTGGTCGGGCCCGGCATGGGCGGGTTCACCACCACCGTCACCGTCCGCTCGCCGCGCCCGTGACGCTGGGTGAGGACCCGGGCGTTGTCGCCGTTGTGCTCGAGGTGGTAGAGCCGCGAGAAGAGCGCGAAGGTCCGCCGGTCGGCCGCGACCTCGTCGAAGGAGGGGAGCGCCAGCACCCCCCGCGGCCGCGCCTCGAGCCCCGCCAGCTCGAGGTGCCGGGTGGCGAAGGCGGTCCCGGGGACGTCGACGAGCCCGAGGACGTCCTCCCCCGAGGCCAGCCGGCGCGCCACCTCGACGATCGGCTTCTCCCCCTGCCCGTGGACGAGCAGGTCGGCGCCCCCGGTGACGGCGATCGAGGGCAGCACCGCGTCGTCCCACCAGTCGTAGTGGGCGAGCCGCCGCAGGCTGGCCTCGACGCCGCCCAGCACCACCGGGGTGGTGGCGCCGAAGGCGGCGCGCAGCAGCCGGGTGTAGACCGTCGCCGCCCGGTCGGGCCGCCGCCCCGCCGCGCCGCCCGGGGTGTACGCGTCGTCGGAGCGCCGCCGCTTGTGGGCGGTGTAGTGGTTCACCATCGAGTCCATGGCCCCGGAGGTGACGCCGGCGAACAGCCGCGGGCGCCCCATCCGCGCCACGTCGGCCGGGCCCGACCAGTCCGGCTGGGCCACCACGCCGACGCGGAGACCCTGGGCCTCGAGCACCCGGCCGATCACCGCCGCGCCGAAGCTGGGGTGGTCCACGTAGGCGTCGCCGGTGACCAGGAGCACGTCCAGCTCGCGCCAGCCGCGCGCCTCCATCTCGGCGCGGGTGGTGGGCAGGAAGCGGGCCGGATCGGCCGGCGGCGGGCGGCGGGCGGCTGTCACGGGTTTCCATACATGGCGGCCGGGCCGGGTGAATGCAAGCGCACGGCTCGTTCCTTGTCCCGCCGATGGGGCGGGGTATGATTTCGGCCGGCCCGGGGCCCCGGGCACCCCATGGCCCAACCGCAGAGCCTTCTCGCCGAGCTGCGCGCGCTGGAGTCGAAGCGCGCCCAGGGAGGGCTCTCGCCCCCCGAGGAGCTGCGCCTCGCCGAGCTGCGCGCGGTCGCCGGCCAGGCCCCGGCTCCCGCGGCCGGGCCGCGCGGCTTCGACGTGAACGCCGCGGCCGCCCTCCTTCGCGAGGAGCTCCCGCCGGTGGCGCTTCCGCCGCCCGCGCCGGCATCGCTCCCGGAGGAGCTGGCCCCGGCGCCGGCCCCGATCGCCGCCGGCGCCGAGGCGGTCGCGGAGCCGGACGGGGTGGCGCCGCCGGAGGATGTCGCCGCGCCGGCGGCCGGCGGCTCCGGCGCGAGCGCGCTGGGCGAGGTCCCCGCCGACTGGTCGAGCTGGCAGGAGCCGGAGGCAGGCGAGGCCCAGGCCGCGCCGCCCGAGGAGCAGGCCGCCTCCGGCTGGGATCCGGCCGTCGAGGCGGCGTGGGAGGCCTACGCGCGCGAGCGCGGCTGGGATCCCGAGGCGCCCTGGGACGAGGCGACCGCGGCCTCCCACTGGGACGGGTTCCTCCGCTCGATGGGCTGGGTCGCGGCGCCCGCCGAGGGGGCCGCCGAGCCTCCGGCCGCGCCGGAAGCGCCGGCCCCGGCGAAGGAGAACGACACCGCCTCCTGGGACCTGGGAAGCGTCCTCCCCGAGCCGGGCACCGCGCCCGCGGGCACCGCCGTCCCCGACGAGCGCGACCCGGGCGTCACCGCGCAGTGGAGCCTGGCCCAGGTGACGGGCGCCTCGGCGCCCGCCGCGGCGGCCTTCCAGGATCAGGAGCCGGAGCCGGCGCTCCTCGACGAGCTGCAGCTCGAGTCGCAGGGCTCCTTCGGCGACGCCGCACCGGCCGCCGAGCCGCCCCCGGCCGCGGCGCCGCCGCCGGCCCCGGCCCCCACCCCCGCCGCCGCGGAGGAGCTTGCCGCCGCGCCCGTGGAGGTGAGCGACGACGAGATCATCGAGGTGGGGGATGACGCGTTCGAGGTGGCGGAGGTGCCGGCCGAGCAGCCGGCCGGCCCGCGCGCGGCGCCCGGGCCCTCCGTCGACGAGCTGCCGGTCCTGGAGGCGGTGGAGCTGACGGAGCTGGTGGAGGAGCCACCGCCGCCCCCGCCGGCCGCCGTCGAGCCGCCGCCGGAGCCGCCGCCTCCGCCGCCCGCCGTC
>JAKAEO010000317.1 GCA_021818285.1 Myxococcales bacterium
TCCGATCTGGCGGGCCGCTGGTACGGGGGCGGCGGCTCCCGGAACGCGGGCGGCAGCGGCGGCGCCCAGGCGGGCGGCGCCCAGGAGGGCGCCGGCGGCAGCTCCCGGCCGTCCTCGTCCCGGTCGTGGGCGCGGGCGGCGGGCGCGGCCAGCAGGGCGGCGGCGGCGGTGGCGGCGAGCAGGCTGCGGATGGCGGTCGTCATGGCTTCCTCCGGTGTCGTCCTTCGCCGGAGGGACGGGCGGGCCGGGGGCCTATTCACCGCCGGCGGGATCCGCTCAGCCGCTCGGGGGGGCGTCGCGCGGCAGCTGGTCGATCTTGGCGGCGAGGATGAAGTCGTTCTCCGACAGGCCGCCCACCGCGTGGGTCCAGAGCGAGAGGTCCACGCAGTTCCAGTCGCGCACCGTGAGGTCGGGGTGGTGCCCCTCGCTCTCGGCGAGCGCGGCCACGTCGTTCACGAAGCGGATGGCGGCCGGGAAGTCGCGGAAGCGCAGGTGGCGGCGGATGCGGCCGGCGTCCATCGACCAGCCGTCCAGCTCGGCGAGCAGCTCGCGGGCCCTGCTCTCCGGGAGCGGGGGCACGCCGCCCTCGCAGGGGGCGCAGCGCTGGTGGGCGAGGCGCACGGGGCCGATCTAAGCGGGCGGGCGGGCCCGCGACACCCCCATGGCGGGGGCCGCGCCGCGGGAGCCCGAATCCAGGTGAACGGTCGCTTGCCGCCCGTTACCATCCGCGCCATGGAACGGACCTTCCTGCTGCTCGGCGCGGTCTCGGGCTTCCTCTCGGTGGCCGCCGGGGCCTTCGGTGCCCACGCCCTCAAGGCCCGGCTGCCGGCCGACCTCCTCGCGGTCTTCGAGACCGGCGCGCGCTACCAGATGTTCCACGCCCTGGCGCTGGTGGCCGCGGCCTGGGCCTCGGCGCGCGCCCCCGGCCCGGCGGCCTGGGCCGGCTGGCTCTTCGCCGCCGGCACCGTCCTCTTCTCCGGGAGCCTCTACGCCCTGGCCCTCACCGGGGTGCGCGCGCTCGGCGCCGTCACGCCCGTCGGCGGGCTCGCCTTCCTCGGCGGCTGGGCGGCGCTGGCCGTGGCCGCCCTGCGCCGCTGACCGCGGGCCCGGAACCTGTCCGCGCCGCGGCCGCCGTGGCAACATGGCGGCCCATGTCCCCGGACCGGGAGCGCTTCCCTCCCCAGATCAAGTACATCGCCTGGAACGAGGCCGCCGAGCGCTTCTCGTACTACGGCATGGCCTCGATCCTCACCTCGCACATGGTGGACACGCTCTTCCTGTCGAAGAGCGGTGCCGTGGCCCGGTACCAGGTCTTCGTGGCGGCCGCCTACTTCGCGCCGCTGCTCGGGGCCTTCCTGGCCGACCGCTTCTTCGGCCGCTACCGGGTGGTGCTCTGGCTCTCCTGGGGCTACGTGGCGGGCCACCTCACCATCGCCCTCTTCGAGAGCCTGTGGGGGCTCTACGCCGGCCTCTTCCTCATCGCCCTGGGGGCGGGCGGCATCAAGCCCTGCGCCTCGGCCTTCGTGGGCGACCAGTTCGGGCCGGGCCAGCAGCACCTGCTGAAGCGCGTCTACAACCTGTACTACTGGATGATCAACCTGGGCTCGACCGCCTCCACCCTGGCCATCCCCTGGCTGCGCGGGCGCTACGGGCCGGCCGTCGCCTTCGGCGTCCCCGCCCTCTTCATGGCCCTGGCGCTGCTCCTCTGGTGGGGCGGGCGGCGCCACTACCGCTACGCGCCGCCCACCGGGCCCAACCCCCACTCCTTCCTGCACGTGATGGGGCGGGCGCTGCACAGGGTCGGCACCCACCGGGCCGGCGCGCACTGGCTCGACGCCGCCGGCGACCGGCACCCCCCCGAGGCGATCGAGGGCGCGCGGGCGGTGCTGCGCATCGTGGCGGTCTTCGCCCCCATCGCCGCCTTCTGGGCGCTCTTCTTCCAGTACGGCTCCTCCTGGGTGATCCAGTCGAGGGAGCTGGACCCGCGGGTGCTCTGGTTCACGGTGCTCCCCGAGCAGATCCAGTCGCTCAACGCCCTCTTCGTCCTCACCCTCATCCCGGTCTTCGGCGGGCTGGTCTACCCGGCCCTGGAGCGGCGCGGCGTCCGGGTGACGGCGCTCGGCAAGATGCAGGCCGGGATGTTCGTCTCGGTGCTCTCCTTCGCCTGCGCCACCGCCGTCCAGCTCTCCCTCGACGCCGGCGGGCGGCCCAGCATCGCCTGGCAGGTGCTCCAGTACCTGTTCATCTCGGCCGGCGAGGTGCTGGTCTCGGTGACCGCGCTGGAGTTCGCCTACACCCAGGCGCCGGCGGCCATGAAGAGCACCATCATGGGCTTCTGGTTCGTGACCATCGGGGTGGGCAGCCTGCTCACCGCCTGGGTGGCGAGCCTCAACGTCTTCCACGGCGCCGCCTACTTCCTCTTCTTCACCCTGCTGATGCTGGCGGGGGCGCTGCTCTTCCGGGCCGTGGCCCGCCGCTACCGGCCGGCGCCGGCCGCGGCGCTGGCCGCCTGACCCGGGCGCGCCGGCGCGCGACGGGATATCCTCTCGTCCCATG
>JAKAEO010000098.1 GCA_021818285.1 Myxococcales bacterium
CCGCGCCCTGCTGCGCGCCGCCCTGCCCCCGGCGTTCGGCCAGCTCGTCCTCTTCCTCGGCGCCGCCGCCTGGACGGCCCTCTTCACCCCCTGCGGGCCGCTCGCGGCGGCCGGCCTCTACTGGCTCACCGCCCTCCCCTCGGCGCTGCTCGCCGCCGCGCTGGGCACCGCCTGCGGCTTCGCCACGCGCGGCCGCCGGCTGGCCGGCCTGCTCGCCGGCGCGGCCGCGGCCGGGTCGCTGGCCGAGGCGCTGGCGCGCGGCTACTGGGGCCCCTCCGCGGCGCTCTCCGCCCACCTGCTCGGCTGGTGGCCGGGCCCCATCTACGACGAGGCGCTCTTCGTCGACCGGCGGCTGCTGCTCTTCCGGCTGGGGACGCTCGGCTGGACGGCGGCGCTCGCCGGGCTCGCCGGGCTGCTCGCTGGCCGCCCGCGGCGGGGGCCGGCGCTGCTGGCCGCGGCGGGGCTCTACGCGGCGCTCGCCGCCCGCTCCGCCGGCGGGGTCGAGCCCTCCCGGGCCCAGGTGGAGGCGGCGCTGGGCGGCGCCCTCGACGGGCCGCTCTGCCGGGTCCGCTTCCCGCGCGAGTGGGAGGCGGCGCGCGCCGCGCGGCTGCTCGCCGACTGCGAGTCCACCGCCGCCGCCATCGCCCGGACCATGGCGGTGGCCCACCCGCCCCGCCCCACGGTCTTCGTCTACCGCAGCCCCGCGGAGAAGCGGCGGCTGGTGGGGGCGCGCCACACCAGCTTCACCAAGCCCTGGCTCGCCGAGATCCACGTGAACGACGAGCGCGAGCCCCGCCCGGTGCTGCGCCACGAGCTGGTCCACGCCGTGGCCTCGGCCTTCGGCCCCTGGCCGCTGCGCGTCCCGGCCCGCGACCTGGTCTGGGTCCGCGCCGGGCTGGTGGAGGGGCTGGCCGGGGCGCTGGAGCCGGCGCCCGGCGGCCAGCCGGTGCACGAGTGGGCGCGGGCGCTGCGCGACCTGGGGCTGCAGCCGCCGCCCGCGGCCCTGCTGGGCGGCGCCGCCTTCCTCGCCGTCGCCCCGGCGCGCGCCTACGCCGCCTCGGCGAGCTTCGTCGCCTGGCTCCTCGAGCAGCGCGGCCCCGGGCCGGTGAAGGAGCTGTACCGGACCGGCGACCCGGCCGCCTCGCTGGGCGAGGGGCTGCCGGCGCTGGCGGCCGGCTGGGAGCGCTTCCTCGACGGCGTCCCGGTGCCCCCGGCGGTGGCCGCCGCGGCCGCCCGGCGCTTCCGCGACCCGGGGCTCTTCGGCCGCGCCTGCGCGCGGGAGACGGCGGCCCGCGAGGAGGAGGCGCGGGAGCGGGCCGAGGTCACCTCCTCCGCAGGCGGTCGATCGCCGCCTTCGGATTCGCCGCCCCCTTCCTCAGCAGGTAGAGCCCCACCTGCAGCCCTCCCTGCGCCAGCACCCCCAGCCAGCCGCGGGAGATGAGCCGCGGCGTCGAGGCGTGCAGCCGGACGCCGACGCGCGCGGCCGGGTCGCGGGTCAGCACCAGCTCGAAGAAGGCGACGCCCAGGGCGCCGACGTCGCCGGGCGGGAGGGCCACCAGGCGGGCCACCGCGGCCGGCGGCAGGTCCAGCGTGAAGTCCGGGTCGCGCGGCGCCTCGTCGAGGACGGCCGGCCGCCCCCCGGGCGCCTGGAACCGCGCCGGCGCGCCGTCGAGCCGGAGCCCGACCTCGGCCTCGGGCGAGAGCGGCCGCGCGGCGCGGCGGGCCGCCTCGGCCCCCTCCAGGAAGCCCTTCAGCGCCTCGAAGCTCGGTCCCCCCATGGCGCCCCGACGCTAGCCCCGGGCCCGGCGCCGCCGCAAGCGCCCGGCCCGGTTGACGGCGGCCCCGGGGCCGTGGTTTGCCAGGTGGCCATGAACGCGCCCCGCCTGCTCGCCCTCGCCGCCGCGGCCGCCTCGCTGGCGGCCTGCGCCCCGCGCCTCATCCCCGGCACGAAGATCCCGGACAACGGCGACACCCGGGCCGTGGTGAAGGTCCTGGAGCAGTACCAGCAGGCCTGCGAGCGGCGGGACGCCGGCGCGGTGCTGGCGCTGGTCTCGCCCAGCTACTACGACGACGCCGGCACCCCCGACCCCGCCGACGACCTGGACTACGCGGCGCTGGCCCGGGTGCTCCCGCAGGACTTCGCCCGGATCGACAGCGTCCGCATGGACCTGCGCGTCACCGACATCCGGGTGGAGGGCGACAAGGCCCAGGCCTACGTGCGCTACGACGCCCGGTACCACGTCGCCACCCGGTCCGGCGAGGTGCCCCGCGCCCAGGCCGACGTGAGCCGCATCCGGCTGGTGCGCGAGAAGGGCGCCTGGAAGATCATCTCCGGCCTGTAGCGCCGCCGGCGGCCGGTCCGGCGGCGGCCGGGGGACAGGGGACGGGCGGCTACACGCCGGCCAGGGCCCGGAAGGCCGGCTCGCCCATCTCCCGCAGCGCCTGGAGCCGGTCGCGGTAACGGGTCCAGTCCTTCCAGGCCAGCCGGTCGGCGCCCAGCTCGGCGAGGTGGAAGGCGTGGATGCGGCTGGCGGTGTAGCGCAGCGCCGCGTAGCGGGCGAACGGGTAGAGGGCGTCGGCGGTGGCCTGGTCCAGCTCCCGCTCGCCGCGGTACCCCGCCACCAGCGCGGCGGCCAGCTCCGGCTCGAAGCGGCTGCCGTAGCACCAGGCGAGCAGGACCACCGCCAGGTCGTAGGCGAACGCCTCCACGCAGCTCATCTCCCAGTCGAGCAGCGCCGCCACCCGCGTGCCGGACCAGAGGACGTTGTCGATGAAGAGGTCGCCGTGGCAGAGCCCCCGCGGCGCGTCGGGGAGGCGCCGGGCGCGCCCCAGCTCGTCCCGCAGCAGGGGCACCCAGGGGCGGACCTCGCCGTCGCCGCCACCGTCCGGCAACAGCTCGCGCACCCAGGCCTCCACCCGGCCCCAGCCGTAGGGGTTGGGGCGCGCGCCGTCGAAGCGGCCGGCCAGGGCGTGCAGCCGCCCGAGCTGGGCCCCCACCGCGCGGCAGTGCGCCGGGCCGACGTCGGCGCGCTCCAGCTCCTCGCCGTCGACGAAGGCGAAGAGCATCGCCGGCCGCCCGCGGGCCTCGGCGAAGGGCCGGCCGTCGCGGGCCGGGACCAGCCGCGCCGAGGGGAAGCCCTGGGCCTCCAGGAAGCGCAGCACCCGCGCCTCGAAGCCCACCTCCTCGGCGCTCTTGCCCTCGTTGAGCCGCAGGAACCAGCGGCGGCCGCCGGCCCAGAGGTGGTAGTTGGTGTTGACGCTGCCCTTCGGCTCGGGGAGCGCCCGCTCCGGGACCGGCAGGCCGAAGGCCCCGGCCAGGTCGGCGAGCTCGGTGTCGGAGAGCGGCGTGTAGAGGGCCATCGGGGGCGAGCGAGGATGCCCGCTTCGGTGGAGCGCCGTCAATCGCGCGCGGCGGCGGCACGCCCTCTCCTCCCGCAGTAGACTCGATCCGTGGACCGGGACCAGGACGCGCGCACCGCCTCCGACGAGCACAACGCCCGCGGGATCGAGCTGGCCGACCGCGGCTGGCTCGACGAGGCGGCCCGCGAGTTCCAGAAGGCCATCGAGCTCGACCCCGCCTCCGCCCACGCCCACGACAACCTGGCCACGGTCTGGGCCGAGAAGAAGCGCTGGCGCGACGCCCTCGCCGAGGTGCTCACCGCCCTCCGGCTCGAGCCGGACAGCGCCACCGCCCACTACAACCTGGCCAGCTTCCTCTCCACGCACGGGCCGGAGATGGCGGTGGAGGAGTTCCGGGAGTCGATCGCCCTGGACCCCGACTACCCCGACGCCCACCTGAACCTCGGGCTGGCGCTGGCCGACCAGGACCGGCCGGACGAGGCGCGGCGCGAGCTGGAGGCCGCGGTGCGGCTGGAGCCCTCCGACGGCTACGCGCGCCACGAGCTCGCGGCGCTGCTCATGGACCAGGGGGACTACCGCGCCGCCATCGGCCACCTCAAGGAGGTGGTCCGGCTGGAGCCGGACGACTTCGAGGCCCACCTCGACCTGGGCATCTGCTACGCGCAGAAGGGCTTCTACGCCGAGGCGGAGCGGGCCTACGCCCGGGGACGCGAGCTGCAGCCCGACGACGTCCTGCTCAACTACAACGCCTCGGCGCTCTACGCGCAGTGGGGCAAGCCGGACGAGGCCCTGGCGGCGCTGCGGCGCGCCCTGTCGGGCGATCCGGCCCGGGTGCGCGCCTGGCTGGCGGAGGACCCGACCTTCGACGGCCTGAAGGGGCGGCCGGAGTACGAGGAGCTGGCGCGCGCCTGACGCCGCGTCCCTCACCCGGGGTACGTCGGTCACCGACGGTGTTCTTCACCCGCGGCGCAGGTTCGGATACACTCCCCGTCCATGGCCGAGATCGCCTTCTACCGCCACGGAGAGGAGCTCCTCCGGGTCGCGCTCGCCGAGCGCCTGGCCCTGGGCCGCGCCCCGGACTGCGACGTCTCCCTCCCCGACCCGGCCCTCTCCCGCGTCCAGGCCGAGCTGGAGCGGCGGCCCGACGGCTGGTGGCTGCGCGACCGGTCGGGCCGCGGCACCCGGGTGGGCGCCGAGACGGTGGCCGAGGCGCGGCTCGCCGACGGCGCGGCCATCGCCCTCGGCGGCTACCGCGCCCTCTTCCGCGAGGCGGTCCCGGGGGCCGCCGAGGCCACCGGCGCCGGCGAGGCCACCCGCGCCGCGGGCCGGAGGCCGGAGCCCCCCATCCAGCCGGCCCGGCTGCGCATCCGGGAGAAGGGGCGGGAGCGGGTGGTGAACCTGCCCGAGGGGCTCACCCTGGGGAAGGACCCGGCCTGCGACGTGGTGCTGCACGACGCCTTCGCCTCCGGCCGCCACCTGAAGGTCGAGCGCCGCGGCGGGCGCTTCCACCTGCGCGACCTGGGATCGACCAACGGCACCTACCTGGCGGGGGCCCGGGTGGTGGAGTCGGAGTGGCTCCCCGGGACCGCCGCCACCGCCGGCGAGGCCGAGATCCTGCTGGAGGCCGGCGACCCCGAGGGCCCGGGGCCGGCCCAGTTCGAGGGCATGCTCTCGGGCGACCCGGCGATGCGCCAGGTGTTCCAGCTGGTGGAGCGGGTGGCGGCGGCCGACGCCCCGGTCACCATCCTGGGCGAAACCGGCACCGGCAAGGAGCTGGTGGCCCGGGCCCTCCACCGGCTCTCGGCGCGCCGCGAGACGGCCTTCATCCCGGTGAACTGCTCGGCCATCGCCGCGAGCCTGATCGAGAGCGAGCTGTTCGGCCACGAGAAGGGGGCCTTCTCCGGCGCCGACCGGCTGCGCAAGGGGGCCTTCGAGGAGGCGGACGGCGGCACCCTCTTCCTCGACGAGATCGGCGAGCTGCCCCTCGACCTGCAGCCCAAGCTGCTGCGGGCCCTGGAGCAGGGCGAGGTGAAGCGGGTCGGCGCCACCCGGCCGTTCCAGGTCAACGTGCGGATCGTCGCCGCCACCCATCGCGACCTGCGGGCCCGGGTGCGGGCCGGCCGCTTCCGCGAGGATCTCTACTACCGGCTCTGCGTGGTGCCGCTCTCGGTGCCGCCCCTGCGGGCGCGCCGCGGCGACGTCCGGCGGCTGGCGGAGACCTTCCTGTCCCGCGCCGCGCCCCGCGGCCTGCCGCTGCGCTGGGACGACCGGGCGCTGGAGAAGCTCGAGGGGTACGACTGGCCCGGCAACGTGCGCCAGCTGCGCAACGTGGTGCAGCGCGCGCTCCTCTTCCGCGGCGACGGCCTCTTCGTGGGGCCGGACGCGGTCCGCTTCGAGGACACCCGCTCCGGGCCCGAGCCGTCGGGGGACGACGACACCCTGTTCCTGCGCGGGCTCTCCATGGAGGACGTGGAGCGGGAGGCCATCCGGCTCTCGCTGCGGCGCCACCAGGGGAAGCGGGCCGCGGTGGTGCGCGAGCTGCGGATCGCCAAGAGCACGGTGATGAAGCGCATCGCCCAGTGGGGCCTGCACGAGGAGGGGCGGCCGCCGGGCGCGCCGGAGCCCGGCGAGGACGATCCCGCCGAGGCCTGAGGTTCCGCGGGGAGGTCCCCTCGCCTCGCGGGCGAGGGCGTCCGGCCTCCGCGGCGCCGGCGCCGTCCCGGGGGCGCCGGCCCGGCGTCAGTTCCGCTGGTGGCCGCGGGCGACGATCTGCATGGGCCCGGGGTCGTCGGGCAGGTCCAGGGCGCGGGGGAGCCGGTCCTTCAGCCCCTCGAAGTGGCGATCCATCGCCCGGTCCACGTCGCGGCGGCTGGCCAGCACCGGCTTCACGTCGACCCCGCTGGCGAAGGCCACCTCGTCCAGCGTGCCGAGGTCGGTGGGGTCGGTCACCGCCAGCACCAGCGGCCCCTCCTGTCCCGGGGAGTGGAGGAGCGCCAGCGGGAAGACGTGGCGGGCGCGGAGCAGGGCCTCCGGCACCAGCCGGAGCACCGCCGGCGGCACGTCGCGGTCGCCGATCTCGACGTAGGGCAGGTCGAACTGGCGGGCCAGCACCTCCATCACCGCCTGCTCGGGCAGGTAGCCGAGCGCCACCAGCGACTCGCCCAGGCGGCTGCGCCAGCGCTCCTGGTGCGTGAGCGCGCTGCGCAGCTGGCTCTCGTTGATCCGGCCGGCGTCCAGCAGGAGCTTGCCGATGGGCGTGCGGGACATGACCACACCTTCCGCGGACATGCTCCGGGATACCACCCCGGGAGTCAACGTGGGTCCGCGCGTCACCCCGGGAGGGTGGGCCCGCCGCGTGTCACTTCTTCCTGGGAGGGGCCTTGGCCTTCTTCTTCTTCGGCGCCAGCTCGGCGATCCGCTGCCGGGCCTTCTTCGCCGCGGTGGTCTTCGGGAAGCGGCGCACCACCTCCTCGAAGATGCCCTTGGCGTCGCCCGGCAGCCCCAGCGCCAGCATGGACTCCCCGGTCCGCAGCATGGCGTCCGGAACCTTGTCCGACCGCGGGAAGCCCTCGGCCACCTTGCCGTAGGCGAGGATGGCCTCCCGCTGGTGGCCGGCCCCGAGCTGCAGCTCGCCGACGCGGAACCAGGCGTCGGCGGCCCGGGGGTCGGAGGGCCAGCGCTTGACGTAGTCCTCGTAGAGGAGCCGGGCCACCACCAGCTCCCCCGCCTTCTCCTGGGCCTGCGCCAGCTGGAGGAAGGCGGCCTTGTCGGTGGGGAGCTGGAGCTGGGCGATCTTGCGGCGGGCCTCGTACTCCTCCAGCGCCCCGGCGCCCTTCAGCGCCGCGAAGCGCCCGTCCACGTCGTCGCTCAGCTTCTGCAGCGCCTGGGCCAGCCCCTGGATGCGGTGCTGGTCCTCCTCGGTGGCGCCGCGCAGCCGCGCCACCTCGTCGCGGAGCTTGTCCACCTCCACGGCGAGGTCGGCGCCGGTGCGCCGCGCGGCCGAGTTCAGCTCGTCCAGCTTGCGCTGGACCTCGGCGATCTTCTTGTCGGCCTCGGCCACCCGCTCGCGCAGGACGCCGCGCTGCTCCTCGAGCTGCTTCACCGCCAGCTTGTTCTCGTCCTCGACGCGCGCGATGCGCTCCTCCATCTGCCGCCCCCGCTCGATGGGAACCCAGCAGGCGGCCGTCGCCAGCGGCAGGAGGAGGAGCGCGGCGCGCTTCACGAGGGTCGGCCTACTTGAGATCGGCGCGGCGGTTCTTGGCCCAGCACGCCTCGGTGGCCTCGGTGCAGATCGGCTTCTCCTTGCCGTAGCTCACCGTGGAGATGTTCCCGGCCGAGAGGCCCAGCCCGTCCAGGTACTTCTTCACCGCGTCGGCGCGGCGCTGGCCGAGGTGCATGTTGTACTCGGCGGTGCCGCGCTCGTCGCAGTTGCCCTCGACGCGGAGCTTGCCGCCCTTCTCCTTGATGCACTTCGCGTCCGCCTCCAGGGCCGCCCGCGCGTCGGCGGTCAGCGTGGACTCGTCGAACCCGAAGTAGACGCTCTGGAGCTGGTCACAGGGACCGGAGGCCGGCGCCGCCTTGGCCACGCAGCGGCCGCCCATGCACTCCTGGCCGGCGCCGCAGGCGCGGTCCGGGCCGCACTCGTCCGGCGCGGCGGCGACGCACTTGCCGGCCTGGCAGGTCTTGCCGGCGGCGCAGTCGGCGGGCCCCTCGCACTCCGGACGCGGCTCGCACTTGTTGGCCTTGCAGACGAAGCCGGCCTTGCAGTCGGTGTCCTGGCCGCACTCCTGGCACTGGCCCTGGACGCAGACCTTGCCGTAGCCGACCTGGCCCTTGCAGTTGTCGCTGGTCTTGCACTCGCCCGGCTTCAGGGTGGGCGAGCAGGCGGCGAAGCCGAGCACGGCGAGTGACGAGGCGAGGAGCAAAACACGGCGCATGAGCGGGTCCTCCGGTTGGGGGGCTGGTGCGAAAGGCTGGAGTCTGTCGTATGTCGCTCCCGACTGAACCGGTGTCAATGGAAAACCTTCCCGGCTACCATCGGGGCGTGGCCGCGACCGTACTCATCGTCGACGACGAGCGAAACATCCAGGTGACGCTGGCGCGCGCCCTGTCCCTGGAGGGGTACGCGACGGAGACCGCCGGGACGGGCCGGGAGGCGCTCGAGAAGATCGCCTCGCTCCCGGTCGATCTCGTGCTCCTCGACGTCAAGCTGCCGGACCTGGACGGCCTGGCGGTGCTGGAGCGGGCCCGGCAGACCCGCCCCGGCCTGCCGGTGGCGGTGATGAGCGGCCACGGCTCCATCGAGACGGTGCGCCAGGCCTTCGTGCTGGGCGCCTTCGACTACCTGGAGAAGCCCATCGAGGGGCGGGAGCGGCTGCTGGCGGCGGTCCGCAACGGGCTGGCGCTGCGCGACCTGGCCGCCGAGAACGCCGAGCTGAAGCGGACCACCGGGCCGGGGGAGATGCTCGGGGGCTCGCCGGCCATGCAGCGGCTCCGCGAGCTCCTGCGGCGGGCGGCGGCGGCGGAGGGGCGGGTGCTCATCACCGGCGAGAACGGCACCGGCAAGGAGCTGGTGGCCCGCGCCCTCCACGACGGCTCCCGGCGGCGCGCCGGCCCCTTCGTCAAGCTGAACTGCGCCGCGGTGCCGGCCGAGCTGATCGAGAGCGAGCTCTTCGGCCACGAGCGGGGCGCCTTCACCGGCGCGGTGGCGGCGCGCCGCGGGAAGTTCGAGCTGGCCGACGGCGGGACGCTGCTGCTCGACGAGGTGGGCGACATGCCCCCGGCGATGCAGGCCAAGGTGCTGCGGGTGCTCCAGGAAGGGGAGTTCGAGCGCGTCGGCGGGCAGACCACGCTGCGCACCGACGCCCGGGTGGTGGCGGCCACCAACAAGGACCTGCTCGCCGAAGTGGCGGCGGGGCGCTTCCGCGAAGACCTCTACTACCGGCTGGCGGTGGTGATCGTCCCGACCCCGGCCCTGCGGGACCGCAAGGAGGACGTCCCCGAGCTCGCCGACCGCTTCCTCGCGGAGGCCTGCGAGCGCAACGGGCGGCGCCCCATGACCCTGGGCCGGGACGCCCAGGCGGCGCTGCAGGCCCACGACTGGCCCGGCAACGTCCGCGAGCTGCGCAACGCGGTGGAGCGGCTGGCGATCCTCGCCGACGGGCCGGTGCTCGGCGCCGAGGACGTCGCCGCCGCGCTGCCCGGGGCGCGCCGCGCGCGCACCGACCGGGCGCGCGAGGGGGCGGGCTTCCACGAGCTGGTGGAGGACGCCGAGCGGGAGATCATCCTGGCGGCGCTGCTGGCCCACGCCGACAACGTCTCGGACACCGCCCGGGCGCTGGGGCTCGAGCGCAGCCACCTCTACAAGAAGATGCGGGCCCTGGGCATCAAGCGCGGGGAGTAGCGGCTCGCGCCGCCCTCCCCGGCACGGCACCCGGCCGGACGTCAGTCGTGGTCGCGGTCCCGGTCGTGATCGTGATCGCGGTCGTGATCGTGATCGCGGTCGTGATCGTGGTCGCGGTCGTGATCGTGGTCGCGGTCGTGATCGTGGTCGCGGTCGTGGTCGTCGTCACCCTTCCCACCGTGGCCGTCGTCGTCGCCGGGCGGGCCCTTGGGCGGCACCAGGCAGGCGACCGCGTCCGAGCGGTTCCCCGACGCGTCCACGGCGTAGACGGCGGCGTCCCCCTTGCCCGTGATGTGCCAGGCGACGGCGCTGCCGGGGCCGCCGATGGAGACGGCGCGGGGCCTGGCGCCCGGCGCCTGCGTGTACTTGATGGCGGTTCCGCTCGGATAGGGGCCGAACACCGTCCCGCTCCCGGTGTCCACCACGTAGATCTTCGGGGCCGGGTCCACCGCGTCCACCGCGAGGAGCCGGAAGAAGCCGTCGGGCCGCCAGCTCCCCTCGCCGCAGGAGGGCACGTTACCGGCGGGGTTGGGGCCCGGCACGCAGGCCACGACCGGGGGCGTCGTGTCCTGCCACTTCGCCGTGGCGTCGGCGCAGGCCTCGACGCCGGCGTCGTCCTTGAAGCAGGCGCGGATGGCGTCGGTCCCGAGCCCGGCCAGCCCCTGCCGCGCGGGGTAGTCGAGGACCACCGTCCCGGCCGCGGCGGTGGCCGCGGTCACCCCGGCCCCGGCGTTGGGCCCGCTCACCACCGAGACGGTGACCGGGACGCCGGCCACGCCCCCGGCGCTCCCCGCCGACACGGTGGCCGTCACCACGTGGTGGGCGCCCGGCCCCAGCTCCAGCACCGCCGCGGCCGGCGCCAGCGCGATGGAGGCCACCCGGACGCCGGCGCAGGCGCTGACGCTGCCCGAGCCACCGCCGTCGCTCCCGGTCGCGGTCGCGCACAACTCGTGGAGGCCGGGGAGGAGCCCGGTGACCGCCAGGCCCCAGGTCGCATCGGCCGGTCCGGCCAGCGGCAGGGCCGGCGTCACCGCCGCCGGGGCGCCGGCGCCGCCGTCCACCGCCACCGTCACCGCGGTGAGGCTCGCGCCGCCGGTGGCCGGGAGGATGTCGGGCAGGGGCGCGTCGCCGGCGACGTCGTCGCAGCGCGAGCCGGTCGCGCCCCGGTCGGCGACGTTCTGGAGCGAGCCCCGGGCGGAGAGGAAGGCGCCGCAGGTGGTGCCGCCGAAGGCGAAGGCCCGGACCAGGACGCCGGCGAGCGACGTTCCCAGCGTCGCGACGCTCGGCCCGTACATCGGGGGATTGGCGGCGTACAGGGCCAGGATCTTGCGGGGCTGGCTGCTCCCGGCGAGCAGCGTCCGGGCGGCCACGACGCCGGTGACGACGTCGGTGGTGGTGTTGACGACGGTGACGTCGGAGAAGAGGGCCGCCCCGCCGCCGGTGGCGGTGGCCGTGATCGAGCCGATCACCTCCGCGACGTCCGGCCCGGGCGCGCCGCCCGCGTCCGCGGCGGGCGCCACCATCGTCTGCATCCCGGTGTCCGGCCCGAGGTCGGCGGGCAGCGCGTCGAGGGCCATGGCCTCGTTGCCGCCGCCCATGAGGACGACGCCCATCTCCTTCACCGCGCCGCTGGCGGCCGCCTGCTGCCGCAGGGCCAGGGCCGCCACCTGCTCGCACTCGAGCACGGTCTTCGCCCCGCAGGCCGCCGAGGTGAGCTGGCTCACGTCGATCACCACCACCAGCGCCGTCCCCGGCGCGGCGCCGCCGCCGCCGCCGCCGACCGAGGCCGTGCCGGCCAGCGCCACGCCGCCGGGCGGGGAGGCCACCAGCGCCCCGGGGA
>JAKAEO010000004.1 GCA_021818285.1 Myxococcales bacterium
CGGGCCGGGGCCGGCGCGGGGCGGGCCGCCTCGCGCACCACCTCCACCGGGGGCGCCGGGGGCGGGGCCGCCAGCACCGGCCGGGCCGTCACCACCGGGAGCTGCGCCTGGCGGGCGTTGACGAGCCGGGCCGCCGCCTCCTTGCCCTGGAAGCCGGTGGCGATGACGGTGATCTTCACCTCGTCGGCCATCCGCTCGTCGATGACCGAGCCGAAGATGATGTTGGCGTCGGCGTCGGCGGCCGCCTGGGCCATGGTCACCGCCTCGTTCACCTCGTGCAGGGTGAGCGAGGGGCCGCCGGTGATGTTCACCAGCAGGCCGGTGGCGCCGTCGATGGACACGTCCTCGAGCAGCGGCGAGCTGATGGCCGCCTGCATCGCCTCGCGGGCCCGCCCGTCGCCGCGGGAGCGGCCCGAGCCCATCAGCGCCATGCCCTGCTCGCTCATGATGGTCCGGACGTCGGCGAAGTCCACGTTCACCAGGCCGTGGACGGTGATGAGGTCGCTGATTCCCTGCACCGCGTTCAGCAGCACCTCGTCGGCCCGCTGGAAGGCGTCGGCCAGCGACATGGTCTCGCCCGCCACCGAGAGCAGCCGCTGGTTGGGGATGACGATGAGCGTGTCCACCGCTCCCTTGAGCTCCGCCAGCCCGGCCTCGGCCTGCTTGCGCCGCCGGTTGCCCTCGAAGAGGAAGGGCTTGGTGACCACGCCCACGGTGAGGGCGCCGGTCTGCTTGGCGAGGTCGGCGATGACCGGGGCCGCGCCGGTCCCGGTGCCGCCGCCCATGCCGGCGGTGACGAAGACCATGTCGGCGCCCTGCAGCGCCTCCAGCACCGCCTCCTTCTGCTCCAGCGCCGCGTCGCGGCCGCGCTCCGGGTTGGCGCCGGCGCCCAGCCCGCGCGAAAGCCCCTTGCCGAGCTGCAGCTTCACCTGGGCGCGGTTGGCCGCCAGCGCCTGGGTGTCGGTGTTGGCGGCGATGAACTCCACCCCCTCCAGCCGCGCCGCCACCATGCTGTTCAGGGCGTTGCCGCCGCCGCCGCCCACGCCGATGACCTTGATGCGCGCCCCGGGCTCCCGGCTCTCGTCGAACTCGATCATGGTCTCTCCCTTTCCCGGTGCCCTAGAAGATCTCGCCGAGCCACTTCTGCATGCGGTTGCGGACCTTCCGGTAGACGTTCTCCTCGCGGATCTTGAAGTAGGGGCTGCCGTCGTGCTGCCGCGCCCCGTAGATCACCAGCCCCACCGCGGTGGCGAACATCGGGCTCTTCACCACGTCCACCAGCCCGCCGATGCCGCGCGGCATCCCGCGCCGCACCGGCATGCCCACCACCTCCTCGGCCATCTCCGGCATGCCGGCGAGCAGCGTGGAGCCGCCGGTGATCACCACCCCGGAGGCCAGCAGCTCCTCCATGCCGCAGCGCTGGATCTCGTGCTGCACCAGCATGAAGATCTCCTCCACCCGCGGCTCGACGATCTCCGCCAGGATCTGGCGCGACAGCACCCGGGGGGCGCCGCCGCCGACGCTGGGCACCTCGATGGTCTCGGTCTTGTCCACCATCGAGGCCAGGGCGCAGCCGTAGGCCTTCTTGATGCGCTCGGCCTCGTGGGTGGGGGTGCGCAGCCCCACGGCGATGTCGTTGGTGAGGTGGTTGCCGCCCAGCGCCAGCACCGCGGTGTGGGTGATGGCGCCGTTGTGGAAGATGGCGATGTCGGTGGTGCCGCCGCCGATGTCCACCAGGCAGACGCCCAGCTCCTTCTCGTCCTCGGAGAGCACCGCCAGCGAGGAGGCCAGCGGCTGGAGCACGATGTCGGCCACGTTCAGCCCGGTGCGCTGGGCGCACTTCACGATGTTCTGGGCGCTGGAGACGGCGCCGGTGACGATCAGGGCCTTGGCCTCGAGCCGCACCCCGCTCATCCCCACCGGCTCCTTCACGCCGTCCTGGTCGTCGACGATGAACTCCTGGGGCAGGACGTGGATCACCTCGCGGTCGAGCGGGATGGCCACGGCCTTGGCCTGGTCCACCACCCGGTCGACGTCGGCCTGGCGCACCTCCTTGTCCTTCACCGCCACCACCCCGTGGGAGGGGAAGGCCTTGATGTGGCCGCCGGCGATGCCGGTGTACACGGTGGAGATCTCGCAGCCGGCCATGTGCTCGGCCTCCTCGATCCCCCGCTTGATGCTGGCCACGGTGGCGTCGATGTTGACCACCACCCCCTTGCGCAGCCCCTTGGACGGGTGCGAGCCGATCCCGATGATGTCGATCCCCTCGTCGGTCACCTCGCCGACGATGGCGCAGATCTTGGTCGTGCCGATGTCCAGTCCGACGAGGATGTCTCCGCTCTTCGCCATGTCACCACCTCCGGGCGAGTTGGCGCAGTCGCGCTTCGCCCACCTAGAGCCCTCTCGGGCTCGCTCCCACCAGTCGCGCGCCGGACAGCCCGCTCGGCCGGACGGTCACCCAGGACGGGTGGGCCCGGTTGTCGAGCAGGATGGCGTCGGCGCGCTTCCCGTCGGCGCGGAGCGCCGCCAGGACCGCCTTCAGCCGTTCCAGCTTGGGCGCCGTGTCACCGGTGCCCAGCCGCACTTGAAGCCCCTCCTCGCCGGCGTAGACGGTGACGCCGTCCACGCCGTCGAGGTGGATCTCGGAGAGGGGCAGCGCCCGGTCGAGGCCGGCGGCCGCCCAGGCGCCGGCGAGCTGGAGGGCGCCGCCGAGCAGCGCCTCCACGTCGGCGCGCCGCTGCACGTAGTCGTCGCGGCTGAACCCGGTGACCAGCGGCAGGTCCAGCCCGTCGCCGGGCAGGGCCCGCTTGAAGACCCGGGCCTCGCGGTCCACCAGGTAGAGGCCGCCCAGGTCCACCAGCGCCGCCGCCTCGCGCTCGGTCACCCGGACCTCCAGGGCCGGGGGCCAGCGGCGCCGGACCTCGACCCGCTCCACCCAGGGCTCCCGGGCCATCGCCCGCTCCACCGCCTCGACGTCGGCGAGGAGCAGGTTGTCGCCGCGCTTCACCGGCGAGCGCTCCAGCAGCTCGTCGGCGGCGGCCGAGGAGAGGCCGGAGAAGCGGATCTCCCGGATGCGCATCGCCTCGCCGGTGGTGAGCCAGCGCCAGCCGGCCCAGCCGGAGGCCGCCAGCGCGGCGAGCAGCGCCAGCGCGACGGCGCGGCGGCCGACCGCGCGCGCGGTCCGCGCGGCCGAGGCCGCCTGCTGTGCGCGATCGACGCGCCTCCGGTTCCGACCCCGTCCCACGCACCGCCCCCAGCACCCCGCCCGCCCACGCCCGCTAGCAGGCGCTATCGCCCGGCTGTCGAGGATGCCCCATCGATCGGCGAAGGCAAGTTTTCGATGCCACGGCGCTTTCCGGTGCCGGGGGGGCGATATCGGAAGTTGACCCGGCCGGGACCTGCATCGATGATGGTCCGCCGAAACCCCAGCATCGAGAGGTCACACGCATGGAGTGGAGGCACCTGTTCGTCGTGGCGGTCGGAGCCGGCATCCTCGGGGTGGCGGGAGGGGTGGGGGCGGCGGGGAGGAGCCTGGCGCCGATCCCGCAGGAGCAGGCGGTCTCCACCCACGGACCGTTCGAGATGGGCGACTGCGGCACCTGCCACGTGGGCAGGGCCCCGAGCCCGGGCAAGCTGCTCAAGCCTGCGAGCGAGCTGTGCCTCGACTGCCACGAGGAATTCGCGGCCCAGGTGGCGAAGCACCCCCGGGTGAAGGGGAACTGCACCATGTGCCACTCGCCGCACAACGCGCGGAAGAAGAAGCTGCTGCTGTGAGTGGACGGGGGCGCCTCTCCGACACCGCCACAAACCGCCGGGTGACCCCCATCAAGGCGCGAGGGGGCCTCCTTGTCCTAGATCCGCACGAACCCACCGCATTTCGATTGCGGTTCCCCGACAGGGGATTCCCCTGGGAGCACGCCCGATGGCTTCGCGATCCTTCCGACTGGTGACCGTGCTGGCAGCGCTCGCGACGGCGCCGGGCGCCCTCGCCGCGCCGGCCAAGGGCCCGCGCGCCTCCACCAAGCACAGCTTCAAGGTGAACCTGGCGCCGCTGCCGCCGAGCGAGAAGGCGGCCTGGAGCCACGCGCCCTACGAGGCCGGCGACTGCAGCATCTGCCACGTGAACGCCGACCCCAAGAAGCCGGGGCCGGTGGCCAAGGCCGGCAACGACCTCTGCTACTCCTGCCACGAGGAGTTCCAGGAGGTGATGGCCCGCAAGTACAAGCACCCGCCGGCCACCGAGAGCTGCCTGAACTGCCACAACCCGCACAACTCGAAGGAGAAGAAGCTGCTGGTCGCGGAGCTGGGCACGCTCTGCAAGGACTGCCACCGGCAGATCAAGGACCTGGCCGAGAAGTCCAAGGTGAAGCACGGGGCGCTGGACCAGGGCGAGAAGTGCGCCAACTGCCACAACCCCCACGGCGCCAACATCGAGAAGCTGCTCATCCAGCTGCCCTTCGACCTGTGCGTGAACTGCCACTCGGTCGACAACATGAAGGACCACAACGGCGTCACCCTGACCAACTTCAAGAAGTGGCTGCAGGAGAACAAGGTGTGGCACGCGCCGGTGGCGGCCAAGGACTGCTCCGCCTGCCACCGCACCCACGGCGGCGAGAACTTCCGGCTGCTGGTGGCCGAGTACCCGGCCAAGTTCTACGCGCCCTACGACCCGAAGAACTACGCGCTGTGCTACGGCTGCCACAACGAGAAGGTGGTGTCGGTGCCGGAGACCAAGACCCTCACCAACTTCCGCGACGGCACCCGGAACCTGCACTACGTGCACGTGAACAAGCCGGACCGCGGCCGCACCTGCCGCGCCTGCCACGAGGTGCACGCCTCCAAGCAGCCGCACCACATCCGCGACGGCGTGCCCTACGGCCCCAAGGGCTGGATCCTGAAGATCAACTACACCAAGACGCCGACCGGCGGGCAGTGCGCCAAGACCTGTCACGAGACCAAGTCCTACGTGAACCGTCCCGCCGCCGGCGGGCCGGCCAAGCGCTAGGCGGTCGAGGGAGCCGCACGTGAAGAGACGCCTCCTGCTCTGGGCCCTGGGGGGGGCTCTCTCCGGGGTCATCTGGCCCCTGGCCGGGTTCGCCTTCGCCAACGTGGAGGTGGGGCAGGTCCTCCAGAACGAGGACATGCCCACCCTCGGCGGCGGCCACGCGCCCTTCCTCTCCCGCAAGGCGCTCGCCAACGTCTTCATCTTCTTCCGGCCCAACCAGGACCACTCCCTGGCGACCCTGAAGGCCATGGCCCTCTGCGAGAAGGAGTTCGCGCAGAAGCCGGTGCGCTGGGTGGCGGTGGTCTCCGACTCGGCCGAGAAGGCGGCGGTGCAGGCCACCGTCGCCGAGGCCGGGATCCAGATGCCGGTGCTGGTGGACGAGGGCGACCACCTCTACGGCAAGCTCGGCGTGCGGCTCCACCCGGTGGTGGGCATCGCCGACGACAAGTTCCAGCTCGTCGCCTACGTGCCCTTCCACGAGATCAACTACTGCGACATGGTCCGGGTACGGATCCGCAAGGCGCTCCACGAGGTGGACCAGGCGGCGGTGGATCGCGTCGACAACCCGCCCAAGGCGCTGATGCCCGACGACATCCCGGGCGCGGTCGCCAAGCGCCACGTGAAGCTCGGCGAGCTGCTGCTGAGGAGCCGGAGATGGGACAAGGCGGCCGAGAACGCCCGCTTCGCCATCGAGAAGCTGCCCGCCTACGCCCCGGCCCACGCGCTCCTCGGCAACGCCCTCGCCGGCCAGGGCCGCTGCGCCGAGGCGGGCAAGTCGTTCGAGACGGCGCTGCGGCTCGATCCCGCCAACCAGGCGGCGGCCGCGGGCCGGAAGGGCTGCGCCGGGAAGTGAGCTGCGGCGGCCACCGGGCCGCCCGCCGGGGGGAGGGGAACGTGCGCATCGCTTCGCTGGGGCTGGCCGCGCTCGCGGCCGGGCTGCTCGCCGCGCCTGCCGCGGCGGCGGCCCACGTGGAGGCCGGCCGGCAGCTGGAGCAGCTGGAGCTGCCGGCGCTCGGGGGCGGGCGGCTCCCCCTCCTCGGCAAGGGCGCCCTCGACGTCCTGGTCTTCTTCCGGCCGGGGAACGAGCGCTCCGCCGACACCCTGGAGCGGCTGGCCGAGTGCGAGCCGGCGCTGGCCGCGAAGCAGGTGCGGGTGGTCGGGGTGGTCTCCTCCTCCGCGCCGGCCGGCGAGGTGCGGGCGGCGGTCGACCGGGCCGGGCTCCGGGCGCCGGTGCTGGTGGACGAGGGGGACGCGCTCTACGGCCGCCTCGAGCTGCGCCAGCACCCGGTGGTGGTGGTGGTGGACCGCCGGCACCGGGTGGCGGCGGTCGAGCCCTACCAGCGGCTGCGCTACTGCGAGATCGTGAAGGCGCGCATCGCCTTCCTGCTCGGCGAGATCGGCCAGGCGGAGCTGGACCGGGTCCTGGCGCCGCCCAAGGCCGAGTTCCCGACGGCGGTGGCCGGCGGCGGCGCCGGGCGCTACGTGAAGCTCGGGGAGCGGGAGCTGGCGAAGGGCAACTGCGCCCTGGCGGTGAAGGCCTTCGACCACGCGCTGGCCATCGACCCCCGGCACCCGGGGGCGCTGGCCGGCAAGGCGCGGTGCGCCGGCGGGGCGGCCGCGCCGGCGAAGCCCGGGGCGCCCGCTACCCCTTGAGGGCGGCGCCCTCCAGCAGCCGCTCGCAGAGGTCGGGGAAGGGGATGGCGTTCCCCGCGGCGATCTTCGGCACCAGGCTGGTGGCCGTCATCCCCGGGAGCGTGTTCACCTCCAGGATGTACGGCGTCCCCCCGGCGAGGATGAAGTCCACCCGGGCCACGCCGGCGCAGCCCAGCGCCGCGTAGGCCGCCTCGGCGGCGCGCGAGGCGGCGGCGGCCTCGCCGGCCGGGATGCGGGGCGGGTAGTGGTAGGCCGTCATCCCCGGCGTGTACTTGGCGACGTAGTCGTAGAACTCGCGGGTCGGGACGATCTCGATGGCGCCCAGCGCCACCCCGTCGAGCACCGCGACGTTCACCTCGGTGCCCTTCACGTAGCGCTCGACGATGACGCCGCCCTTGTAGCGCGCCGCGTCCTCGCAGGCGGCGGCGAGCTGGGCCGGGTCCCGGGCGATGGCCACCCCCACCGAGGAGCCCTCGCCGCCCGGCTTCACCACCGCCGGCAGGCCGAAGGGCAGGTCGCCGGGCCCGATGCGCCCGGCGCGCGCCGCCGGGAAGGCGCGGTAGTCGATCACCGCGAGCCCGTGCTCCCGGAAGAGCAGCTTGGACATCACCTTGTCCATGCCCAGCGCCGAGGCCAGCACCCCCGACCCGGTGTAGGGGATGGCCATCGCCTCCAGCAGCCCCTGGATGGCGCCGTCCTCGCCCCAGCGGCCGTGCAGGGCGTTGAAGGCCACCTGCGCCCCCATGGCCCGCAGCCGCGTCGCCACCTCCAGGTCCACGTCGAGCAGGACCGCGTCGTACCCCCGGGCGCGCAGCGCCTCGGCGCAGGCCTGGCCGGTGTGGAGCGAGACCTCGCGCTCGCTGGAGCGCCCCCCGTAGAGCACCGCCACCTTGGCGTTCTTCCACTTCCCCATGGTCGCCTCCACCTTCCCGGCGGGGAGGAGCCCCCGCCCCGCGCGCAGCCGCGCCCGGCGGGGGGAGAGCCCCCGCCTTACCAGATCCCCTCGTCCTCCGCGAACGCACCCGCCAGCCGCACCTCCGGCTCCAGCAGGATCCCGAAGCGCTCCCGCACCCGCGCCCGCGCCAGGCGGACGAGCGCGAGCACGTCGCGGGCGGTGGCACCGCCCCGGTTCACCACGAAGTTGGCGTGGAGGTCGGACCACATCGCGCCGCCGATGCGGTGGCCCTTGAGCCCCGCCGCCTCGACGAGCCGCCCGGCGTGATCGCCGGGGGGATTGCGGAAGGTGGAGCCGAAGCTGGGCTCGGAGAGCGGCTGGGTGGCGCGCCGCCTCTCGAGGTCCGCCCGCATCGCCTCGCGGGCCGCCTCCAGGTCGCCGGGGCGGAGCGCCACCTCGATGCGGGTGCAGATCCCCAGCTCCGGGAGCCGGCTGCGGCGGTAGCCGAAGCCCAGCGCCGCGGCCTCGACCCAGCCCAGGCCGTCCGCGGTGGCCACCTCGGCGCGGGTGAGCACGTCCTTCATCTCGCCGGCGCGGGTGCCGGCGTTCATGGCGGCGAGGCCGCCCAGCGTGCCCGGGATGCCGGCCGCGAACTCGGCGCCGGTGAGGCCGGCCGCGTGGGCCCGGGCCAGCAGCCGCGCCGCCGGCGCCCCGGCCGGGAGCACCAGCCGGCCCTCCCCGCCGCCCTCCTCGCCGAGGTCGGGCGGGAGGCGGACCACCACGCCGCGCACGCCGCGGTCGGCGACCAGGAGGTTCGCGCCGCCGCCCAGGGCCAGCCAGGGCACGCCCAGCCGGCGGCAGGCGGCGAGCAGCTCCACCAGGTCGCCGGCGTCGGCCGGACGGACCAGCAGGTCGGCGGGCCCGCCGACGCGGATGGAGGTGCGGGGCGCGAGCGGCGCGTCGCGCCAGGCCTCGCCGCGCACCCGGCGCGCGATCTCGTCCCGCCAGGTCACGCGTGGAGCAGCCGGAGCAGCTCGGGCCCGACCTGGGTGACGTCGCCGGCCCCGAGGGTGAGGACGAGGTCGCCGGGCTGGACCCGCTCCCGCGCCGCCGCGGCCAGCCGCGAGCGCTCCCCCACGAAGGCGACGTCGCGGTGGCCGCATGCCCGGATGGCCTCGGCCAGGTCGGCGCCGCCGCAGCCGGGGATGGGCTCCTCGCCGGCGGGGTAGGTGCTCCCCACCAGCAGCACGTCGGCGTCGTTGAAGGCGGTGGTGAACTCGGCGAAGAGGTCGCGGGTCCGGGTGTAGCGGTGGGGCTGGAAGACGCAGACCACCCGGCGCCCGAAGGCCTCGCGCGCGCCGCGCAGCGTGGCCCGCACCTCGGCCGGGTGGTGGCCGTAGTCGTCGACCACCGTCACCCCGGCCGCCTCGCCGCGGACGGTGAAGCGGCGCTGCACGCCGGCGAAGGCGGCCAGCCCCTCCCGCGCCGTCTCGGTGGGGATGCCCAGCTCGTCGGAGAGGGCCAGCACCGCCAGGGCGTTCAGGGCGTTGTGCCGCCCCACCATGCCGGTCTCGAAGCGGCCCAGCGGCTCGCCGCGCCGGAAGGCGTCGAAGGAGACCCGGTGGCCGCGGGAGGCCACGTTCGCGGCCCGGTAGTCGGCCTGGGGCGCCTCGCCGTAGGTGACGAAGCGCTTCTCCACCTCGGGCAGGAGCGACTGGACCACCGGGTGGTCCAGGCAGAGCACCGCCAGGCCGTAGAAGGGCACGCGGTTCACGAAGTCCACGAAGCCCCGCCGCAGCGCCTCGGGGGTCTTCCAGTGGTCGAGGTGCTCCGGGTCGATGTTGGTGACCACCGCCAGGGTGGGGGTGAAGTGCAGGAAGGAGCCGTCCGACTCGTCGGCCTCCACCACCATGTACTCGCCCTTGCCCAGCTTGGCGTTGGAGCCGAAGGCGTTCACCTTGCCGCCCACCACCGCGGTCGGGTCCAGGCCGGCGTAGGCCATGAGGTGGGCCGCCATCGAGGTGGTGGTGGTCTTGCCGTGCGAGCCGGCGATGGCCACCCCGTGCTTGAGCCGCATCAGCTCGGCCAGCATCTCGGCGCGGGGGATGACCGGGACCTTGCGGGCGCGGGCCGCGACCACCTCGGGGTTGTCCCGGCGCACCGCCGAGGAGATCACCACCACGTCGGCCTCCTCGACGTTGGCCGCCCGGTGCCCCTCGACGATGCGCCCGCCCAGCCCGGCCAGCCGGCGGGTGATCTCGCTGGCCTTGAGGTCCGAGCCGGAGACGGCGTAGCCCAGGTTCAGCAGCACCTCGGCGATGCCGCTCATGCCGATGCCGCCGACGCCGACGAAGTGGATGCGGGGGCGCCGCGAGAGGAAGAGGGTCATGGGCTCCTCGGGCCGCCCGCCGGCGGCCGGACAGGGGCGGCGGCGGCGCCGCGGTCGCGCCCGGCGCGCGAGCCCCAGCGCCGCTCCACCAGCTGGGTGCAGACGTCGGTGATCTCGCTGGCCGCCTGCGGGCTCCCCAGCCGCCCCGCCGCCCGGGCCATGGCCTCGCGCCGCTCCGGGTCGGTGAGGATGGCGCGGATCTCCGCCGCCAGGACCTCGCCGGTGAGGTCGCGCTCCTCGATCATCACCGCCGCCCCCGCCTCCACCAGGCTCTCGGCGTTCTTCACCTGGTGGTTGTCGGCCGCGGCCGGGAAGGGGACGAGGATCGACGGCTTCCGGCAGACGGTGAGCTCGGCCAGGGTGGTGGCGCCGGCCCGGCACACCACCAGGTCGGCGGCGGCGTAGGCGGCGCTCATGTCGGTGATGAAGGCGCGGACGTCGGGCTCGAAGCCGACGGCGCGGGTGGCCCGCTCCACCGCCTCCCGGTCGCTGACGCCTGTCTGGTGGGTGATGCGCAGCCGGTCGCGGAGGTCGGCGAGGTGCGGGAGCGCCTCCACCACCCGCATGTTGAGGGCGTGGGCCCCCTGGGAGCCGCCGAAGACCAGCAGCCGCGGCCGGTCGTGGGCCACCGAGGGGTGCATGTAGTTCTCGAGCAGCTGGCGGCGGATGGGGTTGCCGAGCTGGTGCACCTGGGCCCGCCCGAAGTACCGCCCGGCCTGCGGGAAGGCGGTGAAGGCCGCCTGGACGAAGCGCCCGAGCAGCCGGTTGGTGAGGCCGGGGAGGGCGTTCTGCTCCTGCAGCGCGGTGGGGACGCGCAGCAGCCAGGCCGCCAGCACCACCGGGCCCGAGGCGTAGCCCCCGACGCCCACCACCACGTCGGGCCGCCACTTCCGCAGGATGCGCAGCGACTGGAGGAAGGCGCGCGGGAGCACCAGCAGGCCGGTGAGCAGCGCCGCCAGCCCCTTGCCCTTCAGCCCCTGGACGCGGATGAGCTCGATGGGGAAGCCGGCCGCCGGCACCACCTCCGCCTCCAGCCCGCGGGCGGTGCCGGCGAAGACCACGTCGTTCTGCGGGTGGCGCCCCACCACCTCCTCGGCCAGGGCGATGCCCGGGAAGACGTGGCCCCCGGTGCCGCCGCCGGCGACCAGCATCCTCATCGGGCGCCCTCCGGCGCCAGGCCGCGGCCCACCCGCACCGCCTGGGTGCCGCGGGAGAGGAAGCCGCCGCGCCCGCCGGAGACGGCGAGCAGCAGGCCGGTGGCGCCGAGCAGGGTCATGAGCGAGCTGCCGCCGTAGGAGACGAAGGGCAGGGTCAGCCCCTTGGTGGGCAGCAGCACGAAGACCACCGCCAGGTTGATGAGCGCCTGGGCGCTCACCAGCACGGTGATGCCCACCGCCGCGTAGCAGCCGAAGGCGTCGGGCGCCCGCCAGGCGGCGCGCAGCCCGCGCCAGGCGATCACCGCGTAGAGCAGCAGCAGCAGGCCGATCCCCAGGAGCCCGAGCTCCTCGGCCACCACCGCGCCGATGAAGTCGGTGTGGGCCGCCGGCAGGTAGAAGAGCTTCGCCTTCCCCTGCCCCAGCCCCTGGCCCAGCCAGCCGCCGTTGCCGATGCCCAGCAGCGACTCGACCATCTGCCAGCCCAGCCCCTCCCGGTGCTGGAACGGGTCGAGGAAGGCCTGGATGCGCTGCATGCGGTAGGGGGTGCCGGTGATCGCCTTCCAGGCGACCGGCAGCGCCAGCAGCCCGGCCGCCAGCAGGTAGCCGAGCTTGGCGCCGGCGGCGAAGAGCAGGGCGAAGAGCAGCAGCCCCAGCACCACGGCGGTGCCGAAGTCACGCTGCAGCAGGCAGAGGGCCATGAGCAGCGCGGTCACCAGCAGGTGGGGCAGGAAGCCGATGGAGAAGAGCTTCACCTTGTCCTGCTTGCGGGCCAGCGAGCGCGCCAGGTAGAGCACCAGCGCCACCTTGGCCAGCTCGGCGGGCTGGAACCCGACCACCCCGAGGTTGATCCAGCGGCGCGCCCCGCCGGCCATGCGGCCGACGCCCGGCACCAGCACCAGCACCATGGTGAGGAAGGTGAGGCCCAGGACCGGGTAGGCGAGCTTCTCGGCGCCCCGGGCGCCGAGCCGCAGCGCCAGCACCAGCAGCCCCATCCCGATGCCGGCCGCCACCAGCTGGCGCTTCAGGAAGTAGAACTGGTCGTGGAGCTCGGTGCCGGCCTTCACGGCGCTGGCCGAGTAGACCATCACCAGGCCGAGGGCGGTGAGGAGCAGGACGGCGAGGAGGAGCAGCGGGTCGAGCCCCCAGCCCGCCCGCGCCGGAGGGGCGCCGCTCGCCGCCGGGCGGGCCATCAGCGCAGCTCCACGGCGAGACGCCGGAAGGCGTCGCCGCGCTCCTCGTAGCTGCGGAACTGGTCGTAGCTGGCGCAGGCCGGCGAGAGCAGCACCACGTCGCCGGGCGCCGCGGCCGCGGCCGCCTGGACCACCGCCGCCGCCAGGGTGCCGGCCCGCTCGGTGGGGACGAGGTCGGCGAGGTCGCGCTCCACCGCCGGGGCGTCCTCGCCCACCGTGAAGAGGGCCTTCACCCGCCCGGCGAAGAGGGGGCGCAGCGGCGTGTAGGGGGCCCCCTTGCCGCGCCCGCCCATGATCAGCAGCACGTGGGGACGGCCGGCCGGGAAGGCGGCCAGCCCCACCTGCGTCGAGTCCACGTTGGTGGCCTTGGAGTCGTTCACCCACTCCACCCCGCCGTGCTCCCGCACCAGCTCCAGGCGGTGGGGGAGGCCGGGGAAGGTGTCGAGCCCGGCCTGGATCTCCGCCGCCGGCACCCCCAGGCGCCGGGCGCAGAGGACGGCGGCCATGGCGTTCTCGCGGTTGTGCCGCCCCCGCAGCGAACGCGCCGACACCCGGTAGCGCTCGGCGGCGCCCGAGGAGGAGGTGACCACGATCTCGCAGGGCCCGTCGCCGCCGGAGACGTCGCGGGCGGCGCGGGGCGCCGGCGGGCCGAAGCCGAAGCTCCAGGCCTCGCCCGGCGACGACGCGGCCATGGCGACGGTGCGCGGGTCGCGGGCGTTCGCCACCGCCAGGTCGCCCGGCCGCTGGTTCGCGAAGAGCCGGGCCTTGGCGGCGGCGTAGGCCTCCAGGTCCCGGTAGCGGTCCAGGTGGTCGGGGGTGACGTTGAGGCAGGCCGCCACGGTGGCGTGCAGATCCTCGATGCCCTCGAGCTGGAAGGAGGACAGCTCCAGCACCACCGCCTCGGCGGCGCGCCCGGAGAGCAGCAGCTCGGAGAGGGGCGTGCCCAGGTTCCCGCCCACGAAGGTCCGGCGGTGGCGCCGCAGCAGCGAGCCGGCGAGGGCGGTGGTGGTGCTCTTCCCGTTGGTGCCGGTGATCCCCACCAGCGGGAGCTCGGGGAGCAGCCGCCAGGCCAGCTCCACCTCGGCCACCACCGGCACCCCCTGCCGCCGGGCCTCGCCGATCTCCGGCAGCGCGAGCGGGACGCCCGGCGAGACCACCACCAGGTCGGCGCGGGTGAAGTCGGCGGCGTCGTGGCCGCCCAGCGCCAGCTCGACGCCGGCCTCCTCCAGCCCGGCGAGCGGGCCCAGCTCGGTCGCCACCCGCCGGTCGGTGGCCCGGACCCGGGCGCCGCGCGAGGCGGCCAGCCGGGCGGCGGCGACGCCGCTGCGCGCCAGGCCCACCACCAGGACGTTGCGGCCGCGGAGCTCGAGGGGGGTGGGCACGGGCGCTACCTCAGCTTGAGCGAGGCCAGCGCCACCAGCGCCAGCATCACCGAGAGGATCCAGAAGCGGACGATGATCTTGGGCTCGGCCCAGCCCTTCAGCTCGAAGTGGTGGTGGATGGGGGCCATGCGGAAGACGCGCTTCCCGGTGGTCTTGAAGCTGGCGACCTGGACGATGACGCTCACCGTCTCCACCAGGAAGACGCCGTGGAGGATGGCGCTCGCCACCTCGTTCTTGGTCAGCACCGCCAGCGTGCCCAGGCCGCCGCCCAGGGCCAGCGAGCCGACGTCGCCCATGAAGACCGACGCCGGGTAGGTGTTGTACCAGAGGAAGGCGATGCCGGCCCCCACCAGCGCGGCGCAGTACACCCCCAGCTCGGCGGCGCCGGGGATCTGGGGGATGCGCAGGTAGCTGGCCAGGGAGAAGCCGGCGATGGTGGTCCCGGCCACGTAGGAGAGCACCAGGAAGGTGAAGCCGGAGACGATGGCCGGGCCGATGGCCAGGCCGTCGAGCCCGTCGGTGAGGTTCACGGCGTGGCTGGTGCCCAGCACCACCAGCAGCATGAAGGGCAGGTAGAGCCAGCCCAGCGACGGCTCGAAGATGCGGGTGGAGACGAAGGGCAGCGAGAGGTGCAGGTCGAGGTAGCTGCCGACGAAGAGGAAGGGGAAGCGCGGCTCCATCCGGAAGGAGAGGTCGGTGAGGAGCAGGTAGTAGACCGCCAGCACCACCAGGAGCTGCCAGAGCAGCTTGCGGCGGCCGGGCAGCCCCTTGGAGTCGCGCTTCGAGATCTTGAGCCAGTCGTCCCAGAAGCCGATGGCGCCGAAGAGCAGGGTGACGAGCAGGACCGCCCACACCAGGCGGTTCGACAGGTCGGCGAAGAGCAGGGTGGCCACCGACAGGCTGAAGAGGACCAGCATCCCGCCCATCGACGGGGTGCCCGCCTTCTTCTTGTGGTTCTCCGGGGTGTCCTCGCGGACGTTGGAGGAGCCGTACTGGGCCAGCCGCAGCCGCTCGATGAAGAGCGGCCCGAGGAGCAGCCCCAGCAGCAGGGCGGTGAAGCCGGCGGCGATGATGCGGAAGGAGGGGTAGCGCAGGACGTTGAACGGCCCGAAGCGCCCCGCCAGCGGGTAGAGGAGGTGGTAGAGCATCTAGGCGAGCGCCTCCACGAGCCGTTCCAGCTTCATCCCCCGGCTTCCCTTCACCAGCAGCACGTCGCCCGGGCCGAGCCGCGCCTTCACCCAGGCGGCCAGCGCCGCGACGTCCTCGCCCTGGTGCACGTCGGCGGCGGCCAGGCCGGCGGCCCGGGCCCCCTCGGCGGTGGCGGCCGAGCGCGGCCCGAAGGCGCCCAGCGCCCGCACCACCCCGGCGGCCTCCGCGCCCAGCGCCCGGTGGGCCTCGGCCTCGGCCGGCCCCAGCTCCAGCATGTCGCCCAGCACCGCCAGCGGCCGCCCGCCGCCGCGCGCCGCCAGCTCGCGCAGCGTCGCCAGGGCCGCCGACATCGAGGCGGGGTTGGCGTTGTAGCAGTCGTCCACCAGGGTGGCGCCGCCGGGGAGCGCGGCGATCCGCAGCCGGCGCCCGACCGGACGCGCCTCCTCCAGCCCGCGCACGATCTCCCGGTCGTCGCAACCCAGCGCCACCGCGGCGGCGGCGGCGGCGGCGGCGTTGGCCCGGTTGTGCAGCCCGACCAGGCCGAGCCGGACCGTCAGCTCCCGCTGGCCGACGCCCAGCAGGAACCGCAGCCCGCCGGGGCCGTGCTCCAGCACCTCCAGCGCCACCACGTCGCCGCGGCGCCCCCGGCCCACCGCGAAGGTGATGAGCCGCCGCCCCGAGGCCTGGGCGCGCCGGAGCATCCGGGGGTCGTCGGCGTTGGCCACGGCGATCCCCCCGGACGGCAGCGCCTGGTACAGCTCCGCCTTGGCGTCGGCCACCGCCTCGACGGTGCCGAAGTGGGCCAGGTGGGCCGGGCCGGCGTTGGTGACCAGGCCGATCTGCGGCTCGGCGACGGCGGCGAGCCGGGCGATCTCCCCGGCGTGGTTCATGCCCATCTCCACCACCCCGGCCCAGTGGCCGGCCTCGAGCCCGAGGAGGGTGCGCGGCACCCCCACCTCGTTGTTCAGGTTGCCCGCGGTGACCAGCGCCGGGCCGCGGGCGCGCAGGATGGCGCCGAGCATCTCCCGGGTGGTGGTCTTGCCGTTGGAGCCGGTCACGCCGACCAGCGGGACGTGGAAGCGGGTGCGGTGCAGGTGGGCCAGGGCGCCGAGCGCCGCCAGCGTGTCCGCGACCGCGAGCAGCGGGAGGGGCGGGGCGCCGGCGGCCGCCCCGGCCCAGGCGGCGGAGACCACGGCGCAGCGGGCCCCGGCGGCGGCGGCGGCGCCGACGAAGTCGTGGGCGTCGAAGCGCTCGCCCCGCAGGGCCACGAAGGCGCAGCCGGCGGGGAGGTCGCGGGTGTCGGTGGCGACGCCGGCCACCCCGGCGGGCGGCGGGCCGATCCAGCGCCCGCCGGTGGCGCGGGCCAGCTCCTCGGCGGTGAAGCGGGGCGGGGTCATGGGATGCCGAGCGCCCGGCGGGCCTCCTCGCGGTCGTCGAAGTGGCGCCGCTCCGCGCCGACGATCTGGGAGTCCTCGTGCCCCTTGCCGGCGATGAGCACCGCGTCGCCGGGGCGGGCGGCCGAGAGGGCGAGGGCGATGGCCGCGCGCCGGTCCGGCTCGACCGCGTAGCCGCTCCCCCCGGCGCGGGCCTCGGCGGTGGAGAGGCGCCGCGCGCCGGCCCGCTCCAGCCCGGGCAGCACCGCCGCGATGATGGCGGCCGGATCCTCGGTGCGGGGGTTGTCGCTGGTCACCACCGCCAGGTCGGCGGCCGCGGCGGCCTCGCCCATGAGCGGCCGCTTGCCGCGGTCCCGGTCGCCGCCGCAGCCGAAGACCAGGAGCAGCCGCCGCGGCGAGAGGGCGCGGAGCGCGGCCAGCACCCGGCGCAGGGCGTCGTCGGTGTGGGCGTAGTCCACGAAGGCGGTGACCCCGCCGGCCTCCAGGCGCTCCAGCCGTCCCGGGGCGCCCCGGCTCGCCGAGAGGGCCCGCTCCACCGCCCCGGGCGCGGCGCCCAGGGCCAGGGCCAGCCCGGCGGCGCAGAGCAGGTTCTCCACGTTGTGGGCCCCCACCAGCGGCGACCGCACCGCGACCGGACCGGCCGGGGTGCGGAGCACCGCGGCGATGCCGGAGAGCCCGATCCGCGGCTCCTCGGCGCGCAGCTCCCGGCCGTCCCGCACCCCGTAGCGCCAGGAGGTGACCCGCCCCTCGCGCTCCAGCTCCCCGGCGAGCCGGGCGCCGAACGGGTCGTCGCCGTTGACCACCGCCACCCCTCCCGCCACCAGGCCCTCCTGGAAGAGGCTCCGCTTGGCGAGGAAGTAGCTCTCCAGATCTCCGTGGTAGTCGAGGTGGTCGCGGGTGAGGTTGGTGAAGGCGGCCGCCCGGAAGGGCAGGCCGGCCACCCGCTGCTGCGCCAGCGCGTGGGAGGAGACCTCCAGCACGGCCGCCCGGGCGCCGGCCCGCACCATCTCGGCCAGGGTCGCCTGGAGGACCACCGGGTCGGGGGTGGTGTGGGGCGCGGGCCGCTCGGCGCCGGGCCAGCGGTAGAGCACGGTGCCGAGGAGGCCGGTCGGGACGCCGGCCTCCCGCAGGCAGGCCTCCACCAGCCAGGCCACGGTGGTCTTGCCGTTGGTGCCGGTGATCCCGGCCAGCCGCAGCGCCTCGCCGGGCCGCCCGTGGAAGCGGGCGGCGGCGAGCGACAGCGCCCGCGCGGCGCTGTCGACGAGCACCAGCCGGGCCGGCGCGCAGGGGACCTCCCGCTCCGCCACCACCGCCACCGCGCCGGCGCGGGCGGCGCCCGCGGCGTGGTCGTGGCCGTCCACGCGGGTGCCGCGCACCGCGAAGAAGATCGCCCCGTCCTTCACCTGTCGTGAATCAGCCGTCACCAGCGAGACCTCGGGATCGCCGCCCGGCCCGCCTTGCGCGACAGCCGCCTCGATGACCTCGGAGAGCCGCATCGATATCGCCGGACAGGATACCCATGCAAGCGGTCTTCCGCCCCTTTTTGTCCCGGCGGACGGCCACTTGGCGGGAGGCGTGGCGCCCCGGCCACGTCCGGCGTGTGGGGCCGGCCGCAGGGCCCGCGAGCCGGTCCCCGCGCCGGCGACGGGCCGCCGGCCGGCGGGCGCGCAGCCGCTCAGCCCCGCGGGCGGAGCAGGAGCCGCACCCGGGTCCCCGGCTCGACCACCGTGCCCGGGGCCGGGGACTGGTTGGCCACCAGGCCGGTCCCGGCCGTCTCCCCGAGCAGCTCGGCCGCCTCGAGCACCTTGAGGGCCGAGCGCGCCGGGAGCCCCTCCAGCACCGGGACGGCCACCCCGCCGGCGCCCGGGCGGGCGGTGCGCAGCGCCTCCTCCACGGTGGGGCGCGGCGGCTCGGGGGCCGCGGCCACCCGCTCGACCGGGCCCGGCGCCGCCGGCCCGGAGGGCGGCACGCCCAGCTCCCGCATCGCCTGCTCGGCGACCTCCTTGAAGACCGGGGCGGCCACCTCGCCGCCGTAGATCTCGCCCCTGGGCTCGTCCACGAAGACCCCGATGACCACCCGGGGATTCCCCGCCGGGGCGAAGCCCACGAAGGAGCTGAAGCGCTTGTCGGCCGAGTAGCTCCCCGAGACCGGGTCGGCCTTCTGCGCGGTGCCGGTCTTGCCGGCGGCGCGCCAGCCGTCGAGCCGGGCCCGCTTGCCGGTGCCGTCGGGGTCGGTGAGGGTGCCCTCCATCCAGCGGGCCACCTGGGCGGCCGCCGCCGGGCTGGCGGCGCGGCGCACCACCTCCGGCGCGGCCTCGTGGAGGACGCCGCGGACCGGGTCCACCACCCGCCGCACCAGCTGGGGCCGGAGCAGCGTCCCGCCGTTGGCGATGGCGGCGGCGGCGGTGGTGATCTGCAGGGGGCTGGCGGTGACGCCCTGGCCGAAGCTCATGGTTGCCAGCGAGATGTCGGCCCGCGGGAAGGGGACCTGGCCGCGCGGCTCGGACGGCAGCCCGGTCCCGGTCCGCTCGCCGAAGCCGAAGGCCCGCAGCGTCCGCTGCAGCCGCTCCCGGCCCAGCCGCTGCCCGATCTTGGCGGCGCAGATGTTGCTCGAGGCGGCGATCACCTTCCCCGGGCCGACCCAGCCGATGGGGTGGGAGTCGTGGATGACGTGGGTGCCCAGCCGCCAGCTGCCGTTCTCGCAGAAGAGGGGCTCGCCGGGCCTGAGGACCCCGGCGTCCAGGGCGCCGGCGAAGGTGAACATCTTGAAGGTCGAGCCGGGCTCGTAGGTGTCGAGCACCGCCCGGTCGCGCATGGCGTCGCCGCGCCGCGGGCTGTTGGGGTTGAAGACCGGGGCGTTGGCCAGCGCCAGCACCTCGCCGGTGCGCGGGTCCAGGGCCACCAGCATCCCGGCGGCGGCCCGGGACTGGGCCACCGCCCGCCCCAGGGCCCGCTCGGCGACCCGCTGCAGCCCCTGGTCGATGGTCAGCTCGACCCGGGCCCCCTCCGGCGGCCGCTCGGGCGCGTCGCGGAGCAGCATCACCCCGCGGGCGTCGCGCAGCGACGGGACCCGCAGCGCCTCGCCGGAGAGGGCGTCCTCGTAGAGCCGCTCCACCCCCTCCAGCCCGTCGTCGTCGTCGCCGACGAAGCCCACCAGCTGCGCCGCCAGCTCCCGCCGCGGGTAGTAGCGCCGCGACTCCTTGGCGTAGCCGATCCCGGGGAGCTTCAGGGCGTGGACCGCCGTCGACTCGTCGGGGGAGAGCCGCCGCTTCACCCAGGCGAACCGGCCGCCCCGGGCCAGCTTGCGCTCCAGCCCCCGCGCCTCGATCGACAGGGCCCGCGCCAGGCGGGCCACCGCGGCGCGCCGACCCCGCTCCGGGAACTCCCGGGGGTCGACGAAGACCGAGTCGGCCTCGACGTCCTGCGCCAGCACCACGCCGTTGCGATCGGTGATGGCGCCGCGGCGCGGCTTCCACTCGACCTCGCGCAGGTACTGGTCGCGCGCCATCGCGCCCAGCTTCTCCGACTGCATCACCTGGAGGTGGACGGCGCGCGCCCCCACCGCCAAGAAGGCGCCGGCCAGCAGCAGGGCGACCACGCCGATGCGGACGGCGATCCAGCGCGCGGCCCTGGCCTCGCCCCCGGGCCGCACCGCTCAGCGCCCCACCGCCGCGGTGAGCGCCACCTGCACGCGTGAAGCTGGCTCCGCCGGGCCGGTGCGGGCGCTGCCCGCGCCCACCACCGCCCCGCCCGACCCGCCGCCGCCCGTCCCCACCGCCACCACCGCGCCCGGCGCCGGCGGAGCCATTCCCAGCCGCGTCCGGGCGTACTGCTCCAGCCGCCCGGGCGCGCGCAACGTCGTCACCTCCAGCTCGAGCCGCTCCCGCTCGGCCACCAGCCGCCGGTGCTCCGACTCCAGGCGCGCCAGCTGGTACCCCGCCACCACCACCCGGGTGCGGGTCCAGACGTGGAAGATGCCCGCGCCGGCCAGCGCCGCCGCCGCCAGCCCCAGGGCCAGCAGCCGCCGCGGCGGGAAGGGGAAGCGCGAGGCCCTCATCGCAGCCGCTCCACGGCGCGGAGCCTGGCGCTCCGGGCCCGGGGGTTCGCCGCGACCTCGGCGTCGCCCGCCACCACCGCCTTGCGCGTCACCGCGGCGAAGGCGGCCCGGGCGCCGCAGGCGCACACCGGGAGGTCGGGCGGGCAGGTGCAGGCCCGGGTCAGGTCCCGGAAGCGCTCCTTCACCATCCGGTCCTCCAGCGAGTGGAAGCTGATGGCGGCGGCCCGGCCGCCCACCTTCACCAGCGCCGGCAGGCTCTCCAGCCAGGCGGCCAGCGAGCCCAGCTCGTCGTTCACCGCGATGCGCAGCGCCTGGAAGGTGCGCGTCGCCGGGTGGATGCGGTGGGGCCAGGCGCGCCGCGGGATGGCGCCCGAGACGATCTCGGCGAGCCGCGCGGTGTCGAGCCGCTCGCCGGCGTCGACGGCCCGCTTCACCGCCCGGGCGATGGGCCGGGCGAAGGGCTCCTCGCCGTACCGGCGGAGGATGCGGGCCAGCTCCCGCTCGTCCACCCGGGCCAGCAGCTCGCCCAGGGTCTCGCCCTCCTGCGACATCCGCATGTCGAGCGGCCCGGGCCGGGAGAAGGAGAAGCCGCGGTCCGCCTCGTCGAGCTGCGGGGAGGAGACGCCCAGGTCGGCCACGGCGCCGTCCACCTCGCCGATGCCCAGCGCGTCGAGGGCGCCGCGGGCGTCGCGGAAGTCGGACCGCACCGCCCGGAAGGCCTCGCCGAAGCGGGCCAGCCGGGCCCGGGCCGCCGCCAGGGCGCGCGGGTCGCGGTCGACGCCGATCACCCGCGCCCCCGCTTCCAGGAAGGCCTCTGCGTGGCCGCCGCCGCCCAGCGTGCAGTCGAGCAGCAGCCGCCCCGGCGCGGGGCGCAGGATCTCGACCAGCTCGGCGGTGAGGACGGACGCATGGTGGAACCCGTCGGTCACGCGGCCCGCACGGCCTCCTCGACGTCGTCGTACAGCTCCAGCCGGCCCCCGGCGCCGCCGGCGTGGACCAGGTCGCGCACGTAGCGGCTGGCCCCGGCGGCGCGGAGCCCGGGGATGGCGGCGAGCAGCGCCGCGCCGGCGTAGTGGAGGTGGGTGACCCCCTTCAGGTCGATGACCACCATGCGACCCTCGGCGCGGGCCCGCGCCGCCACCGCGGCCATGGCGGTCAGCTCGGCGCGGGAGAGGTCGCCCTCGCCCCGGAGGATGGTCACGTGGTCCTGCCGCCGAGCCTCGAACATCGCCCGCCTCCCCTCACGCCTTGAAGAAGTCCACCGGCCCGGCCTCGTCGGCCTGGGCCGTCTCCTGCTCGTAGGCCGCCTGGTCGAAGAGGTGGATGGTCCGTCCCATCCCCACCCAGACCACGTCCTTGGCGAGGCCGGCCCACTCCCGCAGCGCCGGCGGCACCAGCAGCCGCCCGTGGACGTCGAGGTCCACCTCCTGGGCGGTGGAGTAGAAGCGGAGGATGTCGCGCTGGGCCCGCAGGTCGAGCGGGCTCGAGGCCATCACCTTCTCCGACAGCTCCTTCCACACCGAGATGGGCAGGACCTGGACCGAGCGCCAGTGCGGGTAGCGGATGAGCACCACCTTCGCCTCGCCGGCGGCGGCGAGCTGCTCGCGCAGCCGGGCCGGGAGGCTGGTGCGCCCCTTGGCGTCGATCGTGTGCTGGTAGGTCCCGAAGAACACGTCTTGCCCGATTCTGCCGCTTTGATCCGCGGTGATCCACTTTCTCCCACCGCTCGCGACGATCTACGGAGATCCGCCGGGGAAGTCAACAAGCCCCCGATGTCACATGAGATTTGGCTGATGATCCGTTCAGGATCGGCGCGCGGAACCGGCGGCGACTGCTGGTGGTAGGTGCTGGCCCACACGCAGCGGGTGGTGGATAGTGGCCGCGGAGGAACCATGGCCAGCCTGAGCGGGAAGACGCTGTTCATCACCGGCGCGAGCCGGGGCATCGGCCTCGCCATCGGCCTGCGGGCCGCGCGCGACGGCGCCAACGTGGTGGTGGCGGCGAAGAGCAGCGTGCCGAACCCCAAGCTGCCCGGGACCATCCACACCGCCGCCGCCGAGATCGAGCGGGCCGGCGGGAGGGCGCTGGCGGTCCCGTGCGACATCCGCGACGAGGCGCAGGTCCGGGCGGCGGTGGCGGCGGCGGCGGAGCGCTTCGGCGGGATCGACGTGCTGGTGAACAACGCCTCGGCCATCCACCTGTCCGGGACCCTCGAGACGCCCATGAAGCGCTACGACCTCATGCACCAGGTCAACGCGCGCGGGACCTTCCTCTGCACCCAGGCCTGCCTCCCCTGGCTGCTGCGGGCGCCCAACCCGCACGTGCTCATGCTCTCGCCGCCGCTCTCGATGCAGCCCCGCTGGTTCGCGCCCCACGTGGCCTACACCATGGCCAAGTACGGCATGAGCCTGTGCGTGCTGGGGATGAGCGAGGAGCTCCGCGACCGCGGCGTGGCGGTGAACGCCCTCTGGCCGCGCACCGTGATCGCCACCGCGGCGCTGAACCTGCTCGGCGGCGACGAGACCGCCCGTCACGGGCGCACCCCGGAGGTGGTCGCCGACGCCGCCCACGCCATCCTCACCCGTCCGGCCCGCTCCTGCACCGGGAACTTCTTCATCGACGAGGCGGTGCTGCGGGGCGAGGGCGTGACCGACCTCGGCCGTTACGCCGTGGAGCCGGGGCAGGAGCTGCTCCCCGACTTCTTCGTCGAATAGGCGCGGGCCTCCCGCCGTCCGGGCTTGACGCGGAGGGGCCCTTCTGGGCCTCATTCCCCCACCGCAGCCGCACCCAAAGGGAGAGAGAGGACACATGATCCGTGCATTCCGCATCGCCATCGCCGGGGCGCTCGCCGCCGCGGCGCTGCCGGCGCTGGCCGCGCCGGTGAAGATCGGCATCATCAACTCGGTCACCGGCCCCGAGGCCCCCATCGGCGAGAACCTCACCAACGGCTACAAGCTGGCCGAGGAGGACCTCAAGGCCAAGGGCATCGACCTGCAGCTGGTGTGGGAGGACGACACCGGCAAGCCGCAGATCTCGATGAGCGCCATGGAGAAGCTGGCCACCCGCGACAACGTCATCGGCGTGGTCGGCCCCTACACCTCCTCGACCGCCAACGCCGACGCCAAGCTGGCCGAGAAGTACAAGGTCCCGATCATGGTGCCGGCGGCCTCCAAGGAGGAGATCACCCGCCAGAACTACAAGTACGTGTACCGCTTCTCGGCGACCACCGACGACTACGCCGGGGTCCTCTTCGACATCGCCACCCACCTCGGCAAGCCGAAGAGCATCGCCATCCTGAACGAGAACACCGACTTCGGCGTCTCGGCCGCCAAGAGCGCCCGCGGCATCGCGGCCAAGAAGGGCATCAAGGTGGTCTTCGAGGAGGCCTACTCCAAGGGCTCCCCGGACTACCGCTCCACGCTCACCAAGGTGAAGGAGGCCAACCCCGACCTGGTGTTCATGGTCTCGTACGTGGCCGACGCCATCCTGCTGATGCGGCAGTCGCGCGAGCTGGGCCTCACCCCGATGGCCTTCCTCGGTGCCGGCGCCGGCTTCTCGGTGGTGCAGTTCGCCAAGGAGAAGGAGATCAGCAACTACGTGCTCTCCCAGACCCAGTGGACCCCGGACGCGCCGTGGCCCGGGTCGCGGGCCTGGGCGGACCGGTACATCAAGCAGTTCGGCAAGCCGCCGACCTACCACGCCGCCTGCGCCTACGAGTCGCTGATGATCGTCGGTCAGACCGCGGCCGCCGCCGGCGGGAGCCGCGAGAAGCTGCGCGAGGGGCTGCGCAACGGCACCTGGACCGGCCTCATGGGCAAGGTCCGGTTCAAGGACTTCGACGGCTACCAGAACCAGCGCGAGGCGCAGCTGCTGGTCGAGCAGGTCCAGAACGGCAAGCACGAGACGGTCTGGCCGGCGAACCTGGCGGTGAAGAAGGCCATCTGGCCCTTCCCCGGCTGGGGCAAGTAGGAAGGCACGGGCGCCCCGCCGCGCGGCGGGGCGCCGCCGCCGTCAGCGGGCGCCGCGGCCTCCCCGGGCCGCGGCGCTCGTCGCTCCGGGATGGTCCCCGGGCGGCGCGCGCCCGCGCCCCGCGCCGGGGCGGTCGCCTAGAGGGCGACCTGCGGGAGGTGCTTCAGCGACTCCTGCACCTTGGCGGCCGGGTACTCGAAGTCCTCCAGCCGGCCGGCGAAGTAGTCGTCGTAGGCGGCCATGTCCACGTGGCCGTGGCCCGAGAGGTTGAAGAGGATGGTGCGCGGCTTGCCCTCGGCCTTGGCCTGCAGCGCCTCGTCCACCGCGGCGCGGATGGCGTGGGAGGACTCGGGGGCGGGGATGATGCCCTCGGTGCCGGCGAACTGGACCGCGGCCTCGAAGCAGGCGAGCTGCCCGACCGCCTTCGCCTCGATCACCTTGTGGTGGGCGAGCAGCGACACCAGCGGCGCGGCGCCGTGATAGCGCAGGCCGCCGGCGTGGATGCCGGGCGGCATGAAGTCGTGGCCCAGGGTGTACATCTTGGCGATGGGGGCCATCTGGGCGGTGTCGCCGTAGTCGAAGGCGTAGACGCCCTTGGTCAGGGTGGGGCAGCTGGTCGGCTCGACCGCCATGATGCGCACCGCCTTGCCCGCCGCCTTGTCGGCGACGAAGGGGAAGGCGATGCCGGCGAAGTTGGAGCCGCCGCCGTGGCAGCCGATGACCACGTCGGGGTAGTCGCCGGCGATCTTCAGCTGCTCCCGGGCCTCGAGGCCGATCACCGTCTGGTGGAGGCAGACGTGGTTCAGCACGCTGCCGAGGGCGTAGCGGGTGTCCTCGTGGGTGGCGGCGTCCTCCACCGCCTCGGAGATGGCGATGCCCAGCGAGCCCTGGCTGGCCGGGTCCCGGGCGAGGATCGAGCGTCCGGCGTTGGTCTGGTCGGAGGGGGAGGCCAGCACCTTCGCGCCCCAGAGCTGCATCATCGACTTCCGGTAGGGCTTCTGGCCGAAGGAGACCCTCACCATGTAGACGGTGCACTCCAGGCCGAACATCTTGCAGGCCAGGGCGATGGAGCTGCCCCACTGCCCGGCGCCGGTCTCGGTGGCGATGCGCCTGGTCCCGGCGATCTTGTTGTAGTAGGCCTGCGGCACCGCGGTGTTGGGCTTGTGCGAGCCGGCCGGCGAGACCCCCTCGTACTTGTAGTAGATCTTCGCCGGCGTCCCCAGCGCGCGCTCCAGGCGGCGGGCGCGGTAGAGCGGCGACGGGCGCCAGAGCCGGTAGATCTCCCGGACCTCGTCCGGGATCTTGATCCAGCGCTCCGCCGACATCTCCTGCTCCAGCAGCCCGGGCGGGAAGAGGGGCAGCATGTCCTGCGGCGTCACCGGCTTCTTCGTGCCCGGGTGCAGCACCGGCGAGGGCGGGGCCGGCAGGTCGGAGACGACGTTGTACCAGTGGGTGGGGATCTGGCTCTCGGGGAGGAGGATCTTGGTCTCGTCCATGGGGCCTCGGGCGGCGGGAGGAAGGGGAGAAGGGCGTGGGGCGAAGGGCGATCCGAACCCGATCGGCGGGGCGGCGTCAAGCGGGCGACGCCGGAAACGGGCCGGCCGCGCGCTCAGCGGATCTGCGGCGCGATCTGGCCCGCCGCCCAGCGCGCCAGGCCGAAGATGGTGAGCTGCGGGTTCACGCCCAGCGAGGTCGGGAAGACCGAGCCGTCGACCACCCAGATGTTGTCCATCCCGTGCATCTTCAGGCGCGAGTCCACCACCGACCGGTCGGGATCCCGCCCCATGGCGCAGCCGCCCATGGCGTGGGCGCTGAAGAGCTCGACCCGCAGCCTCTCCCAGGGCGCGCGGTCGAGCCGGGCGACGTCGGCCTCGCCGCGCATCTCCACCGTCTCCTCGTGGGAGGAGAAGGCCGCCTCGGCCCCGGCCGCCAGGTGGATGCGGGCCATGGCCTTGCTCCCCTCCCGCAGCGCCTCCCACACCGCGTCGCCGACCTCGTAGGCGACCCGCACCCGGCCGTCGCCGTCCACCGTGACCTCCCCGCCCCGCTCCTCGGGGAGGAAGCCGTCGATGGTGAGCGCGATCAGCGCCGACAGGTTGGGGAGGCGGGAGGCCAGCTCCTCGTGCGCCTCCCCGAAGCCGCCCAGCGACATGCCCGCCAGCATGGGGTGGAGCGGCGCGGTCTCCACGAAGAAGCCCACCTTGCCCGGCCCGCGGTCGGCGAACTGGTGGCAGGTGACCGACTGCGGGGCCCCGGACCAGGGCTCGATGGCCTTGCGGTAGAGCCCGGTCACGGCGGTGACCGGGTGGAGGAAGGTCCGCTTGCCGACGCGGCCGGAGATGTCGAGCCGGGAGCGGAGCAGCAGGGCCGGGGTGTTGATGGCGCCCCCCGCCAGCACCACCGCGCGGGGCCGCACCACCAGCTTGCGGCCGGTGGGCCGCCCGGTGGCCGGGTCCAGCACCTCGGCGTGGATCGCCACCCCGCGCCGATCCTTGTACTCGAGCCGCGTCGCCCGGGCGTCGGCGTAGACCCGCGCGCCGCGGAGCACGGCGTCGGGGAGGTAGCTCTGGTCCATCGAGGTGCGCGCGCCGATGGGGCAGCCCATGCCGCAGTAGCCGAGGTTGGCGCAGCCCTGCACGTTGCGGCGGGTCCGGGCGCGCTGCCAGCCCAGCGCGCCGGCGCCGTCCCAGAGCGCCTGGTTGTTGGCGTTCACCTCGTCGGCCGGCTGCTCGTGGATCGAGAGCCGCTCCTCGACGGCGGCGAAGTGCGGGGCCAGGACCTCCGGCGTCAGCCCCTCGACGCCGTGGACCCGCGCCCAGTGGGCCAGCACGCGGTCGGGGGTGCGGAAGCTGGTGGTCCAGTTCACGGTGGTGGAGCCGCCCACCGCGCGCCCCTGGAGGATGGCGATGGCCAGGTCCGCCGTGGCGCGCTGGCCGCGCTCCTGGTAGAGGCGCGGGTAGGCGTCCTCCTCCCGGAGGGTGGAATCCGAGGGCCGGTGCCAGGGCCCCTCCTCCAGCACCACCACCTGCGCCCCCAGCTCCGCGAGCCGCGCCGCGGCGACGGCGCCGCCGGCGCCCGATCCCACCACGCACACGTCGGGGCGCTCCTCGACGTCGCGGCGCACCTCGGCGCCGGTGAGGATCCGGCCGGACCCGGCGGGCGCCTCAATCGCCACTGGCGGCTCCGGTGCCGGGGCCGGCGGCGGCGGGGAGGGCCGGCTCGATTCCCACCGGCGCGGGGCGGAAGCGGCGCGGGCGCGGCGGGGGTGGCTCCTCCCGGACCGCCGGCGCGGGCGGCCGGGGCGCGGCCAGCTCGGCCCCGACCGGCGGCCCCGGGTAGCCGACCGCCTTCCAGGTGGCGGGCGAGCCGTAGTAGGCGGCGGCGACCAGCCGCTTCAGCGCCTTGAAGCCGGTCCGGCGGACCGCGATGCGGCTGTTCATCCAGCCGCGCAGCCGGCGGTCCTGGGCCGCCCCGTCACAGTCGGTGAACAGGCGCGGGGAGAGGTCGAAGAGGCCGCCGAACCCGCTCTCGAAGAGCGTCACCAGCCGGCGCAGCTCCACCCGCGTGGCCGGGTGGGCCATGGCGGCGACGGCGTCCACCCGGGCCGGGAGGTCGACGTCGGCGGGGCGCGGGAAGCCCGGGTGGTCGGGGATGACGCGGTCGGCGACGGCGAGCAGGACGGTGAGCTGGGCGGCGTCGAAGACCTGGAGCCGGCGCAGGCCGGGCCGGACCCGCGTCTTTCGCGTCGCCAGCCAGGCGCTCCCGCCGCCGGCGGCGAGCAGCGCGGCGCCGAGCAGCCCCTTCTTCAGGAAGCCGCGCCGCCCCTCCTTCTCGCCGGGCAGCAGGACGCGCACCGGGCGCCGACGCCTGCGGAACATGAGGACCGGTAACGTACCGCAAACATGGTGCGCTGTCGCGCGAACGGCCCGTCCGGAGTGGCCCGGATCCCGGCCCGGGGCCGGAAAGCTGGCCGCGCGCGGCCGGTGCTCCGGAGTGGCCGGATGTCGGATGGCGCGCCCGCCCGGGACCCCCGGGCCTCACCGGGGTGCCGGCCGGGTGTCCGGCGACCCCGCCGCGGGGGGCGGACCCTGCGGCGCCGTGCGCATGGCCTGAAGGTTGCGAGGAAACGCATTCGCGAAGATGCTTGCAGGGAGTCCAGGCTTCGTCGGCGCCTCGCCACCCTCGGCGGGGAGTGCCTCCTGGCATGAGTACCGGAGGAGCGTGGGGATGGTGGAGGAGAGGCGAAAGCACGCCCGGTACCCGCTGGTGCTGGCGGTGACCTGGCCGGACCAGCAGCCCGGCCGCGATCACACCGAGGACCTGTCGGCCGGCGGCCTCTTCATCCGCACCGACCGGAAGCTCGCGACCGGCGAGCGGGTGCCGCTGGAGCTCTCCTTCCCCGGCCTGCTGGAGCGCCTGCGCCTGACGGTGAAGGTGATCCGGTCGCGCGACGCCGGGCCCGACGGCCCCCGCGGCGTCGGCGTGGCGGTGGCCGGCGCGCCGGAGGAGGCGGCCCGGCTGGAGGTCCTGGCCCGCGCCGCCGCCAACGCCGGCCAGGGCGGCCGCCCCTACCGCGTGCTGCTGGTCGAGGACAACGCCCTGGTGGCCACGATGTACGCCTCGGCCCTGAAGCGGCTCTCCTCGAAGGAGGGCATGTCGGGGATGCAGGTGGAGATCGCCGGCGACGGCGGGCGGGCGCTGGCGCGGCTGCGCGCCCCGCCGCCGGTGGACCTGGTCATCACCGACGTCTACATGCCGGTGATGGACGGCCTCAAGCTGCTGGAGAGCATCCGCGAGGACGCCCGGCTGGCGGCGCTGCCGGTGATCGTCATCTCCTCGGGGACCGCCGACGAGGACCAGCGGGCGGCGCGCCTCGGGGCCCAGTTCTTCCTGCGCAAGCCGGTGAAGTACCAGGACATCGTGGCCACGGTGCGCACCCTGCTCGCCGCCGGGGCCGGCGACGGCCTGCGCGCGGCCCTGGGCGGGCCCGGCGCGGCCGGAGGTTGACGGGGGGCGGGCGGCGTCCGCGGCGCTCGGTTCCCCCCGGTCCGAGCTCGCGGCGCCGCTCGTCCCTCGGCCACTCCCGGCCACGCCGATGGCGCTCGCCGCTCCCCGCCCGATGCGGTAGGCTCGCCGCCATCTCGTCCAGCCCGCAGCGGTGCGCCGGCGGCCGCCGGGGCGGAAGGCCCCTCCGGATCGCGGGCGCGAGCGCGCCGCCCCGGCGACGGAGGAACCATGGCCGACGTCACCGTCGAGGATCGCGGCCTCGTCCGCGTGGTCACCGTCGACCACCCGCAGAAGCGCAACGCCCTGGACTACGGGAGCCTGCGCCGCATCGAGGAGGCCTGCGCCGCCGTGCCCCGCGACGGGGTCCGCTGCCTGGTCTTCCGCGGGGCCGGCGACAAGGCCTTCTGCTCCGGCTTCGACATCGAGGCCATCCCCACCGGGCCGCAGGAGGGCGACCGTCCCGACCTGGCGGTGGAGCGGACCATGGAGGCGGTGGAGGCCGTTCCCTGCCCGACCATCGCCTTCCTCAACGGCTCGGCCTTCGGCGCCGGCGGCGAGCTGGCGGTCTCGTGCGACCTGCGGGTGGCGCGCGAGGGCATCTCCCTGGGCATGCCTCCCGCGAAGCTCGGGGTGGTCTACCCCATCGGCGGCCTGCGCCGGTTCCTCTCGCTCCTCGGGCCGGCGCGCGCCAAGGAGCTGTTCTTCACCGGCCGCCCGGTGGAGGCGGAGCGCGCGCTCCGGATCGGCCTGGTGGACCGGCTGCTCCCGGCGGCGGACGCCGAGCGCGCCGCGCTGGAGCTGGCCGAGGAGATCGCCCAGAACGCGCCCCTGGCGGTGCAGGGCATGAAGCGGATCCTGCGGCTGCTGGAGGCGGCGCACGAGCGCGCCTTCACGCCCGGGGAGCGCGCCGAGGTGGACCGCACCCGGCGGATCGCCTTCGAGAGCCGCGACACCGCCGAGGGGCGGGCCGCCTTCCTGGAGAAGCGCACGCCCCGCTTCCGCGGCGAGTAGCCGGGGCGGGGCGGGCGCGGCGGCTCAGTCGCGCGCCGGGCGCGCCGGTGGCGGGGGGCGGGCCGGGGGCAGGACGCGGCGGAAGGAGCGGCCGTCGGTCTCCGGCAGGACCACGAACTGGTCGATCTCCCGGCCCGGGTAGGTGAGGTCGACGCGGTGGCGCTCCCCCAGCTCCACGTCGGGGACCGTGAGCGGCGTGCGGCCCACCTCCTTGCCGTCGAAGCGGACCTCGGCGCCGGAGGGCTCCGACTCCAGCCGCACCGTCCCGAAGGCGGAGGGGAGCGTGGCGTGGAAGCGGGCCTGGGGATCCCAGAGATCCGGCGTGACGGTGTGGGTCGCGGTGCGCCGCCCCTTCGCCGACACCACCACCTGGTGGGGGGCGTGCAGCGAGAGCCCCTCGATCACCGCCGGGGTGACCGGCGCCGGCACGCCGTCCACCGTCACCCGGGCGCCGGGCGGATCGGAGGTGACCACCAGGATCCCGGTGCGCAGCCACAGCGCCGTCCCCAGGAAGGAGCCGGCGATCACCACGCCGGCCAGGCCGCCCACCAGCAGGGCGCGGCCGGGCGGCAGGCCGACGTAGACCGGGCGCAGGTCGCGGCGCGAGGTGGTGCGGTGGCGCACCGGTTGCGGCGTCAGCTCCGGCGCCGGGTCGCCGGGCAGCGGCCCGGGCGCGCTCGGCGTCTCCGGTTCGCCGCGCTCCTCCGCCTCCCGGGCGGCCACGTGGGAGAGCACCTTCATCACCAGCGCGTCGTGGGCGCGCGCCGCCCGTTGCCGGGCGATGCGCTCGGCGTAGACCTGCTGCATCTGCTGGCCGATGAGGTCCTGGATGGCGGAGTGCGGGGTGGGGAAGAGCACGTCCACCAGGGCGTCGGCGAAGGCCCGGGCGCTGGGGTAGCGCTTCTCCGGGTCGTAGGCCAGCGCCCGCTGGACGATGGCGTCGATCTCCCGCGGCAGCCGGTCGTCGTAGGCGGTGGGCGGCACCACCTTGGCGCGCCGCGACTCGATCAGGGTCTCGACGTCGGTGGCCCGCGGGAAGGGCTTCTGCTTGGTGAGCAGCTCGTAGAGGATGATCCCGGCGGCGAAGATGTCCACCCGGTGGTCCCAGGCCTTCTCCAGCGAGGCCTGCTCGGGCGCCACGTACCCGAGCTTCCCCATCAGCATCCCCTCCTTGTAGTTGGAGAGGCCGGTGGCGGCGCGGGCGATGCCGAAGTCGAGGAGCTTGAGCTCCCCCTCGTAGGAGACCAGGGCGTTGTCGGGGGAGACGTCGCAGTGGACGATCTTCAGCGGCCCGCCCTCGGCGTCGGTCTTGCGGTGCGCGTAGTCGAGCCCCTGGAGGAGCTGCAGCACCAGGAACATCGCCTGCTCGGGCGAGAGCTGGGCGCCGGCGCGGCCGAAGGCGCCCATCATGTCCTTCAGCGAGACGCCGTGCACCTGCTCCATGGCGATGTAGTAGGTGCCCTCCACCGCCCCGCACTCGTAGATCTGGGCGATGTTGTTGTGGGTGAGCTGGACGGTGAGCCGGGCCTCGTTCACCAGCATGCGGATGAAGCCCTGGTCCTGGGAGCGCGCCGGGAGGATGCGCTTGATCACCAGCTCCTTCTCGAAGCCGCCGGCGCCCGCCATCTTGGAGCGGTAGATCTCGGCCATCCCGCCGACCGCCAGCCGCTGGAGCAGGAAGTACCGCCCGAAGACCTGGGGCCGGAACTCGGCGCTCTTGGCGCGATCGCGGGCGGCCTCGGACACGGCCGCCGATGTTATCCCGCCCGTCCGGACCCGTCGAATCCGGTGGCCGGGCCGGAGCCGGCGGGCGCCGCCGGGACCGGGACGCGCAGCCCGGCCCGCTCGCCGCGGGCCCGGCAGGCGTCCACCAGCGCGGCGGCGTCGAGCCGCGCGAAGCCGAAGGCCCGCGAGAGCTCCCCGGGGGAGAGCCGGGAGCCCTGGGCCCAGGCGGCGCGCAGCGCGGTGCCGGCCTGCTCCGAGCGCCACCAGGAGGGGCCTCCGAGGCGCGCCAGCCAGGCCTCGGCCTGGGCCGCCAGCAGGGCGGCGTCGAGGGCGTCGGCGGAGCGCAGCAGCGGGTCGGCGTCGGCCGTCCAGAGCGCCGCCTCGGCGGCCTCCACCGGGTGCAGGAAGGCACGGGCGGCGACGGCGCGGGCCAGTCCCTCGGCCCCGGCCGTGTCGGCGGGGCGCCCGGCCTCGTAGAGCAGGCGGGCCGCCGCGTCGCGGACCTGGTGGAGGCGGCGGGCCGCGGCCGCCAGGACCACCGGCTCCAGGTTGTCCGGGGAGAGGCCGGTCTTCTCGGCGAGCCAGGCCGGATCGCCGGCCAGCTCCTCGAAGAGCGCGCCCCAGGCGTCTGCGGTGACCGGGCCGAGGCGGCGGAACTCCAGCTCCGGGGCGGTGATCGCCGAGAAGTAGGCCGCGCTCCCCAGGACCCGCAGCAGCGCCCGCGCCTCGGCCACGCCGCCGGCCGGCGCCGCCGACACCCGGACGCCGGCCGGGACCTCCACCGGCAGGAGCAGCGGGCGCGGCTCCTTGCCCGGCCGGGCCGCGAGGTCGAGGATCACGCCGGGCCTCGAGGCCAGGTCCACCCCCAGCCCCCGCAGCGTGTCGAGGGCCCGCGGGGCGGCGGCCGCGGCCGGGAAGGCGCGCGGCTCCTGCGCCAGCGCGAAGAGGCGCGGCAGGTCGCGGGCCCGCAGCCGGGCGAGCGGCAGGTTCAGCTCGCGCCGGGCCAGCCCCTCCATCAGCGCGCGGTAGGGGGCCTCGGTGGCGGCGAGCACCGCCTCGGCCCGGGCCGCGAGCGCGGCCAGGGGCTCGCCCCGCCAGGCGGCCGCCAGCTCCCGGGCGCTCGCCGCGCCCAGCTTGCGGGCGGCGGCGTCGAGGGCGCGCCGCTGCTCCTCGGCGAGCGGCCGCAGCCGCGCCTCGGCCCGGGCCGCCACCTCCTCGATGCGGGCCCGGCGGCCGGCGTCGTCCTCGGCGGCGAGCAGCGCGGGCAGCTTGCGCAGGGGCAGCTCGCGTCCTTCCCAGGTCACCGTGGCCTGGGCGCGGGCCGCGGCCAGCCGGTCGGCGCTGGCGGCGCTCTCCCGGGTGAGCCGCTCCCCCGCCAGGAAGGCCTCGAGGAGCGAGAGCGCCCGGCTCTCGGCGCCCGTGGCCCGGCCGCGCGCCTCCCGCACCGCGGCGAGCGCGCCCGGGTCGTGCAGGAGCTCGCGCCCGGAGAGCGCCCGGGAGGGGTCGCCGGGCTCGCCGGTGATCCAGGCGTGCCAGAGTATCTCCCCCTGCGCCGAGAGCAGCGCCTCCACCTCGGCGCGGATCGGCGCCACCGGATCGGGAGGCGGGGCGGGCGCCGGCGGCGCCGGCGGCGGGGCCGGGGCCGGTGCGGGGGGGTCGACGTGGGCGCAGGCCGCGCCGAGGGCCAGGGCGATGACGGGCAGGAGGCGTCGCAAGCGCGCCATGGTAGCCCAGGACGGCCCCGGGGCGGGTATCCTGCCGCGCATGGATCCTCGCGAGGCGGCCCGGGCGCGGGCCCGGCTCTCCCGGGCGGTGCGCGACTTCCTCGGCGCGCGCGGCTACGAGGAGGTGGAGACGCCGTGCCTGGTCCCGGCGCCGGGGATGGAGCCGCACATCGCCGCCTTCGAGGCCCCCTTCGTGCCCGAGGGCGGCGGCGCGCCGCGGCCGCTCTGGCTCCACACCAGCCCCGAGTACGCCATGAAGCGGCTGCTGGCGCGGGGCGTCCCGCGCCCGTTCCAGCTGGCCCGGGTCTTCCGCAACGGGGAGGTGTCGCCGCAGCACAACCCCGAGTTCACGATGCTGGAGTTCTACCGGGCCGGCGGCGACTACCGCGCGGTGATGGAGGACCTGGAGGCGCTGCTCGGCGCCTGCGCCACCGCCCTCCTCGGCGGCTTCGCGGCGCCGGGCCGGGCGCTCTCCCTCGAGCCGCCCTTCGCGCGCCTCACCGTCGCCGAGGCCTTCCGGGAGCGGGCCGGGATCGACCTCGCCGCCTGCGGCGGGGAGGCCGGACGGCTGCGCCGGGCGGCCGAGGCGGCCGGGCTCGACCCGGGCCGGCCGGGCGACTCCTTCGACGACCTCTTCTTCCGCGTCTTCCTCGACCGCGTCGAGCCGGGGCTGGGCGCGTCGCGGCCGGTGTACCTGGTGGACTGGCCGGCCCCCATGGCCGCGCTGGCCCGGCTGAAGCCGGGCGATCCGCGCTGGGCCGAGCGCTTCGAGCTGTACGCCGGCGGGCTGGAGCTGGCGAACGGCTTCTCCGAGCTCACCGACGCCGCCGAGCAGCGGCGGCGCCTGGAGGAGGAGCGGGCGCTGCGCCGCCGGCTGGGGCGGCCCGCCTACCCCGTCGACGAGCGCTTCCTGGAGGAACTGGGCCGCATGCCGGCGGCGGGCGGCGTGGCGGTGGGACTCGACCGGGTCCTGATGCTGCTCACCGGCGCGGCGGCCATCGACGAGGTGCTGCTCTTCCCGGCGCGGGAGTTCCTCTAGGCCTCGCGGCGGGCGGCGCGCTCACGCCGGTGTGGGCCGGGAGAGGCGGCGCGGCAGCCGGGTCCCGTCGGGCGGCGCCGGGGCGGCCCAGGGGTCGGGCGCCGGCTCCAGCCAGCCGCGCAGCTCCAGGGCGGCGCGGGCCTCGGCCGCGACCGCCGCGGACCCGGCCGCGCGGTCCACGACCGCGGCGTGCAGCGAGCGCAGCCGGGCCTCGACGTCGGGCGGCGGCCGCTCGCAGGCCACCAGGATCGACAGCTCGTGCTCGCCGCCCTCGGCGCGGACCAGGCGGACCAGCGAGAGCCCGTCCAGCCCCGGCAGCGCCAGGGCCGTGACCAGCAGGTCGAGGGTGAGGATCTCCTCCGTGAGCAGCCGGAGGGCGGCGCCGCCGTCGGCCGCGACCAGCACCTCGGCGCCCAGCTCCCCGAGATCGTGCGCCAGGAGGTAGCGCACGACCGGATCGGCCTCGACGAGGAGGATGCGGGGACGCGCGCCGCGCGATGGTGCCACCAGGTGCCGCTCCAGACTCCCCGCGATCCGGAGCACACCACGGCCGCGACGAACTGCCCAGTCACCCGAAACCGGTACGTCCCCGGGTGACGCCGCACCTGGTCGCCGCGCGGCCTCCTACGGCAGCCGCACCACGAAGCACTTGAGATACCGCGTCTCCGGGACCCCGAGCAGCACCGGGTGGTCGCGCGCCGCCCCGCGCCGCTCCAGCACCTGCGCCGGCCGGCCCGCGTCGCGCGCCGCCTCGTGGATGATCTCCTCGAGCATGGCCTCGGGCACGTGGTAGCTGCAGGAGGCCGACACCAGGATCCCGCCGGGCTTCAGGATCTGCATGGCGCGCAGGTTGATCTCCTTGTAGCCGCGCCGCGCCGCCGGCACCGAGGCCTTGTTCTTCGCGAAGGCCGGCGGGTCCAGCACCACCAGGTCCCAGGAGGGCGGCTTCTCGGCCTCGTCCCGCAGGAGGTCGAAGGCATTCCCCTCCACCACCTCGATGCGGGCGCCGTTCAGCGCCGCGTTCTCGCGCGCCTGGCGCGCCGCCGGGGCCTGCATCTCCACGGCGGTGACCTCGTCCGCCCGCGCCGCGAGCTGCAGCGCGAAGGCCCCGGCGTAGGTGAAGCAGTCGAGGCACCGTCCGCGGGCGTACTCGCCGGCGCGCAGCCGGTTCTCCCGCTGGTCGAGGAAGGCGCCGGTCTTCTGCCCGGCGAGCAGGTCGAGCCGCATCCGCGCCGCCCCCTCGCGGTACTCGAGCGGCCCGGGGTCGGCGCCGCGCAGGATCCCCTTGCGCTGGTCGAGCCCCTCCAGCTCCCGCACCCGGGCGTCGTTTCGCTCCACCACGCAGGAGAGCCCCAGCGACCGGACCAGCAGGTCGGCGAGCATCTCCTTGCGCCGGTCGGTGGCGGGGATGGGGGTCTGGATCACCGCCGCCGGCCCGTACCGGTCCACCACCAGCCCGGGCAGGAGGTCCGCCTCGCCGTGGACCAGCCGCACCGCCGGCTCGTCGCCGAAGGCCCGCCGCCGCAGCTCGGCGGCCGAGGCCAGCCGGGCCGCGAAGAACGCCTCGTCGACCGGCTCCTCGTCCCGGGTCACCACCCGGAGGGCGATCTGCGAGCGCTCCGACCAGAAGGCCTTGGCCAGGAACCGCCGGCGGCCGTCGGCCACCGCCACCACGTCGCCGGCCCGGGCGCCGGGCGGGGGCTTCTCCACGTCGGATCGGTAGATCCAGGGGTGGCCCGCGGCCAGCCGGTCGGCGCCGCGCCGGGTGATGGTGGCGGCCGGTTCCATGGGCTAGAGCGGGACGGCCTCGCGGAAGGCCGGCTCGCCGTCGCGCTCGGCCAGCTTGCAGGCGGCGACGGCCGGGTCGTGGCCCAGGAAGAGGATGGCGTCGTCCTCGAGCGCCTCGGCGAGCAGCACCTTCTTCTCCTCCACGCTGGTGAGCGGCCGCAGGTCCCGGGCCGACACCCAGGCGGCCCGCAGGTGGGCCGCGGTGGGGATGAGGTCGCCGCAGTGGGTGAGGTGGGTCCCGCCGCCGCGGATCCGCGGGAGCTGCTGGGCGGTGGTGTGCCCGTCGGAGACGATGATCTCGAAGCCGGGGAAGAGCTCGACCTCGCCGTCCACCAGGTGGAGCTGGCTGGAGCGGGCCAGCGGCTCGAAGGCCGCCGGCCGGAACTCCTCCCGGTCCAGCTCGCTGGGGGCGTGGGCCCACTGCCAGGCGCGCCGCTGGACGTGGACGGTGGCGTGGGGGAAGGCGAGGTGGGGCCGGCCGTCGGGACCGGCGCGGACCGTGCCGCCGGCGTGGTCGGCGTGGAGGTGGGTGAGCACCACGTCGGTGATGTCGGAGCGGGAGAGGCCGTGGAGCGCGAGCGCCGCGTCGAGCCCGCCGGCCGGGCGCCGCAGGGCCCAGCCGGCCCCCGGCGGGCCGTCGAGCGCCTCGCCCACGCCGTCGTCCACCAGGATGCGCCGGCCCGACTCGTCGTCGAGGCAGAGCAGGCAGCGGATGGCGAGCCGCACGCCGTTGTCCGCGTCGGGCGGCGCCTCGCCGGCCCAGCGCCGGCGCGGGACGGCGCCGAACAGCGTCCCGCCGTCCCGCGCGAAGGTGCCGTCCTCGACGGCGGCCAGCCGGTAGCGCCCGAGCCGCAGCATGGAGCGACAGTAGCATCACGCCCGCCCGCCGCGCAGCGTCCGGACGGCGTCGACGAACGCCTCGGCCGGCGAGGGGGAGATCACCACCCGGCCGCCGTCGGTCTCCAGCAGCACCAGCTCCTGGCCGCGGGTGCAGTACATGCGGAAGGCGCCCAGCTGGCGGCTCCAGTAGAAGCCGACGTGGCCGAACAGCCCGCTGCACCCGAAGGTGCGCAGCGTGCCGCGGAGCGCTTCCGGCGGGAGCAGCTGCACCGTCCGGATCGCCGCCATGGGGATGACCACCGGCAGGGCGCGCCGCTCCACGCGGACGGCGCCCGGCGCCACGGTGACGGCCCGGGGCGAGAGCAGCCAGGTCCCGGCCGCCAGCCCCGCGGCCAGCAGCGGGAAGGCGTGCAGGAACGGGACCGCCCGCGAGTCGCCGGCGTGCAGCCAGGGCAGGAGCGCCAGCGCCGTGCCGGCGACCAGGAGCAGGAGCAGCACCAGGGAGGTGCTGGCCTTCAGGGACCGGTCCCAGGGGCAGGCGAAGCGCAGCATCGGCGGGATCCTAGCCCCCGGGGCCGGCCCGCGGACCGGATCCCCGCCGCAGCGGCTAAACGCCCCATGGCAGCCCGAGAGGGAGCTTCCCCGCCCGCCGGGCGTGCGCACCTTGTGTGCGGAAGCTCGACGGACGGGTTGCCGCGGGGGCGGAAGGGGACTGGGCGGTGCCGACGCTTCGCGTGACCCAGGACGTCACGGCCGTCCGCCGGTGGGTGGTCTCCCGGGGCGGCTGGCCCTGCCGGCGGCTCGACGGTGGCCTGGCGGTCGGCTTCCGGGCCGACATCTGCCGGGGCGTGCAGATCGGCTGGGACGAGTTCGAGGTGAACTTCTGCACCGGCCGCCTCGCCCTGGCCTTCGACGAGGCGCCCGCCGGCATCCGCTGCTTCATCGGCCGCTTGCCGGAGGCGCGGCGATTTGCCGCCGACCCGGCCAGCCGGAACGAGCTCGCCCACTTCCAGGTCCCAGCCGCCCCGGCCAGCGTCTTCTGGCGCTAGGTGGCGGCCGCCGCGGCACCCGCCTTGGCGGGAGGCCGCGCCCCTCGCGCGCACCCCCGGTTCCGGGTTATGACCACGTCATCCCCTCGAACGCGGGCCCCTCACCGGCCCGGAAAGGGCACGCCATGTCCCCTCGCAACCCCGGGGCGCTGAAGCGCCAGAAGGAGCTGGCCCGGCTGGAGAAGCAGCGGGAGAAGCAGGCCGAGCGCGCGCAGCGCCGCAAGGAGAAGAAGGAGCGCCAGCCCGGCGAGGCCGACGTCGACCCCGACATCGCCGGGATCGTGCCGGGCCCGCAGCCCCTGCCGGACGAGGAGCCGCCTCCGGCCTAGCGCGCCGCCGCCAGCGCCTGCTCCAGGTCGGCGACGAGGTCCTCGGCGCTCTCGATCCCGCACGACACGCGGATGAAGCCGTCGGCGATGCCGAGCCGCTGGCGCGTCTCGCGGGGCACGCTGGCGTGGGTCATGATCGCGGGGTGCTCGATGAGGCTCTCGACGCCCCCGAGCGACTCCGCGCAGGCGAAGATCCGGACCGCCCGGAGGAAGGCGCGGGCCGCCGGCAGGCCGCCGCGCAGGACGAAGTGGAGCATGCCGCCGAAGCCCCCCATCTGCCGCCGGGCCAGCTCGTGCTGCGGGTGGGAGGGGAGGCCGGGATAGCCGACCCGCTCCACCTGCGGGTGGCCCTCCAGGAAGCGGGCGACCCGGAGGGCGTTCGCGGCGTGGCGCTCCATCCGGACGTGCAGGGTCTTGAGCCCCCGCAGCACCAGGAAGGCGTCCATGGGCCCGGGCACCGCCCCGACCGCGTTCTGGACGAAGCGCAGCCGCTCGGCCAGCGCGTCCTCCCCGGTGAGCACCGCGCCGCCCACCACGTCGGAGTGGCCGTTCAGGTACTTGGTGGTGGAGTGGACCACCAGGTCGATCCCGTGCTCCAGCGGCCGCTGGAAGAAGGGCGTGGCGAAGGTGTTGTCCACCGCGGTGCGCACCCCGCGGGCGCGGGCCAGCGCGGCCACCGCCGCCAGGTCGACGACGCGGAGCATGGGGTTGGTGGGGCTCTCGATCCAGAGGAGCCGGGTCTCGGGGCGCAGGGCCCGCTCCAGCGCCGCCAGGTCGGTCATGTCCACGGCGTCGAAGGAGAGGCCGTGGCGCCGGTGGACCTTGTCGAAGATGCGGAAGGTGCCGCCGTAGAGGTCGTCGCAGTACAGGACGTGGTCGCCGGCCGAGAGGGTGTGCAGCACCGCGTCGGTGGCGGCCAGGCCCGAGGCGAAGGCCAGCCCGTGGCGGGCCCCCTCCAGCGCCGCCAGGCAGCCCTCCAGCGCGTCGCGGGTGGGGTTCCGGGTGCGGGAGTACTCGAAGCCCTTGTGCACCCCGGGCCCGTCCTGGACGTAGGTGGAGGTCAGGTAGACCGGCGTCATGATGGCGCCGGTGGTGGGGTCGGGCCGCTGGCCGGCGTGGATGGCCAGGGTCTCGAAGCGCGGGCGGTCGCCGGCCACGGTCAGCCCAGCCGCGCGCCGAGGAAGTCGATGAGGTCGATCTTGGTGACCACCCCGGTCACCTTGTCGCCCTCCCGGACCACCGCCACGTTGTCGTCGTTGAAGATGTCGCGCAGCCGCGCGATCGGGGTGTCGAGCGAGACCACGCCCTGGAGCGGCTGGACCAGCGGCTCCACCACCTCCGAAAGCCGGTGCTTGCCCTCGATGAGGAACTGGAGGAGGTCGTACTCGTGGATCATGCCGACCGCGCGCCCGTCGGCGTCCACCACCGGCATCTGCGAGACGTCGTGATCCTTGAGGAGCTTCACCACCGTCTCGACCTTGTCGGTGCGCCTCACGCTGAGCACCTTGCCGCGCCGGCCGCCGAGCACGTCTCCCACGGTGGCCTGGCCCATGCGCTCGGCCCCGTCGAGCGGGAAGCCGTTGTCGCGCATCCACTCGTCGGAGAAGAACTTGGAGACGTAGGAGCGGCCGCCGTCGGGGAGCGGCACCACCACCGTCTTGCCCGGCCCCAGCTCCCGCGCCAGCTCGGCGGCGACGTGCACCGCGGCGCCGGAGCTGCCCCCGGCGAAGATCCCCTCCTCGCGGGCCAGCCGGCGGGCCATGGCGAAGGACTGGCGATCGTCCACCTGGCGGACGTCGTCCAGCACCTGGAGGTCCATGGCGCCGCACATCATGTCCTCGCCGATGCCCTCGACCTTGTAGACCCGGGGCGTGACCAGCTTCCCGGTCTTGAACATCGCGTGGTAGACGGAGCCGATCGGGTCCACGCCCACGTTGAGGATGCGGGGGTTGCGCTCCTTGAAGAGGCGGCCGCAGCCGCTCATGGTGCCGCCGGTGCCCAGGCCGGCCACGAAGGCGTCGAAGGCGCCGCCGGTCTGCTCCCAGATCTCCGGGCCGGTGAGCTGGTGGTGGGCCTCGACGTTGTCCAGCGAGTGGTACTGGTTCACGTAGAAGCTGTGGGGCGTCTCGGCGGCGATGCGCTTGGCCACCGAGTAGTAGGAGTCGGGGGAGTCGGCCGGGACGTTGGTGGGGGTGACGATCACCTGGGCGCCGAAGGCCTTCAGGGCGTCCTGCTTCTCCTTGGACATCTTGTCCGGCATGGTGAAGACGCAGCGGTAGCCCTTCACCGCCGCGGCCATGGCCAGCGCCACCCCGGTGTTGCCGCTGGTGTTCTCGACGATGGTGCCGCCCTTGCGCAGCAGCCCCGCCCGCTCGGCCTTCTCCAGGATGAAGACCGCCATCCGGTCCTTGATGGAGCCGCCCGGGTTCAGGTACTCGAGCTTGACCAGCACCGCGGCGTCGCCGGGGCCGACGACCTTCCGCAGCTTCACCAGCGGCGTGCGGCCGATCGCCGAAAGGACGTTCTCGTGGTAGGCCATGCGCGACGCTCCGGAGCGGCTCGGGACGGGAGTTTCGCGCTTATAGGCGCCGGCCCGCGGGGGTGTCAACGCGGGCGGCGGAGGAGGACGGCGTGAGCGCAGGCGCGGCGGGGAGGGGAGGCCGGAGCACCGAGGAGCGGGTGCGCGGGGCGGTGTCACGGGCCACCGGCCGGGACGCTTCCGGGCTCCCGGTGCGGCGGCTCGCCGGTCACGCCTCGATGCGCAGCTACTGGCGCGCCGGGGACCCGCCGCGCTCGCTGGTGGTGATGGTCATGCCCCCCGACGCCCGGCCCGAGGAGGTCACCCGGGGCGGGCCGCCGGAGGTCGATCCCTTCGCCGACGTGCAGGCCTTCCTGCGCGAGGTGGGGGTGCGGGTGCCGGAGATCCTCGCCTTCCACCGGGACGACCCGGAGGGCGGGCTCGTGGTCCTCGAGGACCTGGGGGACGAGATGCTGGAGACCCGGCTGCTGGCCGGCGATCCCCCCGAGCCGCTCTACGCCCGGGCGGTGGACCAGCTGGCGCGGCTGCGCGCCCGCTCGGAGGGCACCGCCCCCCGGTGCGTCGCCTTCGCCCGCCGCTTCGACCGCGAGCTGTACCGCTGGGAGCTGGACCACTTCCGCGAGTGGCTGCTGGAGGCCTGGAAGGGGGCGCGCCTCTCGCCGGCGGAGCGCGAGGTGGTGGACCGCGAGTTCGACCGCATCGCCCGGAGCCTGGAGGCGGAGCCGCCGGGCTTCACCCACCGCGACTACCAGTCGCGGAACATCATGGTGCTCCCCTCGGGCGAGCAGGCGGTCATCGACTTCCAGGACGCGCTGCTCGGCCCCCGGCAGTACGACCTGGTGGCGCTGCTGCGCGACAGCTACGTCGAGCTGCCGGACGACCTGGTCGAGCGGATGCTGCGCCGCTGGCTCGACGCCTTCGCCGCCGCCGGCGGGCCGCGGCTGGCCTACGGCCCCTTCCGCGAGGGCTTCGACCTGCTCACCGTGCAGCGCAAGCTCAAGGACGCCGGCCGCTTCGTCTTCATCGACCGCGTCCGGGGCAACCCCGGCTTCCTGCGCTCCATCCCGGCCTCGCTGCGCTACGTGCGGGAGGCCCTGGCCCGCCGTCCCGACCTCGCCGCCCTCCAGGAGATCCTGGGCCGGCACGTGCCGGAGCTGGCGCGCTAGGGCCGTCCCCCGGCCGCCGGGGGAGCCGGCCGCGGCGCCGGCCGCCGCCCGGATCCCCGCGGCCTACTCGGCCCCGACGCCCAGGTAGGTGCGGAGCTTCTCCTCCTCGAACGCCTCCTGGGCCTTCGGCTCGTCGGTGAGCAGCGACACCAGGATGCCGACGGCGAAGGCCGCGGTCATGGAGACGATGGCCGGGTTCTTCAGCGGGATGATGCCGTGGGGCTTCCCGGCGGCGTCGAGGTGGCCGAGCACCTCCCCCCAGACGGTGGGAGAGAGGAAGATCATCACCACCGAGAGCACCGCGCCGGTGACGATGGACCAGACCGCGCCCAGGGTGGTGAAGCGGCGCCACACCACCGACAGGAGCAGCGCCGGGAAGTTGGCGCTGGCGGCGATGGAGAAGGCCAGCCCCACCATGAAGGCCACGTTCTGGCCCTCGAAGGCGATGCCCAGCAGCACCGCGGCGATGCCGAAGACCACGGTGGCGGCCCGGGCCGCCCGCACCTGCTCCTCCTCGGTGGCGCGGCCGCCCCGGAGGACGCTCACGTAGATGTCGTGGGAGTAGGCCGAGGCGCCGGCCAGGGTCAGCCCGGCCACCACCGCCAGGATGGTGGCGAAGGCCACCGCGGCGATGAAGCCGAGGAAGGCCGGCCCGGCCAGCAGCTCGGCCACCAGCGGCGCCGCCATGTTGCCGCTCCGGTCCACGCCGGTGATGACGTCCTTGCCCACCAGCGCCGCCGCGCCGAAGCCGACGATCGGGATGATCAGGTAGAAGTAGCCGATGAGGCCGGTGGCGTAGAGCACCGACTTGCGCGCCGCCTTGGCGTCGGGGACGGTGTAGAAGCGCATGAGGATGTGTGGCAGCCCCAGCAGGCCGAACATCAGCGCCAGCCCCAGCGAGATGGCCTCGACCGGGCTCGACACCAGCCCGCCCGGCTGCAGCATCGCCTGGCCGTACCGCTGCGACACCGCGGCGTAGAGGTTGGTGGCGTCGAAGCCGAAGCGGAACAGCACCAGCAGGGTGAGGATGGTGACGCCGATGAGCAGCAGCACCGCCTTGATGATCTGCACCCAGGTGGTCGCCAGCATGCCGCCGAAGAGCACGTAGGCCAGCATCACCACGCCCACGATGAGCTCGGCGTACTTGTAGGGGATGCCGAACATGAGGTGGACCAGGGAGCCGGAGCCCACCATCTGGGCGATGGTGTAGAAGAGCACCGTGGCGATGCCGCCGACGGCGGCGGCGATGCGCACCGGCGTCTGGCGCAGGCGGAAGGCGACCACGTCGGCGAAGGTGAACTTGCCCAGGTTGCGCAGCGGCTCGGCCACCAGGAACATCAGCGCCGGCCAGCCGGCCAGCCAGCCGGCGGCGTAGATCATCCCGTCGTAGCCCTGCAGCGCCACCATCCCGGCGATGCCCAGGAAGGAGGCGGCGCTCATGTAGTCGCCGGCCAGCGCCAGGCCGTTCTGGCCCGCCGAGACCGAGCGGCCGGCGGCGTAGTACTCGCTGGAGGTCCGGGTCTTGCGGGCGGCGAAGTAGGTGATGACCAGCGTCAGGGCGACGATGGCGAAGAAGAAGCCGACCGAGGCGACGGTGGGCTTGCCGAGCGAGGTCAGCGCACCGGCGGCGAGGACGGGAACCATGGGGGACCTCCGGTGGTGCGGTGGGCTACTTGCGGAGCAGCCCCTTGAGGCGCTCGACCTCGGGGTCGTACTTCCGGTTGGCCCACCAGACGTAGACGCCGGTGAGGATCCAGGCGGCCAGGATGGCCGCGATGCCCAGCGGGATGGCCAGCGTCGTCACCGCCCCGACCTTCCGGGAGACCAGCTCGCGGTCGGCGGCGATGAGCAGGATGAAGCCGTAGTAGCTGAGGAAGAGCAGCGCCAGCATCAGGACGCTCACCGACCAGCGCTTCCGGACCAGCGTGCGGAAGGCCGGCGACTCGACGATCTCGTGGGCGTGCTTCCCGGCGGCGGGCCGGTCGGACGGTGCCTGGACGCTCTCCATGCGGTGGCTCCCCGTGGTCGTTGACGCCCCTCATAGCAAGGCGCGCCGGGCCTGGGAAGCGCGCCGACCCGCGCAGGTCGGTCCCACCTCGGATTGCCCGCGAGTGCGGCACCCGGGCGCAATTCTTGCTGCAATCCATGCGCCGACGGGGCGCGAAAGCGTCGGCTGACCCCGGTCCGGTCCGCCGTGGTACGGTCGGTGCCGCCGCCGGCCGGGCGGCGCGCCCCGCCATGAAGCTCGCGCTCCTCGCCGACGTGCACGCCAACCTGGAGGCCCTCACCGCGTGCCTGGCGCACGCCGGGGAGCAGGGCGCCGACGCCTACGTCTTCCTCGGCGACCTGGTCGGCTACGGCGCCGATCCCGGGCCGGTGGTGGACCTGGTGGCCGGCTACCGGGAGCAGGGGGCGGTGGTGGTCCGCGGGAACCACGACCACGCGGTGGTCTCGCCGTCGGAGACCATGAACCCGGCGGCGGAGCGCGCGGTGGAGTGGACCCGCGACCGGCTCTCCACCGCGCAGCGCGCCTTCCTGGAGGGGCTGCCGCTGACCGAGCGGCGCGGCGACACCCTCTTCGTCCACGCCAGCGCCGAGGCGCCGGCGCAGTGGATCTACGTGAGCGACCCGACGCGCGCCGCCCGCAGCCTCTCCGCCGCCGACGCCACCTACGTCTACTCCGGCCACGTCCACGAGCCGGTGCTCTACTACGCCGGCGCCGGGGGGCGGCCCATGCCCTTCCACCCGACGCCGGGCGTACCCATCCCGGTGGCGCCGCACCGCCGCTGGCTGGCCATCGTCGGCTCGGCCGGGCAGCCGCGCGACGGCAACACCGCCGCCTGCTACGCGCTGGTGGACGACGCCGTCCCCAGCCTCACCTTCTTCCGCGTGCCCTACGACTGGGCGGCGGCCGCGGCCAAGGTCCGGGCCGCCGGCCTGCCGGAGAGCCTGGCGCGCCGCCTCGCTCACGGGGAGTGAACGCCTTGGCCGATCCGCTCGAGCCCGGCAGCGTGGTGGACGGCTTCCGCGTCGAGGAGCGGATCCACTCCGGCGGCATGGGGGTGATCTACCGGGTCACCGGCCGCGACGTGCCCTTCCCCATGATCATGAAGGTGCCGCGGCTGGGGCCGGGCGAGCCGGGGGAGGCGGTGGTCACCTTCGAGGTGGAGAAGATGGTGATGGCGGCGCTGAAGGGGCCGCACGTCCCCCGCTTCGTGGCCGCCGGCGACCTGGCCCGGCAGGCCTACCTGGTGATGGAGCGGGTCGAGGGGCGCTCGCTCGCCGAGTGGAACGGCCGCGGGCCGGTCCCGGTGGAGGAGGTGGTCCGCGTCGGGGTGGCCCTGGCCAACGCCCTGCACAGCCTCCACCAGCAGGAGACCATCCACCTCGACCTCAAGCCCTCCAACGTCATCCTCCGGGAGGGCGGCGAGGCGGTGCTCATCGACTTCGGGCTGGCGCACCACGGCCACTACCCGGACCTCCTCGCCGAGGAGTTCCGCCACCCCATGGGCTCGTCGCCCTACCTCTCGCCGGAGCAGGTGCTGGGCGTCCGCAACGACCTCCGCAGCGACGTCTTCTCCCTGGGGGTGGTGCTCTACGAGCTGGCCACCGACCGGCTCCCCTTCGGCGCGCCGACCACCCAGGGCGGGCTGCGCAAGCGGCTGTGGCGCGACCCCGTCCCGCCGCGCGCCCTGGTCCCGTCGCTGCCGGAGTGGCTTCAGGAGGTCGTCCTCCGCTGCCTGGAGCCCCGGGCCGGCGACCGCTACGCCTCGGCGGCGCAGGTGGCCTTCGATCTCGCCCATCCCGACCAGGTGGTCCCCACCGAGCGGTCGCGGCGCCGGCGGCGCCAGGGGCTGGGCAAGCGCTTCCTGAAGTGGGTGCGGGCCGCCGGCTACGAGGAGGCGGCCCTGCCGCGCCCCTCGGCCCACCTCTCCGGCGCCCCCATCGTCCTCGCGGCGGTGGCCACCGCCCACACCAACGAGGCGCGCAACGAGGCGCTGCGGCTGGCGGTGCGGCGGCTGGTGGTGGCCGGCGAGAACACCCGCCTGGCCTGCGTCACCGTCATCAGGCCGTCGCCGGAGATGGTCGGCGCCGCGCCCGAGCAGGCCGCCACCAGCCAGCGCATCCGGCACCTGGTCCTGCTGCGCCACTGGGCCGAGGCGCTCCGGTTGCCGCCGGAGCAGATCTCCTTCCACGTGCTGGAGGCGGGCGATCCGGCCGACGCCCTGCTCGAGTACGCCCGCGCCAACCGCGTGGACCACGTGGTGATCGGCGCGCCTCCGCGCGACGTCACCCTGGGAGGGCTGCTGGGGACGGTGGCGACCAAGGTCGCGCTGGAGGCCCCCTGCACCGTGACGGTGGTGCGCCAGCAGTCCTGACCCGCTGCCCCGGAGACGCGAGCGCCCCCGTCCGCCGGAGGCGGCAGGGGGCGCGGAGGGGATGCGGGAAGGGCTACTTGCGGCCGAGGAACTTCACCATGCCCCAGATGACCACGCCCAGGGCGGCGACGCCGGCGAGCAGGTAGAGCAGGGGCCGGACGCCCTGCATCTCGCCCAGGCCTTCGGGACCCTCGCCGGCGAGGGCCACGCCCGTGGTGGCCGCCCAGAGGGCCGCGGCGCGCAAAGAGGACTTCATCATTTCGGTCTCCGTGTGAGTGCGGCCGGCCCCGGGGAGAGGGCAGGCCGCTGGTGGGGTTCCCAGAGAACGGAACCCCCTGCGCCGGGAGGCGCAGGGGGTCCCCAACCCGAGGTCCGGGACTGTATCAGTCCTGGTGGGAGATGGAACCCTGCGTGTCGGTCTCGTGCATGAACAGCGTGCCGATGACCGCGGTCATCAGGGCGACGATGATCGGGTACCAGAGGCCGTAGTAGATGTCGCCGGTCGCGGCCACGAGGGCGAAGGCGATGGTCGGCAGGAAGCCGCCGAACCAGCCGTTGCCGATGTGGTACGGCAGCGACATCGAGGTGTACCGGATCCGGGCCGGGAACAGCTCCACCAGCCAGGCGCCGATGGGCGCGTACACCATCGTCACGTAGATGACGAGGATGACGAGGAGCAGGATCACCATGGGCTGGTTGATCTTCCTCGGGTCGGCCTTGCTCGGGTACATCTTGGTGGCCCCGGCCAGCTGCTTCTCGAAGGCCGCCTTCTGCGCCTTGAAGTCGGCCGCGGCCAGCTTGGTGCCGTCGAAGCTGGTCAGGACCTGGCCGCCCACCTTCACCTGGGCGATGGCGCCGGCCGCCGCGGTCTCGTTCTTGTAGGGGATGCGGGCGTTGCCGAGGTAGCCCTTGATGATGTCGCAGGAGGTCTTGAAGGTGGCCTTGCCGACCGGGTCGAACTGGAAGGTGCACTCGGCGGGATCGGCCACCACCGTCACCGGCTCCGCCTCCTGGGCGGCGAGCAGGTCGGGGTTGGCGTACTTGGTGAGGCCCTTGAAGATCGGGAAGTAGGTGATGGCGGCCAGGACGCAGCCGACCATGATGATCTTCTTGCGGCCGATCTTGTCGGAGAGCACGCCGAAGACGATGAAGAACGGGGTGCCGATGATGAGCGCGAAGGCGACGATCAGGTTCGCCTGCTGGGCGTCCATCTTCAGCGTCTGGAGCAGGAAGAAGAGCTCGTAGAACATGCCCGTGTACCAGACCACGCCCTGGCCGGCGACGCCGCCGAAGAGGACGAGGAGCACGATCTTGAGGTTGCCCCAGCGCAGGAAGGACTCGGTGAGGGGCGCCTTCGACTGCTTGCCCTCCTCCTTCATCTTCTTGAACACCGGCGACTCGGACAGCTTCAGCCGGATCCAGATGGAGACCGCGAGGAGGACGATGGAGAGGATGAAGGGGATGCGCCAGCCGTAGTCCTCGAAGGCCTTGTTGCCGACGGCGATGCGCACCACCATGATGACGATGAGCGAGAGGAACAGGCCCAGCGTCGCCGTGGTCTGGATGAAGCTGGTGAAGTAGCCGCGCTTGCCCGGCGGGGCGTGCTCGGCCACGTAGGTGGCGGCGCCGCCGTACTCACCGCCGAGCGCCAGGCCCTGCAGCAGGCGCAGGCTGATGAGGATCACCGGGGCGGCGATGCCCAGCGTCGCGTACCCGGGCAGCACGCCCACCACGAAGGTCGCGCCGCCCATCAGCACGATGGTGACGAGGAAGGTGTACTTGCGGCCGATGAGGTCGCCGAGGCGCCCGAAGACGAGGGCGCCGAAGGGCCGGACGAAGAAGCCGGCGGCGAAGGCGAGGAGGGCGAAGATGAACGAGGTGGTCTCGTTCACCGCGACGAAGAAGTGCTTGGAGATGAAGGCGGCCAGCGAGCCGTACAGGTAGAAGTCGTACCACTCGAAGACCGTGCCAAGAGAGGAGGCGAAGATCACGAGCCTCTCTTCCTTGGTAATCCCGACGCCGGACTGGGCCGGCTGAGGCGAAGCCATGGATGTCCTCCCTGGGGGGTGATGAAGTACGGCGCGCGGTGCTGACGAGATGGTCACGCCTACCACATGCTTGAACGGGCATTCAAGACGCGGCGCAACGTCCGCGCCTCCCCCGCAGGCGGTGCGCGCATGAAGTGCGTACCGGTTTCGAGCAGCGGAACGGTCGCGCCAGGCCCCCGGCTCCATTGAGCAATATCAAGCGGCCGAATTACTCCTCGTATTTGGCCTGTTTGGGGGCGTATCAAAGCGGTGGGTCCGATGAGACCCTGTCCGTCGAGTCATGCGACACCAGCCTCTGGCGTCCCACCCCATCCGCTCGACCGGTGGCGGGCGGATCGGCGTCGCGGCCGGGCTCGCGGAGCAGGATCAGGGCGCCGGCGAGGGCTGCGAGCTCCGCCGCGCCCGCCCAGCCGAAGAGGGGCGCCACCGCCCCGTAGTGGTCATAGCCCCGCCCCGAGAGCTGGTACCCGAGGGCGTTGCCGCCGCCGAACACCGCCGCGGAGAAGAGCGCCTGGCCGCTGGCGCGCAGCCGCGCCGGCACCAGGCGCGCCATCGAGCGGACGCTGGCGCCCCAGAAGACGCCGAAGGTGAGGCCGTGGAGCAGCTGCACCGCCACCAGCGGCGCGGCGTCGCGCACCGCCACGGAGAGGAGCCAGCGCACCGCGCTGCCGCCGAAGGCCAGGGCGAAGAGGCCGCGCGTCGAGAGGCGCGCCTCGAGGCGCGGGAAGAGGAGCAGCGCCACGATCTCGGCGCCCACGCCGGCCGAGGAGGCGACGCCGGTGACCCAGGCCGGGAGCCCGAGGTCGTGCACGTGCACGCCGAAGAGGACGTGGTAGGGCGCGGTGGCGCCCCAGTGCACCGTGGCCACCGCCAGCAGCGCCAGCAGCGGCCGGCTCCGCAGCAGCCCGAGCGCCTCGCCGAGCCGCGGCCGCTCCCCGGCGGGGGGCGGGGAGGGCAGCCCGCGGGCCGCCAGGGCGTAGCCGCCGACGCAGGCCACCAGGGTGAGCGGCACCGCCAGGTCGGCCGGCCGGTCGCCGCGCCGCCAGAGCAGCAGCCCCACCCCGAGCGACAGCGCCACGTAGCCGAGCGACCCGAACAGCCGGATGCGGGCGTAGGAGAGGCGCGGCTCGTGGCGCACGTACTCCATCGACACCGCGTCCACCAGGGGCACCACCGCGCGGTCGGCCAGGGCCTGTGAGAGCAGGACGGCGCCGACCGCCAGCGGGGTGCGGGCCGCCGGCAGGAAGAGGACGCTCGCCAGGACCCACAGGGCGGCGAGCCGGAGCGCGCGGGCCGGCGAGCCGAGCCGGTCGGCCGCCGACGCCCAGGAGAGCGCCACCGGCGCCGCCAGCAGCGGCCCGAGCATCTGCACCGTCCCGATCGCGCCGCCGCTGAAGCCCAGGCCGCGCAGGTACGGGGCGAAGTAGGGGAGGTTCGCCCCCACGCTCCCGTAGTAGAGGAAGTAGAAGAGGCGAAGGCGGGCGGCCGGGGACATCTGCTAACGTCGGTGTATCACGGAGGGGTTCGTGGGCGACGGGCTGGTCGGCATGGTGCTGTGCGCCGGGCTCGGGACCCGGCTGCGCCCCCTCACCGACCTGCTCCCCAAGCCGGCGGTGCCGGTCGGGGGCCTGCCGCTGGTGCGCTGGTCGCTGGCGCTCCTGCGCGGCGCCGGGGTGCGGCGGGCGGTGGTCAACGTCCACCACCGGGCGGCCGGGATGGAGCGGGCGGCGCGGGCCGCCGCCGCGGCGCTGGGGATGGAGCTGGAGGTGTCGGCCGAGCCGGTGATCGCCGGCACCGGCGGGGCGCTGCGCCAGGCGCGGCCGCTGCTCCGGGGCGCGGGCGCGATCCTGCTCCTGAACGGCGACGTGCTCTTCGACGCCGACCTCCCGGCGGCGGTCGAGGCCCACCGGCGCTCCGGCGCCCTGGCCACCCTGCTGCTCGCCCCCATGCCGCCGGGCGCGCCCTACGCGGCGGTGGAGGCCGACGCCGGGCTGGCGGTGCGGCGCATCGCCGGGCGCCCCGGCCCCGGCGGTCCGGGGCTCGCGCCCTGGCACTTCACCGGCTACCACGTGCTCTCGCCCCGGCTGCTCGACGAGGTGCCGGCCGACCCCTTCGACTGCGACGTGAACCGGCACGTCTACCCGCCGCTGCTCGACGGGCGGGTGCGCGGCCACGTCGACCGCGGGGCCTGGAGCGACCTGGGCTCGCCGGCCGGCTACCTGCGGGCCAACCTCGAGGTGCTGGCCGGCGCGCCGCTCCGGCCCCGCCCCGGGGCCGACCCGCGCGCCGGGCTCTCGCCGCGGCCCGAGCCCGGGGTCTGGGCCGGCGAGGGGGTGGTGGTCGAGCCCGGCGCGGTGCTGCGCGGGCCGCTGCTCCTCGGCGCCGGCACCCGCGTCGAGGCCGGCGCCGTGGTGGGGCCGGCGGCGGTGCTCGGCGAGGGCTGCCGCGTCGGCGCCGGGGCCGAGGTGCGCGAGGCGGTGGCCTGGGACGGGACCGCGCTGGCCCCCGGCGAGCGGCTGGTGGGGGCCATCGCCGCCGGCGCGCTGCGGGTGCCGGCCGGCGGCTGACCTCAGGCCGGGTCGCCCGGCGCCCCCGCCGCCACCCGGGCCACCGGGCCGGCGCGCACCCGCACCGGCCCCTCGGAGGTGAAGAGGTCGCCGTCCACGGTGTAGCGCAGGCGCGGCGCGTCGAGCAGCAGCTCCCTCGCCACGGCGTCCAGCGCCAGCGGCCGGCGCCAGGGCCGGCCCAGCCAGACGGCCGGCATCCGCAGGGCCAGCTGCAGGGGCGTCCCGGTGATCCCCACGGCGTGGAAGGAGCCGGGCTGCTCGGCGCAGCGGGCCAGCGGCGCGAAGCCGAAGCCCAGCTCGGGGATGGCCCCGGCCACCACCGCCAGGAAGGCGTCGGCCGGCCACTCGTCGCCGTCGGAGGCGATGCGCAGCGGCAGCGGGTTCGACAGGCGCCGCGCCAGGGGGCCGCGCCCCACCGCCGATCCGGCGGCGCGCAGCAGCAGGAGCAGGGCCGTCGCCCAGGAGGGCTCCGGGCCGTCGTACCAGGCCTCGAGGAAGGAGACGGCCAGGCCGGTGCCGAAGAGGAAGCCCACCGAGGCCGGCTGGCCGCCGGACTCGACCGCGAGCAGGTCCCGCTCGACGGCGGGCGGCTCCCGGCCGGCCCGCCGCCGCTCCAGCAGGCGCCGCAGCAGCCGCTCGGGGCCGCCGCGCAGGCCGTGGGCGTGGGCCACGGTGTTCATGGCGCCGCCGCGCAGGGGGAGGAGGAGCGGCCACGGGGAGGGGCCCCAGCCCTCCGCGAGGGCGGTGACCACCCGGCGGAGCGTGCCGTCGCCGCCGTTCACCGCCAGGACGTCCACGCCGGCCTCGCGGAAGGCGCGGACCGCCGCGGCGAGCGAACCGGGCGTGTCGGCCGCGAGCAGCCGGCCCTCGTCGCCGAGCAGCCGGGCCAGCCTGCCCGCCGTCCCGGGGTCGCGGAGGTTGCGCCGCGACCGGGGATTGCTCACGATGCCGATCCCGGCCATGCCCCCGCTCGTTCCCCTGGACCCGCCGCCGCAGGTGTACCACGGCGGGCCGGAGCGGTGCGTCGGCCTCCCCATGGTGCCGGGAACGCGCAGCCTCGACCCGGCGGCGGCGGTGGGGGTGGCGGTGTACGAGGCGATCCGCGCCCTCTCGCGCTAGGATGGCGGCCCGGTGAAGACCTTCCTGCAGGAGCCCGGCGATCTGGCCACGGTCCCGCTGGCGGCGGTCCTCATCCAGATCCTGAACGACCGCGCCACCGGCGGGCTCGAGGTCCACCACGACGGCGGCACCTCGCGGATCTTCGTCCGCGACGGCATCCCGGTGGGCTCGCAGTCCTTCACCGGCTTCAAGCCCCTCGGCCAGATCCTCCTGGCCCGCGGGCGCATCGACGTCGCCACGCTCAACGAGAGCCTGGCGGGCATGGCCGCCACCGGCCGGCCGCAGGGCGAGGTGCTGGTCGAGCTCGGCGCCGTCACCCGCGCCGAGGTGGACGAGGCGCTCACCGGCCAGCAGGAGGCCTACCTGCTCCGCATCGCCTCGCTGGAGCGCGGGACCTTCCGCTTCGACGGCGGACGGCCGGTGCCGGAGTGGACCCGCGGCATCCGCATCCGGCCGCTGCGGGCCATCGTCGAGGCGCTGGAGAAGCCGCAGGCGGCGGCGCTGGTGGCCTCGGCGCTGCAGCCGGCGGCGGGCGGGCCGCTGGCGCTGGCGAAGGGCTACGAGCGGCTGGCCGGCGCCTTCGGCTGGTCGGAGGCCGACTCCCGGCTGGTCCAGCGGCTCTCCACCGTCACCACGCTCGACGAGTTCTTCGCGGAGCCGGGGGTGACCCCGGAGCGGGCCCGCGCGGTGCTGGCCGCGCTGCTGCTGCTCGGCCTCGCCGACACCCGCGCCGCCGGCGCGCCGGCGCTGGACACCGTGCCCGGCATCGTCGTGGACCTCGCCGACCTGGCCGGCGTCGCCGTCGAGGAGGCGCCCGGGCCCGGCCGTGCCGCGGAACCCGGTCCGGCCGGCCGCGCCGCGGAGCCCGGCTTCCCCTCCACGCGTCGGACGCCGCCCATGGGGAGCTTCTCGACGCCGGTCCCGGCGGCCGAGCCCGCGCCCCGCCCGCCCACCCCGCGCCCGTCGCGCACCACCCCGCCGCTCGGGACGCCGGCGCCGGCGGTCCGGGAGCCCCCGGCC
>JAKAEO010000318.1 GCA_021818285.1 Myxococcales bacterium
TCCGCCGGCAGTTGGGGCAAAATAAAATCCGCCACTTCCAGCATGGTTTGCTTGGGCTCACCCACGGAAAGCCCACCCACGGCATAGCCGGGGAAATCAAAAACGGCCAGCTCCTCCAGGGAGCGCCGGAGCGGTGGCACCGCGTCCGCGCCCGGCGCCACCTCCACCGTCCGCCGGGCCAGGGGCCGCTCCTCCCCGGCGGCGCCCAGCACCAGCTCGAAGCGGCTGCCCGCGGTGCGCCCCTCGGCCACCGAGGAGACCGCCAGGCCCAGCCCGGCGCGGGCCGCCGCCCGGACCGCCTCCGCCTCCCCCTCGCAGGGCACGCCGTAGTCCAGCACCCGCGCGCCCAGGGCGCGGCCGGCGGCGGGGAGGGCCTCGGCGCGGGCCAGCTCCGGCCGGCCACGGACCACCGGGCGGCACAGCAGCATCCGATCGGCGGGCGCGTCGCCGCCGAGGGCCAGGAGCAGGGGGATGGCGGAGAGCAGGGTCATCGGTTCGGGTCCGGCGCCGGGGCCGCTGCAAGATCGGTGCATCGCACGGGGAGTGACGGAGTGTGCCACGGACCGTCGATTTGACTCAAGGAGCGAGCGCACGGACGGGCGAATCGGCGGCCGGGACCCGGTCCGACCGGCCGCGCCGCGGACCATCCGCGCCGCCTTCCGCCCGGATCGTCCGCGCCACGGACCGGCGCGGCGCTGGCAGCGCGGAAATCCGCCGCTCGCCGTTCGATGCCGTTGACTCCCAGCGAAACCTGCTGGTACTGCGCGTGATGACCCGTCTCGAGGAGGACCGGATGCGCCTGCACCCCCTGGCGCCGCTCGCCGCGGCGCTCCTCGCCACCCTGGGCTGCGGCTCGGGCCACCCCGAGCTGCAGCGCTGCGCCGGCCCGGCGGACTGCGCCGCCGACGCCTTCTGCCGCGGCGGCCGCTGCGCCGCGAGCGCGCCGCCGGTGGCGGTGGTGACGGCGCCGGCCGCCCGGCCGCTGCGCTCCCACACCGTCCTGCGCTTCGACGGCTCGCTGAGCCACGACCCCGACCCCGAGGATCGGGTGGTGGCCTTCGCCTGGACCTTCCGCCGGGCGGCGGCAGGCTGCGACCCCTACCCGGCCTCCTCCACCGGCCAGGCGGCCGACGTGGTCTTCGCCTGCGCCGGGAGCTTCGAGGTGGAGCTGACGGTCACCGACACCACCGGCCGCGCCAGCGCCCCGTCGGTGCTGCCGATCACCGTGGAGCTCTCCGCCGACGTCCCCACCGTGACCATGGGCCCGGACGTGGTGGCCGAGCACCGCTGCGCCGGCGCGCCGCTCCGCTGCGGGCCGGAGCTCCCGGCCGGCGCCGCGCTCTCGCTCTCCGCGACGGCGGCGAGCCCCGTCTCCACCACCTTCACCTACGCCTGGGACGTCGCCCTGCCGCCGGGGCTCGCCGGGAAGCCGCCGCCGCGGATCACCGTCGACCCGCCCGGCGGACCGGCCCCGACCGTCACCATCGAGACCGACGGGACGGCCATCTCCGGCGAGTACCTGTTCACGGTCACGGTCACCGACGCCTACCACCTGGTGGCGGTGGGCCGGCAGCGCGTCACCCTCGGGAACCGCCCCCCGGCCGTCTCGGGCGGCGGCACCCTCCCGGTGGCCCACTCCTACGACGCCGCCGGGTCGCGCTTCCTCGCCTCGGCGAGCATCCCGTCCTTCACGGCCGCCGACCCGGACGGCGACCCGCTCACCTCGCTGGGCTTCACCGCCGCGCACGCCGGCGACGGCGGCGCCTCCTTCGACCTCGCGGCGTCGGCGTGGGCGGCGAGCTTCACCATCGCCGTCCCCTACGCGGTCCCGGCCGACGCGGCGAACCTCATCGGCGGGCCGGGCCTCTCCCGGACCGTCTCCTTCGCGGTGGAGGACCCGAACGGCGGGCGCGCCGGGACCTCGTGGGACGTGGTGGTGACCAACCGGCGGCCGCGCCTCTCCGGCCCGCTCGGGACGGTGTCGGCGAACCACGGCTTCGACGCCGCGCGCGGCGACTACGTGGCCGAGGCGGTGCTCACCGGCGTGGTGGACGACGACGGCGACCCGGTGGTCCCGGTCGGCGGGACCGGCAACGCCATCTGCCCGACGCTGCTGCCCGTGGCCGGCGCCGGGCCGCTCACCGCCCGGTGCGCCATGGGCTACACCGGCCCCGGCTCGCTCGCGGCCTTCGTCGGCAGTCGCGTCCTGTCGGTGCAGCTCGCCGATCCCTTCGAGACGCTGGTGGCCGGCAGCGCCACGATCCAGATCCTGAACCGCCCGCCGCGGGTGGTGAGCTCGACCGCCACCGTGGCGGGCCCCTGCGTCCGGGAGTGCTGCGCCTCGGACCCCTCCGGCTGCGTCGAGTACGTCCTCGCCTACCAGGGGGGCAGCGCGTCGGTCCCGAGCGGGGCGGTGGACGACGACGGCGATCCGCTGGAGCTGGCGCTCGCGTCCGCCGGCGGCGCGACCGTCCCGGCCGCGATCTTCTGCGCGAGCGGAGGTCGGAA
>JAKAEO010000099.1 GCA_021818285.1 Myxococcales bacterium
TCGACGGAGGAAACACGTGAAAGCCCTGCGCTCCCTTCTGATCGCATCGCTCCTCGCGGTCGCCACCACGGCGTCCGCCCAGGGGTCCCCCTTCAAGTTCGAGTTCCACGGGTTCGTCGTCGGCTCGATGTACATGCAGGACCAGGCGTTCCTCTTGGCGCAGGGGAACGGCCTGCTGACCGCGGCGCCCACGCCGTCGAACCACCTGCCCCGTCCCGGTAACACCACCGATAAGTCCGGCACGTTCTTCGGCGCGGACGTCCGGCAGTCCCGCTTCATCTTCGCGATGAGCGGCCCGGAGGTCTTCGGCGGCGCGACCCCGAAGGCGTACTTCGAGGGTGACTTCTTCGGCGCCTCCAACCCCGGCGCTCTCGGCTACGAGTCGGCGAGCCCTCGCCTTCGGCAGGCGTATGCAGAGCTCAAGTGGGGCAACACGACCTTCGATGTCGGCCAGCACAGCGCTCAGCTCCTCCTGGCGCAGATCCCGGCGACCCTCGCCCACATCACTAACCCGATCCCGTACGGTGCTGGACTTATCGGCTGGAGGACAATCGGCGTCCGCGCCATCCACCTCATGCCCATGGACGGCTGGAAGCTTGAGCTCGGCGCCGAGATCTCCCACGGCAAGTGGGCGGACGCGACCGCTACTGGTGCCGCCTACCCGGGAAACACGCCGGACACCATCTCCCTGGCCTGGGCCTCCTCAACCCCGCAACTGGTGGGCCGCGTGAAGGCCGAAGGCAAGTCGGGCGGGCTCGGCTGGATGGGCTGGGTCGCCGGCTCCTACGAGTCGATCAACCTGAAGGGCTTCGGAAACTCGGTCGCCCCGAACGGGATCAACCTGCAGGACGGCACGAACAAGACGAGCCTCACGAGCTATTCCGCCACCGTCGGCGGCAGAATCGACTTCCTGCCGCTCACCCTCATGCTCCAGGGCTACACGGGCCGCGGCACCGGGCCCCTGGCCGGGACCACCGTCCAGTTCGGCGACATCGGCGACATGGGCTACTGGGGGCAGCTCGGCTTCTTCGCCACCAAAGAGTTCTCCCTCTGGGCCCTCTACGGCGCAAGCTCCGCCGACAAGAAGGACCTCCAGAACTGGCTGAACCGGGGCGGCACGCGCCTGACCGAGGCTAACACCTCTATCCGCAAGGACAACCAGGTGGTCGGCGGCATGGTGAAGTACCAGGACGGCGGCTATGCCCTCGGCCTCGAGTACTATGCCTTCTCGACTAAGTACCTGCTCGGCAACCTGGCGAACGACGACGGAACCAAGGGAACGTCCGCCTACCAGATCATCGCGTCGGGCGCCTACTTCTTCTAGGCCTCCGAGCAGATCCGTCGTGAAAGCCGGCCCCGCGCGAGCGGGGCCGGTTTTCTTTAACGCGGGGGGCCTCGTTCCCACGGTGGCCATTGCCGAGGAGGCCCTCGGCCCCCCGATCCCCCCGCGCGCTCCGCGGCAGCCTCATCCGGCCGCCGCTCCGCTCGTCCTCCTCAGGCGAACGGGACCGCGTCCACCGCGTCGCCGGGCCGGACGCCGAGCAGCGCCCGCGCCGCCGCGGGGAGCCGCAGCTCCTCGCCCGATGCCGACACCGCCGCCGGCGTCCGCACCGCGCGGAAGCGGACGCGCCCGCCGCCCGCGGCGCCCACCAGCTTCTCGCCGGCGCCGGGCCCGGGCTCCCCGCGGGCCACGGTGAGCCGCCGGTGCTCGCGCACCTGCAGGACCTCGTCGGTCCGGCACTCGTAGTGGGGTCCGCCGTCGAAGGGGTCGATGCGCCCCACGAAGCGGAAGCCGATCCGCGAGAGCAGCCGCTCCGCGCCGCGCGTCGCCGGCCCCACCGCCCCGAGCAGCTTCTGGACCCGCGGCGGCAGGAGCGTCGCGTAGAGGCCGCCCGGCGGGAAGAGCTGCTGGATGAACTCCTTGTTCTCGCGGCTGAGCTTGTCGGCGGTCTGGTAGTCGAGGCCGGTGAAGCGCCGGCCGCAGCTCTCCCAGAAGAGGCTCCGTCCGTCGGGCGCCAGCGGCGGCATCAGCTCGGCGAGCACCGTGTCGCGGAAGTCGCGCCGGTGGGCGGCGAGGTAGAGGAAGCGGACCAGCGACAGCTGCCGCCCGGGCCGCTCCGGCCCGCCCCGGGCGCGCGGGCGGACCACCAGCCCCCCGATCTCGGTGGGGCCGTCGAAGTGGTAGCCCAGGGAGAGCACCCGGTGGCGGAAGTGCCGGTCCAGGGTGGAGCTGTAGTGCTCCCGCTCCGAGAGCTCGAAGAAGGTGCAGGGCGACGCGTGCGTGCCGTGCTGGGCGATGAGCATCGAGGTGCCGAGGATGCGGCGCCGGCGCGGGTCCTCGAGCACGAAGAGGTAGTGGCGGCGCAGCGGGTCCCGGATCGTGCCGCGGAAGCTCCCGGTGGAGCCCGCCAGGATGGCGGCGAGCGCCTTCCGGTCGTGCGGCAGGTTCACCGAGTCGAGCACCCGGGCCAGGGCGAGGAGGCCCGGGAGGTCGCCCGGCTGCGCGTCGCGGAGGAGGAGCATGGGGCCTCGCGGAGAGGTGCCGAGCGGGACGGCGCCCCTCACCCGCACGGCTGGCGCGGTTCGCGTCCGCCCTCTCCCCGGCCGGGACCGGGGAGAGGGCCACCACTTCGTCTACCACGTGACCCGAGGGCTGTCATGGACGCCGGTCCCTTGCCAGGCGCGGCCGGCCGTGCGATCCCGGACGCCGTGAAGGCTGTGGTCCAGCGCGTGCGGCGCGCCGCGGTCCGCGTCGAGGGGCGAACCGTGGGCGAGATCGGCCCGGGGTTGCTGGTGCTGCTCGGGGTGGCGGCCGGCGACGGCGAGGCCGAGGCGGGCTGGATGGCGGAGAAGCTCGCCGCCCTGCGCATCTTCGAGGACGGGGCCGGGAAGATGAACCGCTCGGTGGCCGACGCCGGCGGGGCGCTGCTGGTGGTGTCGCAGTTCACCCTGCTCGGCGACGCCCGCAAGGGGAACCGTCCCAGCTTCACCGCCGCCGCCCCGCCCGAGCCGGCGAGCGCCCTCTACGAGCGGGTCTGCGAGCTGCTCCGGCGCAAGGCCCTGCCGGTGGAGCAGGGGGTCTTCCGCGCCCACATGGAGGTGGAGCTCCTGAACGACGGGCCGGTGACCATCCTCCTGGAGACCCCATGACCGACTGCCTCTTCTGCAAGATCGTGGCGGGGGAGATCCCCGCCAAGGCCGCCTACGAGGACGCCGAGGTGCTGGCCTTCGACGACATCAACCCCGCGGCGCCGGTCCACGTCCTGGTGGTCCCGAAGCGCCACATCGCCACGCTGAACGACGCCTCGCCGGCCGACGCGCCGCTGCTCGGCCGCCTCTTCGAGGTCGCGGCCCGGGTCGCCCGGGAGCGCGGCGTCGCCGCCAGCGGGTGGCGCGCCACCGTGAACGTGGGACGGGACGCGCACCAGCTCGTCTTCCACGTCCACCTCCACCTCATGGCCGGCCGGCCCTTCGCCTGGCCCCCGGGGTAGCCCAAGATACCGGAATCACAGGGCTAAGCGGTGCTGACGCGCCTTGCCAGGAAGTGCGTCCGGAGGTAAATTGGACGGCTCGCTATGCGCGCCATCCGTGGGGCCATCACCGTCGAGTCGAACAGCCGCGAGGCGCTCTCCGCCGCCGTGAAGGAGCTGGTGGAGGCGGTGATCAAGGAGAACCAGCTCGCGCCCGCCGACATCGTCTCGGCGATCTTCACCCTCACCCCGGACCTGAACGCCGACTTCCCCGCCCGCCCGGCCCGGGAGCTGGGCTGGCAGGACGTGCCCATGATCTGCGCCCAGGAGATCGGGGTCCCCGGCGCGCTGCCCCGGGTGTGCCGGCTCATCCTGCACGCCAAGGGGCGCAAGGCGGGCAAGCACGTCTACCTGCGCGAGGCGAAGGTCCTTCGCCCCGACCTGCACGAGTAGGAGGAGCGGTGGGCTCGGGTCTGCCGCGCCGGCTGGGCGTCGTGGGCCTGGGGCTCATGGGTGGCTCGCTGGCGCGGGCGGTGAAGGCCGCCGATCCGTCGGTGCACGTCGCCGCGGTCGAGCCCGACGGCGACGTCCGGGCGCGGGCCCTGGCCGACGGCGTCGCCGACGAGGCGGCCGCCGCGCCGGGCGAGGCGCTCTCCCGCTGCGACCTCGCGGTGCTCTGCACGCCGGTGGCGGCCATCGAGGCGCTGCTGGCGCCGGTGTCCCGGCTGCTCCCCGACGGGGCGGTGCTCAGCGACGTCGGCGGCGCCAAGGCGCAGGTGGTGGCCCGGGCGGCGCGCGAGGTCCGCGCCGGCGTGGCCTTCGTCGGGGCCCACCCCATGTTCGGCGGCCAGGGCGGGTACGGCGGCGCCCGGGCCGACCGCTGGGCCGGGGGCACGGTGGCGGTGTGCGAGGACGGCGCCCCGCCGGCGGCGGTGGACCGGGTGGCGGCGCTGCACGAGCGGCTCGGCGCCCGGGCCCTCCGCTGCCGCGCCGCCGACCACGACGCCGCCGTCGCCATGGTCTCCCACCTGCCCTACCTCCTCGCCAGCGCCCTCTCCCTCGCCGCCCGCGAGGCCGGCCCGCTGGCCCAGGCGCTGGCCGGCCCGGGGCTGCAGGACATGACCCGCCTCGCCGCCTTCGCCTTCGACATCCAGGGGGAGGTGGCGCGGCGAAACGCCTCGCTGCCGGAGGCGGCCCGCCGGCTCCAGGATCACCTGGCCCGGCTCCTCGGGGCGGTGGCGGCCTCGCCCGAGGCCGCCCGCGCGGCGCTGACCGAGGCCCGGGCGGCGCGCCTGGCGCTCTACCCGCCGCCCGCGGGGGCGGCGGCCGGCACGGGGGGGACGAGGTGACCACGCTCTCGGGTTCCATGGTCTGCCGGCGGCGCGGGCCGCTCCGCGGCGCCGTCGACGTGCCCGGCGACAAGTCGGTCTCCCACCGGGCGCTGATCTTCCCGGCGCTGGCCACGTCGCCCTCGCGGGTGCGGGGGCTGCTCGACGCCGGCGACGTCCACTCCACGCGGCGCGCCGTCGAGGCGCTGGGCGCGGTGGTCCGCGGCGAGGAGGCCTACGTCGTCGTGGAGCCGCCGGAGCGGCTCCACGAGCCCGGCGACGTGGTGGACTGCGGCAACTCCGGCACCAGCCTGCGGCTGCTGGCCGGGGTGCTGGCCGGCGTGCCCGGCCTCTCGGTGCTCACCGGCGACGAGAGCCTGCGGCGCCGCCCGGTGCGCCGGGTCATCGATCCGCTGCGCCACATGGGGGCGGTGCTCCACGCCCGCGAGGGCGACCGGCTGCCGCCGCTGGTGATCCGCGGCGGGCCGCTCCACGGCGCCCGCCACGAGCTGCCGGTGGCCAGCGCCCAGGTGAAGAGCGCGCTGCTGCTCGCCGGCCTCTCCGCCGAGGGGGAGACCACCGTGGTCGAGCCGGCGCGCTCCCGCGACCACAGCGAGCGGCTGCTCGCCGCCATGGGGGTGCCGCTGCGCATCGACGGCCTCTCGGTGACGGTCTCGCCGGGGCGCCCCCGCGGCGGCACCATCGAGGTGCCGGGCGACGTCTCCTCGGCCGCCTTCTTCCTCTGCGCCGCCGCAGGGCTGGCCGGCTCCGAGGTGACGGTCCGCAACTGCGGCCTGAACCCGTCGCGCACCGGCGTCCTCGACGTGCTCGAGGCCATGGGCGCCGAGCTCTGGGTGGCGAACCGCACCGACGAGGGCGAGCCGCGCGGCGACGTCACCGTCCGCCCCGGGATGCTGGAGGGCACGGTGATCGAGGGGCCGCTCGTCCCCCGGCTCATCGACGAGCTGCCGGTGATCATGGTGCTCGCCACCCAGGCCGAGGGGACCACCGTCGTCCGCGACGCCGGGGAGCTGCGGGTGAAGGAGTCGGACCGGCTGGCGGTGATGGGGGAGGCGCTGCGCGCCGCCGGCGCCGACGTCCGGCTCTTCGACGACGGCTGCGAGATCCGCGGCCCCACCCGCCTGCGCGCCGTCGACGTGCGCACCCGGCTCGACCACCGGGTGGCGATGAGCATGACGGTGGCGCAGCTCTTCGCCGGCGGCGAGCCGGTGACCCTCGACGACGTGGCCTGCGTCGGCACCAGCTTCCCGCGCTTCTTCGAGCTGCTCGACCGGCTCTGCGGGGGCGCGGCGTGATCTCCGGCCGGACCGCCCTCTACGGGGTGATGGGCCACCCGGTGGCCCACAGCCTGTCGCCGGCGATGCAGAACGCCGCCTTCGCGGCGGCGGGCCTGGACGCGGCCTACCTGCCGCTCCCGGTGGAGCCGGAGCGGCTCTTCGAGGCGATCCGCGGCGCCCACGCCATGGGCTTCCAGGGGCTCAACGTCACCGTGCCCCACAAGCGGAGGGCGGCCGAGATCGCGCTCGGGCTCGACCCGGTGGCGCGGGTCACCGGGGCGGTGAACACCCTGCGGCGCGTCCCCGACGGCTACGAGGGCTTCAACACCGACGCCCCGGCGACGCTGGCCCTTCTGGAGGCGGCCGGGCTGCGGCCGGGGATGCGGGCGCTGGTGGTCGGCGCCGGCGGCGCGGCCCGGGCCGGCACCTGGGCCCTGCTCAAGGCCGGGGCGGCCGTCCGGGTGGCCGGCCGCCGCCCGGAGGCGGCCGCCGAGCTGTGCCAGGCGCTGGCCGGGGCCTTCCCCGGGGCCCGGGCCGGGCCGGTCTCCCTCGACGAGGCGGCGGCCGAGGCGGAGCGCTGCGAGGTGGTGGTGAACGCCACCACCGTGGGGCTCCCCGGCCCGGCCGCGGGGCGCGCCCTGCCCCCCTTCCGCTTCCGGCCCGGCCAGGTCGCGGTGGACTACGTCTACGGCGACACCGCCTTCGCCCGGGCCGCCGCCGCCGCCGGGGCGGCGCTGGTGACCGGCGAGCAGATCCTCGTTCGCCAGGGGGCGCTGGCCTTCTCCCTCTGGACCGGACGGCCCGCCCCCGAGGCGGCCATGACGGCGGCGCTGCGCGGCGCCGCCGGCGGAGAACGCCGATGAGCCTGCGCTACCTCACCGCCGGCGAGTCCCACGGCCCGGCGCTCTGCGCCATCGCCGAGGGCTTCCCCGCCGGCCTGACCGTGGACTTCGCCGCCGTGGACCAGGACCTGCGCCGCCGGCAGAAGGGGTACGGGCGCGGCGGCCGGATGCAGATCGAGACCGACGCCGCCCAGTTCCTCTCCGGGATCCGCGGCCACGTCACCCTGGGCTCGCCCATCGCCATGGTGGTCTGGAACAAGGACCACGAGAGCTGGAAGGAGCTGATGAGCCCGGCGGCCCGCGGCGGGCCGCGGTTCACCCGGCCGCGGCCGGGCCACGCCGACCTGGCCGGGCTGCTGAAGTACGGCTTCGACGACGCCCGCGACGTGCTGGAGCGCGCCAGCGCCCGCTCCACCGCCGCCACCGTGGCCCTGGGCGCCCTGGCGCGGCAGCTGCTCGCCCGCTTCGGCGTCCGGGTCTGCTCCCGGGTCGGGGCGGTGGGCGAGATCGCGGCGCCCCGCGACACGCCGCCCTCCGACGCCGAGCTCGCCGCCATCGAGGCCTCCGACATGCACGTCGAGGCGGAGGCGCTGGCGGCGCGCTGGCGCGGGGTGGTGGACCGCGAGCGGGCCCGCGGCGGCTCCATCGGCGGCGCGGTCGAGGTCTTCGCCACCGGCCTGCCGGTGGGGCTGGGGAGCTACGTGCACCCCGACCGCCGCCTCGACTCCCGGCTGGCCGGGGCCCTCTGCGGCATCCCCGCCATCCGGGCGGTGGAGATCGGGGCCGGGACCCGGGTGGACCTCCCCGGCGACCAGTTCCACGACCCCATCTACTGGACCGCCGAGCGCGGCTACCACCGGCAGACCAACCGCTCCGGCGGCCTGGAGGGCGGCGTCACCACCGGCGCGCCGCTGCAGCTGCGCGCCTTCATGAAGCCCATCCCCACCATGACCACGCCGCTCCCCACCGTGGACATCGCCACCCACGAGCCGGCCCAGGCCCGCTACGAGCGCAGCGACGTCTGCGCCGTGCCGGCCGCGGCGGTGGTGGCCGAGGCGGTGGTGGCCTGGGAGCTGGCCGCCGCCCTGCTGGAGAAGTTCGGCGGCGACACCGTCGCCGACGTCGAGAAGGCCATCGAGGCCTACGTCGCCCGGCTCCGGCCGGACGCGGGGCGCTGAGCGGGGTGCGGCCGGTGAACGTCCTCGAGGCGGTGCAGGAGGGGCGTCGCTACCCGGTGCGGGTGGGGGCGGGCGCCGGCGCCGGGCTGGCGGCGCTGGCCCGGGCGCACGACCGGGTGGCGCTCCTGAGCTGCGCGCGGGTCCTGGCCACGCCGGCCGGCCGGAGCGCCGTCGCGGCGCTGCGCCGGGCCGGCAACCTGGCGCTGGTCCACCGGCTCCCCGACGGCGAGCGCGGCAAGACGCTGGCCGAGCTGGAGCGGGGCGCGGCGCGGATGCTCGCCGCCGGCTGCACCCGGCGCAGCCTGGTGGTGGGGCTGGGCGGCGGGGCGGTCACCGACGCCGCCGGCTTCCTGGCCGCCACCTTCATGCGGGGCGTCGGGTGGGTGGCGGTCCCCACCACCCTGCTCGCCATGGTGGACGCCGCCCTGGGCGGCAAGACCGGCGTGAACCTCCCCGCCGCGAAGAACGCGGTGGGGGCCTTCCACGCGCCGGAGGCGGTGCTGGCCGACCCGGCGGCGCTGCGCACCCTGCCGGCGCGGGAGCTCCGCAGCGGCTTCGGCGAGGTGCTGAAGTACGCGGCGCTGCGCCCCGCGATGCTCGGGGCGGCGGCCGCCCAGGCCCGGTCCGGCCGGGCCGGCGCCGGGCTGGTCGCCGCCTGCGCGGCGATGAAGCTCGAGGTGGTGGCGCGCGACCCCAGGGAGCGCGGGGAGCGGAAGCTGCTGAACCTCGGCCACACCTTCGGCCACGGGGTGGAGGCGGCGGGCCGCTTCTCGCGCTGGACCCACGGCGAGGCGGTCGCCGTCGGGCTGTGCTTCGCCTTCCGGCTGGCGGCGCGGCTCGGCCGCATCGGGCCGCTGGCGGTGGCCGAGCTGGAGGCGGCGGTCGCCGAGGCGGGCCTGCCCACCCGCCTGCCGGCGGCGGCGGCGCGGCGGGCGGCGCGCCTCATGGCCACCGACAAGAAGCGCACCGCGGCGGGGCTCCGCTGGGTGCTGCCCCGGGCCGGGGGGAACGCCTGGAAGGTGGACTGGGACGTGACCGCGGGCGAGGATGCCGTGGCGGACGCGGTCCGTGAGATCGGGGGAGCGCCATGATCCTGCTGGTGAACGGTCCCAACCTGAACCTGCTCGGCGAGCGGGAGCCGGAGGTCTACGGCTCGTCGACCCTGGCCGACGTGGAGCAGATGGTCCGCGAGGCCTGCGCCCCCTACGGCGTCGAGGTGATGGCCTACCAGTCCAACTGGGAGGGGGCGCTGGTGGACTTCCTCCAGGAGCACCGGCGCGAGGCCCAGGGGGTGATCATCAACCCCGGCGCCTTCACCCACGTGAGCTACGCGCTCCACGACTGCCTGAAGGCGATGCCCTGCCCGGCCATCGAGGTGCACATCTCCAACGTGCACGCCCGCGAGGAGTGGCGCCGCCAGAGCGTGCTGGCGCCGGCCTGCCTCGGCCAGGTGGTCGGCCTGGGCGTCGCCGGCTACCACTACGCCGCCACCCACCTGTGCGGGCTGCTCTCGCAGGCGGCGCAGGCCGCCACCGGCGACGACCTGGAGCCCGCCGCGGCCGAGGCCTACCCGGTGAACCCCGCGGCGCGCGGCGACTACGAGTAGCTCCTCGTCTCCCGCTCCCCGGCTCCGGCCGGGGGGTCACCAGCCCCGGGGTGCGGGACGGATCCCATGCCGCGCGTCTCCGTCCTGCTGCCCGCCCGCGACGCCGCGCGCACCGTGCGCGCCGCCGCCGTCTCCATCCTGCGCCAGAGCCTGCGGGACCTCGAGCTGGTCGCCGTGGACGACGGGTCGCGGGACGGGACCCGCGGCCTGCTCGAGGAGCTCGCGGCGCGCGACCCCCGGGTCCGGGTGGTGGCCGGGACCGGCGAGGGCATCGCCGGCGCGCTGCGGCGGGGGCTCTCGCGCTGCGACGCGCCCTGGGTGGCGCGCATGGACGCCGACGACGTGGCCGCGCCGCGCCGCCTGGAGTTCCAGGTGGCGGCCCTGGAGGCCGATCCCTCGCTCGCGGCGCTGGGATCCCGCGTGCGCCTCTTCCCGCGGGGCGAGGTCCGGGACGGGATGCGCCGCTACGCCGCCTGGGTGAACGGCCTCTCGGCGCCCGACGAGCTCCGCAGGGACCTGCTGGTGGAGTCCCCGCTGGTCCACCCCGCCGCCTGCCTGCGGCGGGGGGCGCTGGAGGCGGCCGGCGGCTGGCGCGACGGCGCCTTCCCCGAGGACTACGACCTCTGGCTCCGGCTGGCGGAGGCGGGAGGGCGGCTCGCCAACCTCCCGCGGGTGCTGCTCGGCTGGCGCGAGTCGCCGGGGCGCCTGACGCGGACCGACCCGCGCTACGCCCTGGCGCGCCACGTGGAGCTGAAGTGCGCCTTCCTGGCGCGGACCGCCCTGGCCGGCCGCCGCGAGGTGGCGGTGTGGGGCGCGGGCGCGACCGGCAAGGCCTTCGCCGACGCCCTGGGCGCCCGCGGGATCCGCGCCGTGCTCTTCGTGGACGTGAAGGCCGGGCGCGTCGGCGGGAGGAAGCGGGGCGCCCCGGTGGTGGGGCCGGAGGAGGCGGGCCGGGCCCGGGGGCTGCCCCTGCTCGTCGCCGTGGGCGCGCCCGGGGCGCGGCCGCTCATCCGCGCCGAGCTGGCGCGCCAGGGCTTCGAGGAGCTGCGCGACTACTGGTGCGTGAGCTGAGCGCCCGGACGCCCCGGGGCCGGCGCCCGGGCCTCAGGGCGCGAAGCGGAGCGGCATCACCACCCAGAGGCGGACCGGCTTGCCGGAGGCGTCGGTGCCGGGCCGGAAGTGGCAGTCGCGGACGGCCGACTGGAGCGCCTCGGCGAGGCGGGGGTCCACGCCCTCGCCCAGCACCTGGACCAGGCTCGCCCCGCCGTCGCGGCCCACCGCGAAGCGCAGGGTCACGCTGGCCGGGAGCCGCCCGGCCAGCTCCCGGGGCAGCCGGATGGAGGACTCCACGCAGTGGGGCGTCTCCGGGGCGGGGCGGCTGTAGCCGGCCCCGCCGTAGGCCGGCGCCTCCTCCTCGTCGGGCTCCGCGCTCGCCGCCGGGACGGCCGCCGCCGGGACGGACGGGGCGGCCGGCGCGGCGTTGGGCGCGGGAGCGGAGCCGCCCGCGGCCGGACCCGGAGTGCCGCCGGCGGCGGGAGCCGGGGCGGGGGC
>JAKAEO010000100.1 GCA_021818285.1 Myxococcales bacterium
GGCAACCGGCCAGCGCCGGTGGGAGGCGCCGCTCGACTTCGCCCCCGCCGGCGCACCGCTCCCCTTCGCCGGCCGGCTGGCGGTCCCCGGGACGGTGGCCGGCGACCCGGTGGTCGCGGCGGTCGACCCCGGTGGCGGCGTCGCCTGGACCTCGGCGCCGCCGCTGGGGCGCGGCGCCCCGGCGCTGGCCGGCGCCGGCCCGCTCCTCCTGGTCCAGGGCGGCCCCGGGAGCTGCGCCGGGCTGGAGCGCGACGGCGCCGTGCGCTGGACCAGCCGCGCCCCCATCCTCGCGCCGCCTCCCGGCCTCGGGCCGCGCCTGGCGCGCGGCGTGGCGGTGGTCGGCGGGGACCCGGTGACGGCCCTCGACCCGGGGAGCGGCGCCAGGCTGGGGGAGGCGCGCCTCCCGCCGCCGGCGCGCCTGCTCCTCGGGGCCGAGCTGGAGCTCTGGGCGATGGCGGCCGACGGGCTGGTGGCCGCCGCCCGGCTCTCCGGGCGCCTCGGGGTCCTCTAGACGCCGAGGAAGAGCCGGCGGCCGAAGTTCAGCGCCAGGCCGGCGTCGTAGATCTTCCGCGCCGAGGACTCGATGTCGTAGCCCACCCGGTGGTACTCCACCAGGCGCCGGTCGGTGTCGTAGGTGACGAAGCAGGCCCGCGGGTCGTAGTCGCGCGGCTGGCCCACCGAGCCCACCGAGACGATGGTCCGCTGATCGGGCCGCAGGGCGATGCGCAACGCGCTGACGTCCGACACCTCGCCGGCGGCCGAGAGGGCGAAGGCCTTGCACAGGTGGGAGTGGCCGATGAAGGTCACCTCCGGCAGGCGGGCCAGGTGGGGCAGCAGCTCCCGCGCCTGCTCCAGCGCGAAGACGTACTCGTACTCGGCCGGGAGGATGGGCGACCCGTGGCTGAAGCCCACCTCGCCGATCCGGTGGGTGTAGGGCAACGAGCGGAGCCAGGCGAGGTTGTCGGCGCCGAGGCGCGAGGCGGTCCAGTCGAGCGCGTTGCGTGCGGCGTCGTAGTAGTAGGTGTAGTCCATCCGCCCGGCGACCGCGGCGTCGTGGTTGCCGAGGAGGACCACCTGGGCGAGCCGGCGGATCCGGGTGCAGCACTCGTCGGGGCTGGCGCCGTAGCCCACCACGTCGCCGAGGCACATCACCGCGTCGGGGGCCAGCCGGGCGACGGCCGCCTCGACCTCGACGAGGGCCTCGAGGTTGGCGTGGACGTCGCTCAGGATCGCGATCCGCATCGGCGACGTCCCCTCCGGCGCCCCGCCCCGGGCGTCCGGGGCGGAGGCGAGGGATGCTAGCCGCCGCCCCGAAGGCCGGTCAACCGAGCAGTTCCGGCTCCAGGTCGTCGAAGTGCGTGAGCCGCCGCAGCTCGGCGTAGCGCCCGCGGATCTCGCCGGCGGTCAGCGTGCGCAGCCGGTCGAGGGAGAACTGCTCGACGACGAAGCTCGCCAGCACCGAGCCCACGGCGATGGCCCGGCGCATCACCGGCGGGTCGTGCCGGCCGTTGCGGGCCAGGTAGCCCATGAAGCCGCCGGCGAAGCTGTCGCCGGCGCCGGTGGGGTCGAAGACCGAGGCCAGCGGGAAGGCGCTGGCGGCGAAGGTCTCCTCGCCCGAGAAGTACAGCGCGCCGTGCTCGCCGCGCTTCACCACCACCGCGCGGGGCCCCATGCCCAGGATGGCGCGGGCCGCCAGCACCACGTTGCTCTCCCCGGCCAGCTGCCGCGCCTCGGCGTCGTTGACGAAGAGCAGGTCCACGCGGCGCAGCGTCCGGAGCAGCGCCTCGCGCTTCGAGGCGATCCAGAAGTTCATGGTGTCGGCCGCCACCAGCCGCGGCCGCCGCACCTGGTCGAGCACCGCGTCCTGCAGCTCCGGGTCGATGTTGCCGAGGAACAGGTGGTCCGGCTCGCGCCAGGCCGCCGGCACCTCGGGCCGGAAGTCGGCGAAGACGTTGAGGTGGGTCTCCAGGGTGTGGGCGACGTTCAGGTCGTACTCGTAGCGCCCCTTCCAGCGGAAGGTCCGGCCCGGCCGCCGGGCCAGGCCGTCGAGCTCCACCCCGCGCTCCCGGAGGAAGCGGGCGTGCTCGTCGGGGAAGTCCTCGCCCACCACCGCCACCAGCCGGACCGGGCCGAAGTAGCTGGCGGCGGTGGAGAAGTAGGTGGCCGAGCCGCCCAGCACCGCCTCGCGGCGGCCGAACGGGGTCTCGACCGAGTCGAGGGCCACCGAGCCGATGACCAGCAGGGACATCACGGTTCTCCTGTGCGCCTGGCGGGCGCGACGCCTTCTACCACGGCGAGCTGCCCGCAGGCGGCGGCGATGTCGTCCCCGCGATTCCGCCGGATCACCGCGGTCACCCGCCGCGCCTCGAGGACGGCGCGGAAGGCCTTCACCCGCTCCGGGGAAGGCGCCCGGAAGCCCAGCCCGGGGTTGTCGTTGTAGGCGATGAGGTTCACCTTGGCCGGCAGCCCGGCCACCAGCGCCGCCACCCGGCGGGCGTCCTCGTCGGCGTCGTTGACGCCGGCCAGCAGCACGTACTCGAAGGTGATGCGCCGCCCCTGCTTCACCGGGAAGGCGCGGCAGGCGGCCATCAGCTCGGCGATGGGCCACTTGCGGTTCAGCGGCATGAGCCGGTCGCGCTGGGCGTCGTGGCTGGCGTTCAGGGAGACGGCCAGCTTCACCCGGGTCTCGGCGCCGAGGCGGGCGATCTCCGGGACGAAGCCGCTGGTGGAGACGGTGACGTGCCGGTGGGAGAAGCCGGCGCCGTCCCCGTGGAGCAGCAGCCCGAGGGCCGCCTTCAGCTCCTCGTAGTTGTGGAGCGGCTCCCCCATCCCCATGAACACCAGGTTGGTGAGCGGACGCGGCGGGCGCCCCAGCCCCAGCTCCACCAGCCGCCGGTTGGCCCGGTGGATCTGGTCGGCGATCTCGCCGGCCCCCAGGTTCCGGGCGAGCCCCATGGTCCCGGTCATGCAGAAGGCGCAGCCCACCGCGCAGCCCACCTGGGTGGAGACGCACAGGGTCCGCCGGTCGCGGTTGTGGGGCTCGTCCTCGTCGTCGCCGACGTGGGGCATGTAGACCGACTCCACCAGCCGCCCGTCCACGGTGCGCCAGGTCCACTTGACGGTGCCGTCGCGGCTGCGCTGCTCGGAGGCCCGCTCCAGCGTCCACAGCTCGTGGCTCGCGGCCAGCGCCGCGCGCAGCGGCGCCGGGAGGTCGGTCATCTCCTCCAGGGTGGCCGCGCCCCGGTGGTGCAGCCAGCGGAAGAGCTGGCGGGCGCGGAAGGGCTTCTCCCCCAGCCCGGCCACCACCGCGGCCAGGGCCTCCGGGGGGAGCGCCCGGAGGTCCGGCTTCCGCCCCGGCAGCGGCTTCACGGGCTCCCCGCCGCCGCGCGCCCCGCGGGAGCCGCCCCGGCGGCCGCGACCGCGGCGTCGGGCGGGCGGCGCGCGATCTCCACCCGCGTCACCCGGCGTTCGTCCCCGCCGCGCACCGTGAAGGCCAGCCCGTTCCAGTCGATGGTGGCCCCCACCGGCGGCACCCGGCCCGCCGTCGAGGTGAGGAAGCCGCCGAGCGTCTCGTAGTCGCCGTCCTCGGGGAAGTGCCAGCGGTGCTCCCGGTCCTCGGCCAGCCCCTCCAGCTGGTGGTTCACGTACTCCTCGAGGTCGTGGAGCGGCACCGCCGCGTCGGCCAGGTAGAGCCCGTCGCCGATGGGCTTCACCGGCGCCGCCTCGGCGTCGGCCTCGTCCTGGATCTCCCCGACGATCTCCTCGAGCACGTCCTCCAGCGTGCACAGGCCCGAGGTGCCGCCGAACTCGTCCACCACCACCGCGAGGTGCGTCTTGCGCCGCTGCATCTCCTTCAGCAGCCGCGAGATCTTCATCTGCTCGGGGACGAAGAAGGCCGGCTTCATCCAGCGGTCGATGGAGCCCGGCGCGGGCGGCCCGCGGGCCAGCTCGGGGACGATCTCGCGCACCAGCAGGATGCCGACCACGTTGTCCACCGTGCCCTGGTAGACCGGCATGCGGCTGAAGGGGTTTCCGGTGACGATGCGCACCACCTCCTCGGGGGGCAGGTCCCGGTCGATGGCCACCATCTTGGTGCGAGGGACCATGACCTCCTTCACCACCCGGTCGGCGAACTCCAGGACGCTGTTCAGCAGCTCCTCCTTCACCTCGTCGAGCACGCCCTGCCGGGTCCCCATCTCGATGAGGTACTCGATCTCGGCGCCGGTGACGGCCGGCCCCGGGGGCGGCCGCGGGGCGAAGGCGCCCACCAGCCTGTCGGTGACGCGGACCAGGCCCGCGGAGAGCGGCCAGAGGAGCCGGTAGAGCAGGTGGACCGCGGGGATGGCCCAGAGCGCGACCCGCGCCGGGTAGCGCTTGGCCAGCGTCTTCGGGACGATCTCCCCGAAGAAGAGGATCCCGGCGGTGGTGAGCGCGGTCGCCGCGGCGACCACCCCCGCCTCGGCCCAGCCCCAGGCGCCCGCCACCCGGAGCGCCACGTTGCCGGCCAGCGCGCCGGCGGCGACGTTGACCACGGTGTTGCCGACGAGGATGGTGGTGAGGACGCGCTCGGGGTGGTCCACCCAGAGCCGGAGCAGCCGGACGCGCCGGCCCCCGGCGTCGATCCGCTGCCGGGCCCGGACCTCGCCGAGCGCCGTGAGCGCCGTCTCGGTCGCGCTGAAGAAGGCCGAGGCCAGGAGGAACCCCAGCCCGAGCAGCCACTCCCATGTCGCGACCGCGTGCACGTCCCGCCCCTTCCTCCGCCTGCCGGGATGCCGCCCGGGATTCGCCTCGCCCGTCTCGCCGGCCGGATCCCCGATCCTAACCAGGAAATGGAACGGCGGCCCCCACGGGCGACCCGCCCGCGAGAACCGCCGTGTTCTCCGATGGTTGGCCTACCGCTTGGCCTTCCACTCGTAGGCGTGGACCTGCACCTCGGGGAAGAAGTAGGCGATCTCCGTCCGGGCGTTCTCGGGGCTGTCGGAGCCGTGGACGGTGTTCTTCTCGATGTCGGTCGCGAAGTCCTTGCGGATGGTCCCTTCGGCCGCCTTCTTCGGGTCGGTCGCGCCCATCACCTCGCGGTTGCGGGCGATGGCGTTCTCGCCCTCGAGGACCATGAGCACCACCGGGCCGCCGGTCATGAACTTCACCAGGTCCCCGAAGAAGGGGCGGGCCCGGTGGACGGCGTAGAAGCCCTCCGCCTGCGCCTGCGACAGCCGCTCCAGCCGGATGGCCACGGGCTTCAGGCCCGCGGTCTCGAAGCGGGAGATGACCCGGCCGATGACGCCCTTCTCGACGCCGTCGGGCTTGATGATGGACAGGGTGCGCTCGATCGCCATGTGCTCGACTCTCCTCGACGTGTGGGGCGGCGCCGCGCTAGCGGGCGCGCGCCGCTGCCTTGGCGGGCTTGGGGGCCGCCTTCCCCTTGGCCTTGGCGGCCGGCTGGGCCCGCTGCGCCACGGCCCGGGCCGCCCGCGCCGGGATCTTCCCGCGGAAGCGGCGGTTGAGCACCTCGGCCATGGTGGCGCCGAGCAGGTGCGGCCCCTCGCAGACGGTGATCCCGGCGTCCTTCATGGCCTGGATCTTGGCCTCGGCGGTGTCCTCCCCGCCCGAGATCACCGCGCCGGCGTGGCCCATGCGCTTGCCGGCCGGGGCGGTGCGGCCGGCGATGAAGCCCACCACCGGCTTGGACATGTGCTGCTTCACGAAGGTGGCGCCCCGCGCCTCCTCCTGGCCGCCGATCTCGCCGATCATGATGACCGCGTCGGTCTCCGGGTCCTCCTCGAAGCGCGAGAGGCAGTCCACGAAGTCGGTGCCGTGGACCGGGTCGCCGCCGATGCCGACGGCGGTCGACTGGCCGAAGCCCAGGTCGGTGAGCTGCTTCACCGCCTCGTAGGTCAGCGTGCCGGAGCGGGACACCACGCCGATGCGCCCGGGCCGGTGGATGTGGCCCGGCATGATGCCGATCTTGCACTCGCCGGGGGTGATGATGCCGGGGCAGTTGGGCCCGAGCAGCCGGATGCCCGGGTTGCCCTCCAGGTAGCGGCGCACCTTCACCATGTCGAGGATGGGGATGCCCTCGGTGATGCAGACGATGAGGGGGACCTTGGCGTCGGCCGCCTCCAGGATCGAGTCGGCGGCGAAGGGCGGCGGCACGAAGATGGCCGCGGCGTTCGCGCCGGTGTGCTTCACCGCCTCGTGGACGGTGTCGAAGATGGGCACCCGCTCCTGGAAGGTGGAGCCGCCCCGGCCGGGCGTCATGCCGGCGACGACCTTGGTGCCGTAGCCCAGCATCTGGCCGGTGTGGAAGGCGCCGGCGGAGCCGGTGATGCCCTGGACGACGACGCGGGTCTTCTTGTCGACGAAGATGCTCATGGTCGGGCTCCCGCCTACGCCGTCTTCGCGGCGGCCACGGCCTTCTGGGCCGCGTCGCCGAGGTTGTCCGCCGCCACGATGCGCAGGCCGCTCTGGGCGAGGATCTGCTTGCCCAGGTCCACGTTGGTGCCCTCCAGCCGGACGACCAGCGGGATGCGCAGCTCGACCTGGCGGGCGGCGGCGACGATGCCCTTGGCGATGACGTCGCACTTCATGATGCCGCCGAAGATGTTCACCAGCACCGCGCGCACGTTGGCGTCGGCCAGCAGCAGCTTGAAGGCCGCCGTCACCTTCTGCTCGTCGGCCCCGCCGCCGACGTCGAGGAAGTTGGCCGGGCGCCCGCCGGAGAGCTTGATGATGTCCATGGTGGCCATCGCCAGGCCGGCGCCGTTCACCATGCAGCCGATGTCGCCGTCCAGCGCGATGTACTGCAGGTCGTGCTCCTTGGCCTGGTTCTCGCGCGGGTCCTCCTCGTCCGGGTCCCGCATCGCGGCGATGCGCGGGTGGCGGTAGAGGGCGTTGTCGTCGAAGTTCATCTTGGCATCGAGCGCCAGCACCTGCCCGGCGTCGGTCACCACCAGCGGGTTGATCTCCGCCAGCGAGGCGTCGGTGGCCAGGTAGGCGTTGTAGAGGCTGGTGGCGAACCGGGCGAAGGCCGACACCGTCTCGCCCTTGAGCCCCAGCCCGTAGGCCATGCGCCGGGCCTGGAACGGGAGGAAGCCGGTCACCGGGTCGATGGGGACCTTGAGGATCTTCTCGGGGTGGCTCTTGGCCACCTCCTCGATCTCCACGCCGCCCTCCGAGGAGGCCATGAAGGTGACGCGGCCGCTCTCCCGGTCGAGGGTCATGCCCAGGTAGATCTCCCGGGTGAACCTGCAGCCCTCCTCGACGTAGATCTTGCGGACCTTCTGCCCCTCCGGGCCGGTCTGGGGGGTCTTCAGCATCATCCCGAGCATCTTGTCGGCGATGTCGCCGACCTCCTCGGGGGACTGCGCCAGCTTCACGCCGCCGGCCTTGCCGCGGCCGCCGGCGTGGATCTGCGCCTTGACCACCACCGTGCCGCTCCCCAGCTGGCGGGCGGCGCCCTGGGCCTCGAGCGGGTTGGTCGCCAGGATCCCGCGCGGCACGGGCACGCCGTACTCCCGCAGGATCACCTTCGCCTGGTATTCGTGGATTTTCACGTCGTCCTCGTGGGGTCCGCGCCCGCCCGGGAGCCGCGCCTCGCGCGCCTCCCGCCCCGGGTCGCGGCCTGGGAGACTACCACCGGAGAAGGCCGGGGCCGGCACCTGGGTGGGCGCCGGCCCCGGCGGGTCATGCCGATTCGCGGGGGCCTAGAGCTTGGTCTCGGCCACCGACTTCCTGACGCTCTCCACCGACTTGGCGAGCATCGCCTTCTCGGCGTCGTTGAGGTCCAGTTCGAGGATCTTCTCGACGCCGGCGGCGCCGATCACCACCGGCACGCCGACGAACAGCCCGTTGATGCCGTACTGGCCCTCGAGCAGCGCCGAGCAGGGCAGCACGCGCTTCTTGTCCTTGAGGTACGACTCCGCCATCGTGATCGCCGAGATGGCCGGCGCGTAGAAGGCCGAGCCGGTCCCGAGCAGCTGCACGATCTCGCCGCCGCCCTTGCGGGTGCGGTCGACGATGGCGTCCAGCTTCGCCTGGTCGATGAACTTGGTCAGCGGCACGCCGCCGATGGAGCTGTACCGGAGCAGCGGGACCATGTCGTCGCCGTGGCCGCCCAGCACCACCGCGTGGACGTCCTGCGGCGAGGCCTTGGCGGCGTCGCCCACGAAGTACTGGAAGCGGGCGGTGTCCAGCACGCCGGCCATGCCGACCACCCGGGCCTTCGGGAAGCCGGTGACCTTGTACATCGCGTAGACCATCGAATCGAGCGGGTTGGTCACGACGATGACGAAGGCGCCGGGGGCGTAGGTCTTGATGCCCTCGGCCACCTTGGTGATGGCCTCGAGGTTCACCTTGAGCAGGTCCTCGCGGCTCATGCCCGGCTTGCGGGGGATGCCGGCGGTGACGATGCAGACGTCGGCCCCCTTGATCACCGAGTAGTCGGTGGTGCCGCCGCCGGTGACGTCGACGTCGAACTTGAAGACGCCGCGGGTCTCCTGCAGGTCGAGCGCCTTGCCCTTGGCGACGCCCTCGAGGATGTCCACGAGGACCACGTCGCCCAGCTCCCGCTGGCCGGCCAGCAGGGCCATGGTGCCGCCGATCTGGCCGGCGCCGATGAGTGCGATCTTCTTCCGAGCCATGTGCGTTCTCTCCGAGTCGGTGTCCGGGGGGACTACATGTGCTTGATGATCTCGTCGCCGAACTGCGAGCACTTCACTTCGACGGTGTCGGCCACGCCCTCCTGCTTCATCAGGCGGGCGAAGTCGTAGGTGACGTGGTGGGCGCCGATGGCCCCGTCCATGCCCTTGATGATCAGGTCGGCGGCCTCGTTCCAGCCCATGTGCCGGAACATCATCTCGCCGGAGAGGATCACCGAGCCCGGGTTCACCTTGTCCTGGTCGGCGTACTTCGGCGCGGTGCCGTGGGTGGCCTCGAAGATGGCGTGGCCGGTGACGTAGTTGGCGTTGCCGCCGGGGGCGATGCCGATGCCGCCGACCTGCGCCGCCAGCGCGTCGGAGAGGTAGTCGCCGTTCAGGTTCAGCGTGGCGATGACGTCGAACTCGTCCGGCCGGGTGAGCACCTGCTGCAGGGTGATGTCGGCGATGGCGTCCTTGACGAGGAGCTTGCCCGAGGCGAGCGCCGACTTCTGCTCGGCGTTGGCCGCGTCCTCGCCCTTGGCCGCCTTGGTCCGCTCCCACTGGTCCCAGGTGTAGACCTTGTCGGCGTACTCGCGCTCGGCCAGGCCGTACCCCCAGTTCCGGAAGGCACCCTCGGTGTACTTCATGATGTTGCCCTTGTGGACGATGGTCACGCTCTTGCGCTTGTTCTTCAGCGCGAACTCGATGGCGGCGCGGACCAGCCGCTCCGTGCCCTCGCGCGAGACCGCCTTGACGCCGACGCCCGCCGAGCCGGGGAAGCGGATCTTCTTGAACTCCTTGGGGAACTCCTTCTCCAGGAAGCCCAGGATCTTCTTCACCTGCTCGGTGCCGGCCTCCCACTCGATGCCGGCGTAGATGTCCTCGGTGTTCTCGCGGAAGATCACCATGTCGACCTTCTGCGGGTTCTTCACCGGCGAGGGCACGCCCTTGAACCAGCGCACCGGGCGCAGGCAGACGTAGAGGTCGAGCATCTGGCGCAGGGCCACGTTGAGCGAGCGGATGCCGCCGCCGATCGGGGTGGTGAGCGGGCCCTTGATGCCGATGAGGTACTCGCGGTACGCGGCGATGGTCTCGTCGGGCAGCCAGTTGTTGAACTTGGTGAAGGCCTTCTCGCCGGCGTAGACCTCCATCCAGGCGATCTTCTTCTTGCCCCTGTAGGCCTTCTCGACCGCGGCGTCCAGCACCCGGACGCTGGCCCGCCAGATGTCGCGGCCCGTGCCGTCGCCCTCGATGAAGGGGAGGATGGGCCGGTCGGGGACGTTCAGCTTCCCGCCGGTCAGGGTGATCTTGGCGCCGTCCTTCGGGACCACGGGCTTGGCGTCTGCCATCGCGAGAGACCTCTTCTGTGGGTGTGTGGGGAGGGTGAGTGGAGCCGGGTTTCTACACCCCCAAAACGAGCCTGTAAAGAAGGAAAGGCCCCGAGCGGAGCCTGCCAGCAGCCCCAGCAATCGAGGGGTTATGCGACCCGCTGCCGCACTCCAGCCCCTCCCCCCACCCCTCCCCCCACCCCTCCCCGCCCCGGTGCCCGGCACCGTTGCCCGGCGGTGCCCGGCACCGGGCGGCACCGAGCGCGGCTGCGCCAATCCGTCCCCCGAACGGTCGGCGCCGGAGCGCCGGAGGCGCGCACGACTCCGTGCGTCAAATCGCGGTCCAGGTGACGAGCTGCACCCCGAGCGCCGCCAGGGCCCGGCGCGCCTCCGGGTCGCACAGCGCCTCGAGCTCGACCTCGCGCTCGATGCCGAACGACGTCCGGGCGTGCGACGGAGCGTGGCCGGGGTGGGCCATGAGCTCGGCCGTGCCCTCGGGCAGCGCCGCCAGCGCCGCGAGCAGGCGCTCGCGGGTCCAGCAGGGACGCAGGGCCGCGTCGCCGAGGAAGGCGCCGGAGGTCCGGACCCCCGCGGCGCGCAGCTCCCGGCGCATGGCGCCGTCGATCGCGCGCAGCGGCAGCCCGCGCGCGGCCGCGGCCGCGGCGAAGACCGGCAGCATCCCCGGGCGCGCGTGGGCGTGCCGGTGGGCGTCCAGATGGCTGGGCGGCGCGCCGCGGAGCTGCTCGAACCGGTCGAGCTGCACGCGGATGGCCTCCCCGGCCGCTGCCGGGGAGAGCCCCTCGTCCAGCACGACGTGCAGCCCGACGCCCAGTGCCGGCGGCGCCGCGCGCAGGGCGGCGGCCGACCAGCGCGTGCCCACCATCGCGGTGGCGCTGGTCACGATCCCGCGCGCGTGCGCCTCGAGGATCCCCCGGTCGATCTCCGGGTCGTAGCCGAGGTCGTCGGCGTTGACGACGAGCCGCCGCATCCGGCCATTCGTACCGCAGGCCGCCTGCGTCGCGCGAGCCGTGCCCGGCACCACGCGCGAGCCGTGCCCGGCACCACGCGCGGGCCGTGCCCGGCACCGCGGGCGAGCGGCGAGCCGCGCGCGAGCCGTGCCCGGCACCGCGGGCTAGCGGTGTCCGGCACTACCCGGCGGTCGGGATCCACCCACGGGTCAGCACGCGCATCCGGCCGACAAGAGGCGGGATTTCCGTGGCACGACGGATGCGACGTCCGAGGGGCGTGAGGGCTTTCCGCGCCATCTGGCTCGCCGTAGATC
>JAKAEO010000101.1 GCA_021818285.1 Myxococcales bacterium
GGCGGCCGCGCGACGAGCGCAGGCCCGACCGGGAGCCGCGCGGCGCCCGCGAGGAGCGGCCCGCGCCGGGGCCGCAGCTCCCCCCGGGCGAGCCGCCTCCGGCGCCCGAGGCCCCCGTCGCCGACGAGGGCTCCTTCGCCGAGCTGCTCGCCGGCTCGCAGGCGGCGCCGCGCCCGCGCCACAAGGTGGGCGACAAGGTGGCGGCCAAGATCATCCAGCTCGGCCAGGACGTGGCCTTCCTGGAGCTGGGCTCCGGCGTCGCCGAGGGCATGATCGAGACGGTCGAGCTGCAGGACGAGAGCGGCCAGCTCACCGCCCGCGAGGGCGACATCGTCGACGGCGTGGTGGTCAAGGTCGGCGAGCGGGGCGTGATCGTCTCGAAGGGCCACCGCCGCGAGGCGGGCCAGGCCGGGCGCGAGCTGCTCCTGGAGGCGGCCCAGTCCGGCCTCCCGGTGGAGGGCGTGGTCAAGGCGGCCAACAAGGGCGGGCTGGAGGTGGAGGTCCACGGGCAGCGGGCCTTCTGCCCCATGTCCCAGATCGACGTCCGCTTCGTCGGGGACCCGTCCACCTTCGTCGGCCAGAAGCTCTCCTTCAAGGTGCAGCGGGCCGACGGGCGCGACGCCGTGCTCTCTCGCCGGGCGCTGCTCGAGGAGGAGCGGGCCGAGAAGGCGCGCCGGACCCGCGAGCTGCTCGCCGACGGGGCGATCTTCGACGGCACCGTCACCAGCGTGCAGGACTACGGCGCCTTCGTGGACCTGGGCGGCCTGGAGGGGCTGGTGCACGTCTCCGAGCTGGCCTGGGACCGGGTCTCGAAGCCCCAGGACCTGCTGAAGGCGGGCGACCTGGTGCGGGTGCAGGTGCTGCGCGTCGAGCAGGACGCGAAGAAGGGGGAGCGCATCTCCCTCTCGGTGCGCGCCCTGACCCCGCGCCCCGAGCCGGCCCCCGGCGCCGCCCCGGCGGGCCCGGCGGTGGCCCCGCCTCCCCCGCCGAGGCCCGGCGACCTGGTGGCCGCCACCGTGGACAAGATCGAGCCCTTCGGCCTGTTCGTGCGCTTCGCCGGCGGGCGCGGGCTGGTGCCGGCGGCGGAGACCGGGACGCCGCGCGGCGCCGACCTGCGCCGGGCCTTCAAGCCCGGCGACGAGCTGAAGTGCCTGGTGCTGGAGATCGACGAGCGCGGCCGCATCCGCCTCTCGAAGACCCAGGCCGAGGCGGCCGAGGAGCGGGCCCAGGCCCAGGAGTGGATGAAGACCGCGCCCCGCGGCAAGGGGGGCAAGGGCTTCGGCACGCTCGGCGACCTCCTCAAGGACAAGCTCAAGGGCTAGGCCGCCTCGACGCACCGCGTCCTGGGCCGGGCGCCGGCGCCACGCGCCGGTGGATCGGACCGCCTCCATCGGCTACGTTACCAGGCCCGGCATTCCCTCCCCCCTCCGCCTCCCCCCTCCACCCGCCAGGAGCCCCGCATGGCCGCGAATTCCAGTCCCCTCACGTCGAACCCGCACCTCACCGCCTGGGTCGACGCCATGGCCAGGATGGCCAAGCCGGACCGCATCTACTGGTGCGACGGCTCCGAGGGCGAGAAGAAGCGGCTCACCGACGAGGCGGTGGCCCAGGGCGTGCTCGTCCCCCTGAACCCGAAGAAGCGGCCCGGCTGCCACTACCACCGCTCCAACCCCAGCGACGTGGCCCGCGTCGAGCACCTCACCTTCATCTGCACGCCCACCAAGGAACAGGCCGGCCCCACCAACAACTGGATGGCGCCGGACGAGGCCTACAAGAAGCTCGGCGCCATCTACGACGGCGCCATGAAGGGCCGCACCATGTACGTGGTGCCGTACATCATGGGGCCCAACGACTCGCCCTTCTCCAAGGTGGGGATCGAGCTGACCGACTCGGTCTACGTGGCGCTGAACATGCGGATGATGGCGCGCATGGGGAAGGTGGCGCTGGACCGGCTCGGCGACGCCCCCGACTTCAACAAGGGCATGCACTCGGTGGCCGACTGCCACCCCGACCGCCGCTTCATCTGCCACTTCCCGCAGGACAACGCCATCTGGTCGGTGGGCTCCGGGTACGGCGGCAACGCCCTGCTGGGCAAGAAGTGCCTGGCGCTGCGCATCGCCAGCTACCTGGCGAGGAGCGAGGGCTGGCTCGCCGAGCACATGCTCATCCTCGAGGCCGAGAGCCCGCAGGGCGAGGTGAGCTACGTCGCCGCCGCCTTCCCCTCGGCCTGCGGCAAGACCAACTTCGCCATGCTCATCCCGCCCGCCGCCTTCCCGGGCTGGAAGATCCGCACCGTCGGCGACGACATCGCCTGGATGCGGGTGGGCGCCGACGGCCGGCTCTGGGCGGTGAACCCCGAGTTCGGCTACTTCGGCGTGGCCCCGGGCACCAACTACAAGACCAACCCCAACGCCATGCGCTCGGTGGAGAAGGACTCGCTCTTCACCAACGTGGCGCTGACGCCCGACATGGACGTCTGGTGGGAGGGCATGGACGGCGCCGTCCCCGAGACCCTCACCGACTGGAAGGGCCACCCCTGGAAGAAGGGCTCCGCCGAGAAGGCGGCCCACCCCAACAGCCGCTTCACCGCGCCGATGGACAACAACCCGGCGCTCTCCCGCTTCGCCCACGATCCGCAGGGGGTGCCCATCAGCGCCCTGATCTTCGGCGGGCGCCGCTCCACCACCGTCCCGCTGGTGATGCAGTCCTTCAACTGGACCCACGGGGTCTACCTGGGCTCGACCATGGGCTCCGAGACCACCGCCGCCGCCACCGGCGCGGTGGGCGTGGTCCGCCGCGACCCGATGGCCATGCTGCCCTTCATCGGCTACGACGCCGGCAGCTACCTGCAGCACTGGCTCGACATGCAGTCGCGCATCCCCCTGCCGCCCAAGGTCTTCCTGGTGAACTGGTTCCGCAAGGGCGCCGACGGCAAGTTCCTCTGGCCGGGCTACGGCGACAACATGCGGGTCCTGAAGTGGATCCTCGACCGCTGCCAGGGCCGGGTGGGCGCGCAGGAGACGCTGCTGGGCTGGACGCCGCGCGAGGGCGACCTCGACCTGCGCGGGCTCGACGCCCCGGCCGAGACGGCCGCCGCCGCCACCCGCATCGACCTGGCGGAGTGGGAGACGGAGCTGGAGTCGCAGGCCGCCTGGTTCCAGAGCCTGGGCAAGACCCTCCCGGTGCAGCTCGAGATGCAGCGCCAGATGCTGCTCGCCGCGGTGAAGGGCGCGCGGCGCGTCGCCGCGAAGTAGGGCGCGATGTGCACGGTGGCCGTCGCCATCGGCGGCGACCGGCGCTGGCCGCTGGTCGTGGCGGCCAACCGCGACGAGCGGCTGGGCCGGGCCTCGGAGAGCTGGGCCCTGCGGGAGCTGCCCGGGGGCCGCCTCGCCGCCGCCCCGCGCGACCGGGAGGCCGGGGGCACCTGGGCCGGGGTGGCCTCCTCCGGCCTGCTCGTCGCCATCACCAACTTCCACGCGCCGGGCGGCCGCTTCCCGGACCGCAGCCTGCGGTCGCGCGGCGAGCTGGTGTCCCAGGCGCTGGCGGCGCGCTCGGTGGCCGAGGCCCTGGAGCGGGCCCGGGCCGGCGACGCCGCGCGCTACAACCCCTTCCACCTGCTGGTGCTCGACGGTGCCGGCGGCTTCCTCTGGCGCTGGGACGGCGACCGCGCGGCCGTCGACGAGCTCGGGCCCGGGCTGCACGTGGTCACCGAGCGCGATCCCTTCGGCCGCTGCCCGCGCGGCGAGTGGGTGCGCTCCCACTGGCCCCTCGACGCGACGCCCGCCCGGCTGCGCGAGCTGCTCTCGGCGCACGGCGAGCCGCCGGGCGCCTACCCCTGCCTCCACCTGGGCGATCGGTACGGCACCCGCTCCTCCTTCGTGCTCCGCCTGGCGCCCGACCTGGGGCTCTCGGAGCTGTTCGTCGCCGACGGCCCGCCCTGCGTCGCGCCCTGGGAGGACCGCTCGGCGCTGCTCGGCGAGCTGGCCGCCCGAAAGGCTTGACGGCCGGGCCGGCGCCCGCCATGGATCGCCCCCCATGGGCCTCCTCGACCAGATCAGCTTCCGGCGCGCGGTGACCGAGCCGCCGCAGTCCATCGAGATCAACGACAAGAACGAGTTCCTGGTGGCCTGGCCCGGCGTCCTCTCGGTGATCCCCGCGCTGCGCCTGCGCGACGCCTGCCCCTGCGCCAGCTGCATCGAGGAGGGGACGGGGCGGAAGATCCTCGACACCGCCACCATCCCCGCCGACATCCGGGCGCTGGAGGTGAAGCCGGTGGGCAGCTACGCCGTGCAGATCTCCTGGTCGGACGGCCACGGCAGCGGCATCTACTCCTGGGAGACGCTGCGCCGGATCTCCGGCGTGGACGAGCAGGAGAAGGGGTAGCTTCCGGCGGCCGGCGCCGCGAGGGGGCGCGGCCCGGCCCGCCGATCAGGCGGCGGCCACCAGGCGGGCCACCGGCGCGTGGCGGTTGCCGGGCGGCGCGTGCCCCTCCCGCTCCCGGCCGAAGACCACCTGGCGGGCCTCTCCCCGGCCGCCGCGCAGCACGTGCACCAGGAGCTGCACCGCCTCCAGGTCGGCCTCGCCGGCGGCGGCGTCGCCCACCAGCACGTCGGTGGCGCCGCGGGCGTCGAAGGGGGCGTCGCGGAACGGGCGCGCCTGGGTGAGCGCCGCGAACCCGCTGGCCACCGCGATCACCTCCACCGAGCGCGGCGGCGGCGCGGCCAGGCGCGGGTAGCCCCGGCCCTTGCGCCAGTGGTGGCCCAGCGCGGCGTCCACCGCCGGGTGGCGCCCCAGCACCGTCGCCAGGTGGTAGGCCCCCAGCACCGGGTGGGAGGCGATCTCCAGGGCGGTGATCCGGTCGAGGGCCACCCCGGCGCGGACCAGCTCCGGCCGCACGTGGCGCATGCCCATGTCGTGCAGCAGCGCCGCCCCGGCGAGGTCCGGCAGCGCCCGCGCCTCCCCGACCGCGGCGCGCAGCATGCGGGCGGCGATCAGGGCGGTGGCGATGCCGTGCCGGTAGCGCGGCCAGTCCTGGTCGCGCAGCAGGGCCAGCTCCTGGTGCAGGATCCCCGGCAGCTCGGCGGCGAGCAGCGCCCGGACCGCCGCCGACTGCTCCTCCGGCGACCGGAAGATGTGGCGGTAGGCCGGGTCGCCGAAGGGCTCGCGGACGTCCTCCGCCACCACCGAGCCGGAGAGCGGCCGGGCCGGCGCCGGCCGGGCCCGCGCCGCCGCCTCGCCCACCGCCTGCGCCGAGAGCTCGTCGCCCCGGCGCGCCAGGACCCGCCCCTGGCAGTCGGTGAGGTCGCGCACCACGGCGACGCGGTCGCTCGGCACGATTCCACGGTACCACCGCGGACGCCTCGCGCCAGTCGCGCGCCCCGGCCGGTGCGCGCTCCGCGCGCGGGTGTGCGCGGCCGCCCACCTCCCCCGCCGGCGTGGGATGACCGGCGCGCGGGCGGTGCGTCACCCATCGTGAATCACGGACGGTGCGCGCGCCGGGGAGCGGCCCGGGGCCGCCCCCGCCGCGGCGCGTCAGCGGCGGCGCGACAGGGCGCGGTCCAGCTCTCGCCGGGTCTCCCGCTCCGCGATGGCCTGGCGCCGGTCGCCGTGGGTGCGCCCCCGCGCCAGGGCCAGCTCCACCTTGGCCCACCCCTCCTTGAAGTAGATGGAGAGCGGCACCAGGGTGTAGCCGGCGCGCTCCACCTTGCCGCGCAGCTTCTCGATCTCGGCGCGGTGCAGCAGCAGCTTGCGGTCGCGCAGCGGCGCGTGGCCGGTCCAGGAGGCCGGCTGGTACTCGCCGATGCGGCAGTTCGCCAGGACGAGCTCGTCCCCCTTCACCATGGCGTAGGCGTCGGCCAGGGCCACGTTGCCGGCCCGCAGCGACTTCACCTCGCTGCCGGTGAGCGCCAGCCCCGCCTCGACCCGCTCCTCGATGTCGAAGTCGTGCCGGGCCTTCCGGTTCTGCACCACCACCCGTGCGCCCTCGGGGGGGCCGGCCGCGCCGCCGCGCCGCTTCATGGCAGGGCCAGGTTGTCGATGAGCCGCGTGGCGCCGGCGAAGGCGGCGACCAGCATCCGGCTCCCGGGCTCGGCCCGCTCCACCGGCCGGAGCGTCTCCGGGTGGACGATCTCCACGTAGTCCACCCGCAGCCCCGCCGCGTCGAGCACCCGGCGCGCCTCCGCGCGCAGCGCCCCCGCGTCCCGCTCGCCCCGCGCCGCCCGGTCGCGCGCCCCGAAGAGCGCCCGCGAGAGCGCCAGGGCCCGGCTCCGCTCCTCGGGCGATAGGTAGGCGTTGCGCGAGGAGAGCGCCAGCCCGTCCGGCTCCCGGACGATGGGCATCCCGCGGATCTCCACGTCCAGGTCGAGGTCGCGGACCATGGTGCGGACGACCTGGAGCTGCTGCCAGTCCTTCTCGCCGAAGAGCGCGACGTCCGGCAGGGAGAGGTGCAGCAGCTTCAGCACCACCGTGGCCACGCCGCGGAAGTGGCCCGGCCGGGAGGCGCCGCAGAGCCCCTCCGCCACCGATCCCACCTCCACCCAGCTCTGGTGATCCGGGCGGTAGACGTCGGCCGGCTCCGGCGCCAGCACCGCGTCGATCCCCGCGGAGGCGCACTTGGCGAGGTCGCCGTCGAGGTCGCGCGGGTAGCGGGCCAGGTCCTCCCGGGGGCCGAACTGCGCCGGGTTCACGAAGATGGAGGCGAGCGCCAGGCGGGGGCCGGCGGCGGGCGGGGCGGCGTCGGCGAGGCGGCGCGCCTCGCGCATCAGCGAGAGGTGGCCCTGGTGCAGGAAGCCCATGGTCGGGACCAGGGCGACGCGGCCGCCGCGCCGGCGGGCCTCGCGGCAGTAGGCCTGCCAGGCGCGCGTGTCGCGGATGAGCTCGGGGCCGGCCATGGGAGCGGCACTGTAGGCCAGCGCGGCCGCGGCGGGAAGCTAGACCGGCGCCCCGACCACCTGGGCGTCGTCGCGGGGATCCTCGTCCACGGCGTGCAGCAGCCGCAGCGACGGGGCGTGGAAGCCGTGCTCCTCGGCCGGGAAGGTCTGTTCCCGGACCTCGCGCACGTAGGCGCCGACGGCCGCCGACACCGCCTGGCCCACCGCGCCGAAGCGCTTCACGAACTTGGGCTTGAAGCTCTCGTCGAGCCCGAGGAGGTCGTTCAGCACCAGCACCTGCCCGTCGCATTCCGGCCCGGCGCCGATGCCGATGGTGGGGATGGAGAGGCGGCCGGTGATGAAGCGGGCCAGCTCCGCGGGGATGCACTCCAGCACGATGGCGTAGCAGCCGGCGGCCTCGAGCTCCTGGGCGTCGCGCAGCAGCTGCCGGGCCCGCTCCTCGTCCTTGCCCTGCACCAGGTAGCCGCCCAGCTTGTGGACCGACTGCGGCGTGAGGCCGACGTGGCCCATCACCGGGATGCCGGCCCGCACCACCCGGCGCACCACCTCGGCGAAGTCGCGCCCGCCCTCCAGCTTCACCGCCTCGGCCCCGCCCTCGGCCAGCAGCCGGGCGGCGCTGCGCACCGCCTCGTCGGCGCTGGCCTGGTAGCTGCCGAAGGGGAGGTCGCCGACGAGGTGGGCGCGCCCTCCGCCGGCGCGCGCCAGCCCGCGGCGCACCGAGGCGGTGTGGTAGATCATCTGCTCCAGCGTCACCGGCAGCGTGGAGTCGTGCCCCTGGAACACCATCCCCAGGGAGTCGCCGACGAGGATGCAGTCCACGCCGGCCGCGTCCACCAGGCGCGCGGCGGTGGCGTCGTAGGCGGTGACCACGGCGATCTTCTCGCCCGCCGCCTTCATCTTCTGGAAATCGTTGACGGTGACCCGCTTGCGCGGGGCGGGCTGGCTGGACATCTCGACCTCCGGTGCAGGCCCGCGCGCGGCGGGTCCCGCCCATTGGGGGAGGCGGAAACTCTACCCTGGCACCGGCGCGGGCGCCAGCGTCAGGTCCGCGTCCCCAGGGGAATGTAGTGCTGCGTGCCCTTCCGGTGCTTGCGGATCACCTGGAGGAGCGCCTCGACCGACTCGCCGGGCTCGGCCAGGTCCAGGTCGCTGACGTTGACCACCAGCAGCGGGGTCTCGTCGTAGTGGAAGAAGAAGTCGCCGTAGGCCCGGGCCACCGCCTCCAGCCAGGCCGGCTCGACGGCGCGCTCGAAGTCCCGCCCGCGCCGCCGGATCCGCTCGACCAGCACGTCGGTGCGGGCCTGGAGGTAGACCACCAGGTCGGGCCTCACCACCCGCGGCCCGAGCAGCTCGTAGACCCGCTGGTAGAGCGCCAGCTCGGCCGGCTCCAGCGTCAGCGCGGCGAAGACCCGGTCCTTGGCGAAGAGGTAGTCGGAGACCGTGACCTGGCTGAAGAGGTCCTGCTGGAAGAGCTGCTGCTGGTGCTGGAACCGGGAGAGCAGGAAGAAGAGCTGGGTCTGGAAGGCGTGCTTCTTCCGGTCGTCGTAGAAGGCGGGGAGGAAGGGGTTCTCCTCGAGCGGCTCCGCGACGAGGCGGCCGCCGAGCCGCTCGGCGAGCAGCGCCGCCAGGGCCGTCTTGCCGGCACCGACCGGCCCTTCGACGGCGATGTAGCGGGCGCGCTCCATCCGGTCCGGGAACGCGCGAGATTGCCACGGCGCCGCGCGCGTTGTCCACGTTCGCGGCCCGTCACCGGACCATGATCCCTGGATCAGGGTGACCAGGATCCGCCGATCAGGGCTTCTGGCGGCGCTCCTCCAGCACTCCAGTTGTTTCATGTACTTGTCCGACCCATTGACGGGTCATGACTCGTCATGTAGTGTCACCATATCGATGAGGGGGCAGCGGTTCCCGTCAGGAGGCAGCGGCTGATGGCGGCTTCGCGCGGGCGGCAGGGGCGGCAGGGCGTGGCGCGGAGCGCGCCGGTGGCAGCCTCCAGGGCGGCGCCGGCGGCGGTGCCGGACGTCGACCCCGCCTTCCACCGGGCCATCCTCAAGATCGCGCTCGAGCTGCGCAAGCCGAGCGCGCGGAGCTACGACGAGGTGGTCGAGGAGACCATCGGGAAGCTGCGGCTCGACGCCGCCGCCTTCCGCCGCTACCTCGGCGGGAACGGCGCGCGGAACATGAGCCTGCTCCTCGCCACCGCGAGGCGGTTCGGCTCCTAGGCCGGAGGCGGCCCGGTGAGCCACGGAGACATGGGCGCCCATCCGATGGGTGGCGGGTGCGGGCGGCGGGCGGATCGCGGGTGGGCGCCCATGGCAGCACGAGGCCGGCGATGTGCAGGGTGAAGGGCTGCGCCCGGCCGCCCTTCGTCGGCGGCCTGTGCGGGCTGCACGCGATGGAGCGCGCCTGGCCGGGGCGCCGCGTGCCCGCGGCGCTCGCGCCCCGCGATCCCCGGCCCCGGCGCACCCCGCGGCGCGAGAAGGCGCCGCGGGCGTCGGGGTAGCTGGGCTCCCCTCCCGGCCTCGGCGCCGGCCGCACCGCACGTCGTGAACAGGTTGGCCTCCGGCGACGGCAGCGGCGCGAGGTACTTCCGCTCCGCCAGGAGGTCGACTCGGCATTCAACGAAGGCCGCCCCGCTTCGCGCGGATGCGTTCCGCGAGCGCTCGAAACCGTGGAAGATTGGGGTCCTTCGCACGTTCCGCCTCGGATCGGGCGATGATCGGCTCGATGAGCTCGTGCTTCTCCAGGACGTACGCGAGGGCCAGGGCCCTGCACCGCATGCCGATGGCATCGGGCCACAGGTGCCACGCGTCAGGATCCGTTCCGAGGAGCTTCTCCAGGACCGCCGCGGGCTCGGCGTACTTCAGGAGGTACGGCTGACCGATGCGGTCGAACGCCTCCACGACCTCCTTCGCGACGCGCGGGACATCCGCGGCGCTCGCCACGGTCCAGTCGATGACGCCGCCGCCCGCGATGTTCCCGAAGGTGGCTCCGATCGTCATCGTGCCCCTCCCCCCCTTCGAGGCGACATCCCCCTCGAATAGAACGTCCTGGACCGCGTCGAAGCGGGCACCGACGCTCGGGAACACGTCGACGTCGACCGGCTTGTGGTAGATGAACGCAAGGTGCAACTCCCACCACCCGAGCGGCGTGCTTCGTCGAAGGGCGCTGTCGGACTTCACCAGCTTGTAGCCGCGCGGCGCCAAGAGCCGGCCCACCTCGGCCTGGACCATGGACTTCAAGTCAGCGAGCGACGTCATGGCACCCTGCGTACCTCGGTCTCGATGACCTGAGTGCTGTTCCTCAATCTACCCGCGTTCTCGCCGACGAGTCGCGCGCCCGTGCTGGCTGCCTCCGCGTCCTTGACGACCTGCCCCGCGGTGCGCTGCGCACCGCCGGACTTCACCTCGACGGCCATCAGCCCCTCGGCCTTGCGAACGACAAAGTCCCAGACGCGCCTGCCGAACGATGTGACCGCGGTGACCTGCTTGCCGACGACCTCCACGCCTTCGGCGGCAAGCGCCCGCTCGACGACCTTCTCGGCCGCCTTCCCCTTCGCGTAGTTTGCTGCGACGTTCGTCCCGACCTTTACCACTCCGCCGGCGACGCCGCTCGCAAGCGCCGCGACGTCGGCGACCTCCGCGGTCTTCTGCGCAAGCTCGGCGCCCACCTCTGCGGCGCGCGCGTTCCCTTGCGTCACAAGGCTCGCCGGATCCTGGGCGGCGTCAACACGGGGGGAAGCGAGCCGAGCCCCCAGGTCGGCAATCGGCTGGATGAACGTCGTGCCGAACCAGTTGGCGATCTCCTGAGCCAGTCCCGAGTTTGACTGGTCCGCCTGCTCCATCTTGGCCTGCGTCTCCAGGGACTGGTTCTGGTCCTCCCTGGCCGCGAGGGCCTGCTGGGCTTCGGTGGCGCGCGCGCTCTCGCCTTCACGGGACCCGAAGGAACCGGCGACCATCTTGGCGAGCCCGAAGTCGATGGCCATGAGCCCCGTCGGATCGCTCAGGTTCGCCGGGTCGCCCCACACGTACGCGTAGCGAAGCCGGTCCACGCTGTCCGCCTGGATGAACCGCTTCAGCCCCGCGTCGTAGACCCGGGCCTTCAGGTAGACGAGGTCTCCCGTGAGCGACAGCGCATCGGTGTACCCCAGTTCCGACCGGGAGTCGGGCGTGTCGTTCTCCTTGGCCTCCAGCTTCCCGTACGGTGAGTACCGGTACCTCGCGCCCACCTGTGTCCCCGCCGCCGTCCGCGTCGTCGTCGCCACCACCGACCCCAGCCGGGTCCGGTAGTAGTAGAGCACGCGGTTCGTGCTGGCACCG
>JAKAEO010000102.1 GCA_021818285.1 Myxococcales bacterium
GTCGAGGGTCGGGGTCGAGGGTTGGGGTAGAGGGTCGGGGTCGAGGGTTGGGGTCGCGGGTTGGGGTCGCGGGTTGGGGTCGCGGGTTGGGGTCGAGGGTTGACGTTTCGGCCCTCTCCCCCGCTCCGGCGGGGGAGAGGGAAATCGGCTTCATCGGCAACCTCGGGGGTGAGGGGGAAGCTTCGCGGAGAGGTTCATGGCTCGGCCCCTTCTCCTTCGGGTGAAAGGGGCCTCGCCATGAACCAGATTCCGCTGCTCCCCCACCACAAGCTCATCGCCTACACCGTCGCCCGCGACCTCGTCGTCGCCGTTCGCTCCGCCTCCATCCGCGGCGCGAGCCTGCGCGACCAGGCGCTCCGCGCCGCCCAGTCGGCGGCCCTGAACTGCGCCGAGGGCGCCGGCCGCGTCAGCCGTGCCGACAAGGCCCGCGCCTTCGCCATCGCCCGCGCCGAGGCGGTCGAGGCGGCGGCGGCCGTCGAGATCGCCGCCCTCTGCGGCGAGACAGCGCCCGAGCACCTCGCTCCTGTGCTCCGGCTCGCCGACCGCCTGGTCGCGCTCCTCACCGGGCTGGTGCGGTGAGGGCGCGCAGTATCCGCTTCACGCGCAGGCCCAGCGCCTGGACGGCCTCGGCGTCGGCCGCCGTCACGGCGCCCAGGCAGGCGGCCAGGTCCACGGCGGCGAAGGCCTCGTGCAGGCTCCCGTTGGCGACGGCGAAGGAGCGCCGGCGCGGCGCCAAGCGCTGGCCCAGGACCTGGGCGGCTGAGGCCTCGGAGCAGTCCCGGCGGCGCGGCTACCCGGAACCGCGTCAGCGGCACGATGGCGTTGTGGTCACGTGCAGCTTCCGCACGACCCGGCGCCACAGCAGACACCGGCGCCCCTGCAGCACACGTAGATCCCGCCGCCGCAGTCCGCGCAGCAGCCTCCTCCCTCGGGCGGACGAGCCGGCTGGATGATGGTGGCGCGCGCCTGTCCGCCGGCGGGATCGGAAGGGGGCGAGCACCGCTTTCGGAGGGCGCCCAGTCCGTGCTCGGAGAGCGCAGTGGCGAAGACCGTCATCTCAAGAGACGACGAGCCAGACGCATGGGCGAAGGTGGCCGTGGAAAGGTCGCCCTCGCCCTGAGCCAAGTGCGGTGGCACCGGGCAGTTGTCAAGGCCCCTTCACCCGCAGGGCGTGGGCCGAGGCGGCGAGGGATCGGGTCGAGGTCGAGGTCGCGCCCCCGGTGGCGGATGCTAGGGACCCTCGGCGCGCTCGGGCGACTCCAGCGCGACGCGCACCAGCTCGGCCAGCGAGACCATGCCCACGATGCGGCCCTCGTCGCAGAGCGGGGCGTGGTCCAGGCCGGCCTCGATCACGCGCTGGGCCGCGGCGCGCGGCGACTCGCCCACCTCGACGGCCACCGGCGGCCCCGCCAGGTCGGCGGCCACCACCGCGGGCAGGTGCGTCTCGCTCGCCAGGGCCAGGAGCGCGTCGCTGCCGACCAGGCCCAGGTACCGCCCCTCCGCGTCGACCACCGGCACGGCCGGCTGTCCCCCGGACGCGGCCTCTCGCAGGGCCTGCAGCGGCGCGGCGGGCGCGACCGTCCGGACAGCCATGCGGCCCAGGCGCGCCGGGAGCGCCGGTCCGGCCGTGGGGGGCTGGCCGTGCCGGAGGATGGCCCGGGTCCGGTTCACCTCCTGCGCGCCGTAGAGCTGGACCCGGCGCAGGAGCAGGTGCGAGGCGCCGGTGGCCAGCATCAGCGGCACGAGGAGGTCGTAGGATCCCGCCAGCTCGGAGACGAGGACCACCGCCGAGAGCGGCGCGTGCGCGGCTCCTCCGTAGAGCGCCGCCATCCCCACCAGGGCGAAGGCGCTGGGCTGGATCCCGAGCGAGGGAAACAGCGCCTGGGCGCCGTGGCCGAAGGCGGCCCCCAGCAGCGCGCCGATGACCATGGCGGGGGCGAAGTCGCCCGCGCTCCCCCCGCTGCCCACCGTGAGCGCCGTGGCGCCGATCCGCAGCACCGCGAGGAGGAGGAGCCACGCGGCGATCTGCGCGGAGCTCCCGCCGGCGTCGCTCACCGCCAGCTGCGCCAGGCCGTAGCCGCCGCCGAGCAGGGCGGAGGGAGTCGAGGCCAGGCCGATCGACCGGACGCCGACCAGCATCAGGCCCACCACCACGGCACCGAGCAGCAGGCCGCCCAGCGCCGGCCGGGCCCACGGGGGCAGCGCCGAGCGCTCCGCGGCCTGCCGCACCACGTGGAGCGCGTGGGCGAAGGCGGCCCCGCCCAGCGCGGCGACGACGGCCAGGGCGGCGTGGAGCGGCAGCTGGCTGGCCGCGAAGGCATGGGGCGGCAGCGCGCCGAAGAGGGCCTGGTGCCCGAGGAGGGCATTCGAGACCGCGAAGCCCATGACGCTGGAGAGCACGGCGGGGACGAGCGCGTCGGTCTCGAAGTCGTCCCGGTAGAGCACCTCGACCCCGAAGAGCGCCGCCCCGAGCGGCGTGCGGAACACCGCCGCGATGCCGGCGGCGAGGCCGGCCACGTAGAGCATGCGCCGCTCCCGCGCGGTGGTGGGCAGGAGCCAGCCGACCAGGGAGCCGGCCGAGCTCCCGAGCTGCATCGCCGGCCCCTCGCGCCCCCCCGCGCCGCCGGTGCCCAGGGTGAGCACGGACGCGAGGAGCTTGAGCGGCAGCACGCGCGGGCGAACCTGAGCGCCGGAGTGGAAGGCCTCGATGCTCTGGTCGCCGCCGCCCCCGGCGATCTCGGGGGCCAGGCGGGCCAGGAGGCCCGAGCCCGCCGCGCCCAGGGCCGGCAGGAACAGGACGAGCCAGGGCACCGCAACGGCCGCCGCCGCGGCCGCGCCGTGGCCCTCTCCGGTGGCCCGGAGCAGCGGCGCGCCCGCCCAGCTCTCCAGGACCAGCTCCTGGCACGCCTGCACGGCGAGGACGAAGCCGGCCCCCACGACGCCGCCCAGGAGCCCGACGACGGCCGACAGCAGCAGCGCCCGGCCGAAGAGGCCGAGCTCCAGCGGGCGCACCGCGGGCATCACCAGCCCCACCAGGCGCACCGCGACGGGGTGGCGGACCAGCGCCTCCAGCCAGGCGAGCACCGTCGCCTGCGCCCCACGGCGCGCGCCGTGCCTCATGGCGCCGCGCTCCCGCCGGCCCGCCGTCCGCCGGGGCGGCCCCGCGCCTGGACGCGGTCCCGCGCCCGGGGAGGGGGGCGCCCCTCCGCGGCGGGGCGAAGGGCCCCGGCGAGACTTCGCATCGACACCGTGCTCGGCATTCCGATCTCCTTCCACGTCCGTCCGCCGCGGCGCCCCGGTGCGCTACTCCGCGCCCAGCCTGCCGGCGATGCGGGTGATGAGCCTGACCGCCGCCGACACCTCGGCGCGCGACGCCCGGACCAGGACCGACCGGACCGTGCCCTCGAGGGTGCCGGTTCGCCGCGCGACGATGCGGCTGCCGCGCGGCGCCAGATCGAGGAGCACCTGCCGCCGGTCGCGGGGGTGACGCCGGCGGCGAAGGAAGCTCCGTTCCTCCATGGTGCGCGCGAGGCGGGTCACCGAGGCGGGGTGCAGGTGCAGCACGTGGGCGAGCCGGCCCGGCGCGATGGGCCCGAGGCGCTCGACGACGAGCAGGACGAGCCGCTGCGGCCCGGTGACGCCGGTGGCGTCGAGCATGGCCCGGGACGCGCGGTGGAGCCCCTGCTCCAGCGCCCAGAGCGCCTGCATGAAGCCGAGCACGGCGTCGAAGCCGCTCGATCGCCTCACGGGGAGCGCCTCGGGTGTCGAGGAGCGCGGCGCCGCGCGGTGCCGGCCCCGACGCGCGCCCGCCGGTCGCGGGGCGCGCACGCTCCCGGCGCCCGGTCGAAGGACGCCGGAGCGCGTGCGGGCAGGAATCGGGAGATGGAGCGCGCGAAGATCATTGCACCTGCAATGGAACTGACTAGAACATGGGAGGGACGACGTCAACCCGGGAGCGCCGGGGCGGGGCCCGGGGCGTCCAGGAGGAGGAGATCCGCCGGACGGATCGCCCTGCCGCGCCGCCCTGGAGCGCGGACGGCCGGGCGGGAAGCCGCGGCCCCGATCGGGTCAGGCTCCTCGGCGTCGCGCTCGTGGACCGATCCGGCCTCGCGCGGTATGGTCCGGTCGAAGCGCGGAGTCGAGGGGTCTTGGAACACCGTTCTTCCCATCCGAGCGCCGCGAGCGGACCGCCGGGAGTGGACGCCGAGCCGCCGCCGGCGGGGGGGATCCGCCTGGCGTGGCTCCTGCTGGCGGCGCTCCTGGTCGGCGGGCTCGCCGGGCTGATCGGCTCCCTGTTCCGCCTCGCCCTGGGGAGGGCGGACGACCTGCGCGGCGCGCTGGTGGCCTGGAGCCGCGGCCATCCGGCGTGGGGATGGCTGCTGCCCGTCGCCGGGGCCGCCCTCGGCGTGGCGCTTGCGCGCTGGCTGGTGCGCCGGTTCGCCGCCGACGCGTCGGGGAGCGGCGTCCCGCAGGTCAAGGGGGTGGTGCAGGGCGGGCCGTTCCACGGTTCCTTCGTGCTGCCGGTGAAGTTCGTGGGTGGGCTCTCGGCGCTCGGTGCCGGGCTCGCCCTCGGCCGGGAGGGACCGATCGTCCAGATGGGCTCCGCCGTCGCCCAGTGGGTCGGAAGACGGCTCCGGATGCCGGCCGCCGAGCTCCGGGTGCTGTCCGCCGCGGGCGCCGGGGCCGGGCTCGCCGCCGCCTTCGGCGCGCCCCTGGCCGGCGCGGTCTTCGTCCTGGAGGAGCTGGCGCATCGCCTGCGCGTGCGCGCCGCCCTGGCCTCGTTCGCGGCCGCCGGCGTCGCCATCGCGGTGATGTACCAGCTGCTCGGCGCGACTCCCGAGCTGGCCCTGCCGCCGCTGCCCACGCCGGGGCCGTGGCACTTCGCCTTCGACCTCGGGTTCGGCCTCGGGGTCGGGGCGCTCGGCGTCGCCTACAACCGGCTCATCCTCGCGGGCCTCGACGTCGGCGGTCGGCTTCGGCGCGTGCGCCCGGAACTCCGCGCGGCCGCCATCGGCGCGCTGGTGGGGCTCCTCGCCTGGTTCGCCCCCGACCTGGTCGGGGGGGGCGAGCAGCTGCTCCAACGGCTCCTGGCCGGCCGGGAGGGGATGGGCTTCCTGCTGATCGTGCTGGGGGTCCGGTTCGTCCTCGGGCCGCTCAGCTACGCCGCGGAGACGCCCGGGGGGCTCTTCGCCCCGCTGCTGCTGCTCGGCGGGGTCATGGGGCAGCTCTACGGGGGCCTGGTGCACGCGATCGCGCCGGCGGCCGCGCCGTCGGCGGTCGACTTCGCGGTGGTCGGGATGGCCGCGTTCTTCGCGGCCACGGTGCGCGCCCCCATCACCGGGACGGCGCTGGTCGTCGAGATGACCGGGACCGCCAACCTGTTCGTCCCGATGCTCGTCGCCATCGCCGGTGCGCTGCTCGTCCCGAGCCTGCTCGGCGACGAGCCCATCTACGACGCCCTGCGCCAGCGGCAGCCCGGCCGCGGGCCCTGACCCGGCGGCGCGCGCCCTAGCCGCCGATCCCCATCATCGGCAGCGTCACCAGCCGAGCGCCCGCCTCGTCCATGTGGTGGCGCGGGCCCTTGCGCCCCAGCGCCGCCTGGACCGCGTCGGCCAGGTGCTCGTCGCTGGCCCCGGCGCGCAGGAGGTCGCGCAGGTCCAGCCGCTCGCTCCCGCCCAGGCAGGCCTGGAAGCCGCCGTCGGCGGTGATGCGGGCCCGGTTGCAGGTCTCGCAGAAGTTCTCGGTGATGGCGCCGATGAAGCCGACGTGGCCGCCGGCGCCGCGCATGTAATGGGCCGGGCCCCAGCCGCGCTTCGGGTCGGGCAGGAGCGGCACGCCCTGCTCCGTCAGCTTCCGCTTCACCACCGCGGTGGGAACCGGGACGCCGTCGCCGAAGGGCATGAGCTCGATGAAGCGGGGCGTGGCGCCGCGCGACCAGGCGTGGCGCACCAGCGCCCCCAGCTCCCCGTCGTTGACGCCGCCCATGACCACGGTGTTGAGCTTGAGCGAGCCGAAGCCGGCGGCCGCGGCGGCGTCGATGCCGTCGAGCACCTCGTGGAGGCGGGCGCCCCGGCCGCTGATGCGCGCCAGCGTGGCGGCGTCGAGGGTGTCGATGGACACGTTGAGGGCCAGCACCCCGGCGTCGCGCAGCGGGACCGCCAGCTGGCGCAGGCTGTGCCCGTTGGTGGTGAGCGCCACCTCCTCGATGCCCGGCGTGGCCCGGACGTCGGCGGCGATCTCCACCACCTCGCGCCGCAGCGTGGGCTCGCCGCCGGTGAGGCGCACGCGGCGCACGCCGAGGCCGGCGAAGGCCGCGACCACCCGCCGGATCTCCGGCCGCGAGAGGATGCGATCCCCGTCCTCGTAGTTGGAGACGGAGCAGTAGCTGCAGCGGAAGTTGCAGCGGTCCGTGAGCGACAGGCGCAGGTACTGGATGTGGCGCCCCTGGGCGTCGAGCAGCGTGCGGGGCGAGCAGGCCATCCGGTGCCTGTAACGCGTCGGGCCGCTCGCGGCCAGGAAGGAATGGGCGTTGACCCGGAGGCGCGTCCCGGGAGGGTAGCAGGGGGGCGCGGTCGGGGTGGCCGCTACCCCTCCAGCTCTCCCTGCTTCCTCTCCCACTCCTCGTACAGCCCCGGCAGCTCCTCGTTCGCCTCGGCCAGCGCCGCGAGGTGGGGACGCGCCCGGGGGAAGTCCTGGTAGAGCGCCGGGTCGGCCAGCGCCTGCTCCGCCCCCTTCTTCGCATCCTCGAGCTCGGCGATGCGCGCCTCGAGCCGGGCGATGGCCTCGCGAATGGGCTTCTCGCGGCGGTACCGCTCGTTGCGCGCCTCGGCCTCGGCGCGGCGCCGGTTCCGGTCGTTCGCCCCGGCGCCGGCGGCCTCGGCGCCACCGGCCGGCGTCCCCGCTCCCCCCTGCGCCGCCGCCTCGGCCAGCTGCCGCTGGTGGTAGAGCCAGTCGTCCAGGTTCCCCGGCGTGTCGACGATGCCCCCGTCCCTCACCTCCCAGGTGCGGGTGGCCAGCCGGTTCAGGAAGCTCCGGTTGTGGGAGACGAAGAGCATCGTCCCCTCGTACCCGGCCAGCGCCTCGATGAGCGCCTCGGAGGAGTCCAGGTCCAGGTGGTTGGTGGGCTCGTCGAGGAGCAGCAGGTTCGCCGGGACGAGCAGGATGCGGGCCAGCGCCACCCGGGCCCGCTCCCCGCCGGAGAGCACGCCGATGGGCTTCTCCACGTCGTCGCCGGAGAAGAGGAAGGCGCCGGCCATGCCCCGCACCCAGGCCTGTCCCCGCTCCGGCACCAGGTCCCAGAGGGTGTCGAGGATGGTGCGCGCCGGGTCGAGCGCGCCGAAGCGCGATCCGGCCTCGTCGTGCTCCCCCCGCTCGAAGTGGTGTTGCGCGTAGTAGCCGGCCACCACCGCGTGGCCCGGCCGGACCTCGCCGCCGTCCGGCGCCAGCTCGCCGGCGCAGAGCTTGAGCAGCGTGGACTTGCCGGCGCCGTTCGGGCCGATGACCGCCACCCGCTCGCCGCGCCGGATCGAGGCGTCGAGGCCCCGGTAGACGACCTGGTCCCCGAAGGCCTTGGTCACCCCCTCGAGCCGCAGCACCTCGCGGCCGGAGCGCGGCGCCTCGGGGAAGCGGAAGCGCACCGTGGCCCGCTCCTCGCGCAGCTGCACCACCTCCAGCCGCTCCAGCATCTTCTCCTTGCTCTTGGCCTGGGTGGCCTTGGTGTTCTTGGCGCCGAAGCGATCGATGAAGCCCTGCAGCTCGGCCCGGCGCGCCTCCACCCGCCGGGCCCGCGCCTGGAGCTGCAGCTCCTCCTCGGCGCGCTGCCGCCGGTAGTCGTCGTGGTCCCCCTTCCACGACCGCAGCCCCTCGGGCTCCAGCGACAGCACCCGCCCGATCTGGCGGTTGAGGAACTCCCGGTCGTGGCTGATGAGCAGCAGCGCCTTGGTCGAGGCCCGCAGGAAGTCGTCGAGCCAGGTGAGGGTGGGGACGTCGAGGTGGTTGGTGGGCTCGTCGAGCAACAGCAGATCCGGGTCGGCGAGCAGCAGGCCGGCCAGGGCCGCCCGCATCCGCCAGCCGCCGGAGAGGGTGCGCACCGGCCGGGAGAGGGCGGCGGTGGGGAAGCCCAGTCCCTCGAGGATCCGCTCCGCCCGGTGGCGGCCGTAGTGCTCCTCGAAGTGGTCCAGCTCGCCGTGCAGGTCGGCGAGGGCCTGCGACAGCTCCATCTGCTCCCCGGCCTCCGAGGCCGCCGCCAGCGCCGCCTCGGTGGCGGCGAGCCGCCCCTCCAGCGCCCCGCGCCCCGGCACCGCGCCCAGCACCACCTCCACCAGCGGTCCGTCGGGCAGGGAGGCCACGTCCTGGGGCAGGTACCCGGCGCGCGCACCGCGGCGCCAGGTGAGCTGCCCGCGGTCGGGCGACTGCTCGCCGGCGAGGATGCGCAGCAGCGAGCTCTTGCCGGAGCCGTTGGCCCCCACCAGCCCCACCCGGTCGCGCGGGGCCACGGTGAACCCGGCCCCGTCGAAGAGGCGGCGCGGGCCGAAGGAGAGGGAGAGGTCGGTGGCGGTGACGAGGCTCATGCGGCGGCGCCCCGGCGGCGGGGCGCGGGGAAGCTACCAGACGTTGCCGCACTTGCGACAGCGGACCCGGCGGAAGAGCAGGTCGGCCGCGGTGCGGCTCGGGGTCAGGCAGGCCGGGCAGATCAGGCCGAACCAGGCCAGGGCGGAGCGCCGGCCCAGGGCGGCGAAGGCGCCGAGCAGCGCCGCCGCCACCCCGCCGAGCAGCGCCAGCGTGACCGGCGCGCGCGGCCCGCCCTGGAGGAGCGCGCCGCCCAGCGCCACCACCTCCACCAACCCGAGCAGGAGCGCGAGCGAGCGCCCCCAGAGCCAGGCCAGCCGCATCCGGCCCAGGAGCCCGCCGAGGATCAGGGCGCCGAGCAGGGCGGCGAAGGCGACCTGGCCCCAGGCGGGCCGCTCCGCGCCGGCCTGCGCCGTGAGCCAGGCGATCCCGGCGATGGCCGCGGCCAGGGCCAGGGTGGCGAGGAGGACGCTCGGGGGAGGACGGTTCACGGATGGTCACCTCGGCGGGGCCGCGCCGGGCGCGGCGTTCAGTCGCCGCCCTCCCGGGCCAGGCCGTACTTGTTCAGCTTGTCGTGCAGGGTGACCCGGGAGATGCCCAGGGCGCGCGCCGCCTCGGTGCGGTTGCCGGCGGCGGCGCGCAGCGCCTCGGCCACCAGCCCGCGCTCGTAGGCCTCGACCCGCTGCTTCAGCCCCAGCGGGGCCGCCGCGGGCGCGGCCGGGCCCGGGAGCAGCGAGAGGTCGAGGGCGCCGTCGGGCGAGAGGGCCACCAGGCTCTCCAGCGCGTTCTCCAGCTCCCGGACGTTCCCGGGCCAGGCGTGGGCGCGGAGCCGGTCGAGGAGCGCCTGGCCCGGCGCCTCCACCGGCATCCCGAAGCGGGCGGCGAAGCGGCGCAGGAAGTGGGCCGCCAGCACCGGGACGTCCTCGGGGCGCTCCCGCAGCGGCGGGATGCGCAGCTCCACCACCCGGAGCCGGTAGTAGAGGTCCTCGCGGAAGGCGCCGCGGTCCACCATCTCCTTGAGGTCGCGGTGGGTGGAGGCGATGACCCGGACGTCCACCTTGCGCTCCCGCTCCTCGCCCACCGACCGCACCGCCCCCTCCTGGAGGGCCCGCAGCAGCTTCACTTGAAGCCCGGGCGCCAGCTCGCCGACCTCGTCGAGCAGCAGCGTCCCCCCGTCGGCCTCGCCGAAGAGGCCGGGCCGCGCCCGCGACGCGCCGGTGAAGGCCCCGCGGGCGTGGCCGAACAGCTCCGCCTCCGCCAGCTCGGCCACCAGCGCCCCGCAGTTGAAGCGCACGAAGGGCCGGGCGGCGCGCCCCGAGGCGCGCCACAGCGCCTCGGCCACCCGCTCCTTGCCGGTGCCGCTCTCGCCGGTGATCAGGACGGTGACGTCGCGCGGGCCCACCCGGGCCACCAGCGCCGCCAGGCGGCGCATGGGCTCGGAGGCGAAGACCAGCTCGCCGGAGAGCGCCAGCTCCCCCTGCAGGGTGGCGTTCTCGTCGGAGAGCCGGGCCGCCTCGGCGGCGCGGCGCACCACCGCCAGCAGCTCGTCGTTGTCGAAGGGCTTGCGGAAGTAGTCCCAGGCGCCGGCCCGGACCGCCTCGGCCGCCTGCCGCTCCGAGCCGTGGGCGGTCACCAGCACCACCCGCGGCGCCGGCTGGCGGGAGAGCAGCCGCCGCAGCAGCTCCATCCCGTCCATGCGCGGCATGCGCAGGTCGGCGATCACCAGCGGGACCGGGGCGGCGTCGAAGCGGGCCAGCGCCTCCTCGCCGTCGCCGGCCTCCTCCACCGCCAGGCCGGCCGAGGAGAGGATCTCGCGCAGCGTGTAGCGGACGCCCGGGTCGTCGTCCACCACCAGGACGCGCATGGTCAGGCCGCCTCCCCGCGGGAGGCCTCGGGGGCGGCGGGCAGGGTCAGCTCCGCCACCGTCCCCCCGCCGTCGCGGGCGCGCAGGGTGAGGTCGCCGCCGTGCTGCCGGGCGAGCTGCCGGGCGATGGGCAGCCCCAGCCCGGAGCCGCGCGCCTTGGTGGTGACGCCGGCCTCGAAGACGCGATCCTCCAGGCCGGGCTCGAGCCCGCGGCCCCGGTCCAGCACCAGGGCCCGGGCCTGCCCGCCCAGCACCGCGGTCTCCAGCTCCACCCGCGAGCCCGCGGCGCTGGCCTCCAGGGCGTTCTGGAGCAGGTTGATGAGCAGCTGCTTCACCTTCCGCGGGTCGCAGCGGGCCGGGGCCGGCGCCGCCCGCAGCTCCAGCTGCACGCCGCGCTCGTGGGCCAGCCCCTCGTGCAGCGCCGCCACCTCGCGGGCCAGCGCCGCCAGGTCCACCCGGCCCAGCGCCAGCGGCACCAGCGGCCGCGAGAAGTTCAGGAACTCGTCGAGGATGCCCTGCATCCGCTCCACCTCGCGCCGCAGCACCGCCAGCCGCTCGGCCGCCTTGGCGTCGGCCACCGAGGGCTCGAGCAGGCGCGAGAGCCCCTTCACGCTGGCGAGCGGGTTCTTCAGCTCGTGGGCGATCTCGGCGGAGAGCGCGGTGAGCTCCTCGGTCCGCTCCACGTGGCTGCGCAGCGCGTCCTCCTGCGCCAGCAGGGCGCGGCGGAGCATGGCGTCGAAGGTC
>JAKAEO010000103.1 GCA_021818285.1 Myxococcales bacterium
CTCCGGTGGCGTGAAGTCGCAGGTTCCCGGGAAGCGCCGCCGAGGTCAAGGCCGCGCCCGCGCCGAAGTTGGGGCGTCGGGCCGGCGCGCTCCCCCGCCGGCCGCGCGCGCCCCCGCCCTCAGTAGATCCGCGCCGCCTCGGCGCCGCCGAAGTAGGCCCGGAGGATCTCCCGGTACCCCTGCCCCGCCTCGGCCCGCCCCACCGCGCCCCACTGGCACATGCCGGCGCCGTGGCCCCAGCCGCCGCCGCGCAGCAGCCAGCCGGCGCCGTCGTGCTCCACCAGGAACATCGCCGAGGGCAGGTTCCCGAGGAGGCGGCGGATCCGCAGCTCCCCCTGGACCACGGCGGTGCCGGCGCTCCCCACCACCCGCAGCTCGCGAGCCCGGCCGGAGACGCCACGGCTCGGCACCGCCAGCGCCCGGACCGTCCCCACCTGGAGGGGCGCCGCCGCCTCGTCCAGCTCCGCCTGCGTGAAGCGCCGCGCCCAGCGGTACCGATCCTTGCGCGCCCCGCGCGCCAGGCTGCACCAGGAGGGAGGCGAGGCCGCCAGGAAGGCGGCGAGCCGCGCCTCCGAGGCCAGGCCGCCCGCCCAGCGCGCCGCCGCCGCGGCCGGCATGTCGGGGCGGCCGCGCAGGCTGGGGTCGGGCAGGCCGCCCCAGACCGCGTCGTTGTCCTCGCCGTGCCCGCCGCAGAGCGCCGAGTAGACCCCGTCCACCAGCGCGTGGCTCACCCGGCCGAAGAGGGCCTCGCCGCGGGTGGCCCGCACCGCCGCGTCGGTGGAGGGCTGGTGCGCCCCCTCCCCCCGGTAGGCCTGGCAGTGGACCTCGGCGCAGAGCACGTAGGGGTCGGTGAGGTGGCGGGTGCCGATCTGGGCGAGGACGTTGGAGCGGGCGGTCACCGCCTGGGCCTTGAGCGCCTCGCGCGGCGAGCCGGCCGGCATCTCGCTGGGCACCAGCCCCCGCAGCAGCTCCTCCAGCGGGAGCGCGTCCACCGCGGCCAGCCGGCCGCCGGCGTCCAGGGTGACGTAGAGCTTCCCGCGGTAGGAGCGCTGCTCGAAGCCGTGGGCGGCGTAGCCGACGTCGTGCTCCACCCGGTCCACGGTGAAGCCGGCGTCCCCCTCCACCTCCACCGCCAGCAGGGCGTCGCCCACCGCCAGCCGCACCCCGGCGGCGTCGAGCAGCTCCAGCCGGCCCTGGGGGCGGCTCACCAGCTCGGCGAAGAGCGTCGGGCGGGTGCCGTCCTGGGCGAGGACGCGCTCGGCGAAGTCCCGGGCCCACCCCTCGCTCCCGTCCCCGTCGGCGAGCAGCAGCACCTTGCGGTTGTCGATGACCTTGCCGGAGATGCCGTAGACCCCGCCGACGATCCGCGGCCGCAGCCTGACCCCGCGCGCCTCCCAGGCGCGCTGCGCCGCCTCCAGGCCGGCCCGGTCGGCGACGGCCAGCTCGGCGAGCAGCGGGTAGTGGGCCAGGGCGGCGGGCAGGGCGTCGCGGGCCCGGACCCGGAAGGTCTCGCCGGCCGGCAGCTCCAGCCGCGCCCCGCCGCGCGCCAGCAGCCGGGCGTGCCCCCGGGTCCGGAAGGAGATCTCCTCCTGCCCCTCCATGAGCCGGATGGTGACGAGGGGCGCGCCGCCGGCGGCGAAGTTCAGCCGGTGGCTCCAGAGCAGCTCCAGCGGATCGGAGGGCTCGGCGCGCACCGGCGCCTGCAGCACCTCGGGCGGGGGCAGCGGCGGCGGCAGCGGAGCCGGCTCCTCGCCGCCGGCCAGCGCCGCGGCGAGGAGCAGCGCGGGGAGCCGGCCGATCATGCGCGCAGGCGGGCCGCCTTCTCGGCCGCCAGGCGCTCGGCGATCTCGCGGACCCGCGCCGCGCCGTCGGCCCCCTGGGCGGCCCAGCGCGCCGCCTCGAGCAGCTGGACGCGCTCCGCCTCCTCCCGCTCGCGGAGCCGGTCCACCATGCCGGCGACGTCGGCGGCGAGGCCGGTGAGCAGGTCGCCGTGGCGCAGCGCCCGCGGCCGCCGCAGGCTCCCCTCCCCCACCTGCCGGCAGGTGCGGCCGAGGACCAGCGCCGGCCCCGCCACCCGGTGGGTGACCACCAGGGCGAAGACCAGCAGGCAGAGCACCACCGCCACCAGGCCGGCGGCGAGCCAGATCATCCGCACCCGGTCCTCCCGGGCGAGGAGCCGGGCGATGGCGTCGTCGGCCACCGGGTCGCCCAGCGCCACCAGCCGGCTCGCCTCCCGGTAGGAGAGCCAGAGGCGCCAGCCCAGGAAGGCGCTGAGCAGCGTCGCCAGCCCCACCAGGTAGCTGGCGAAGCGCAGCTGCAGGCCGGCGTCGATGAGGTAGTTGCGCAGCCGGCGGTGGTACGGGGCCTGGTGCGGCGCCCGCTCCGGCGTCCCGCTCGCCGCGGTGGTCTCCTCGCCCATGCGTCCTCCTCCCTCACCGCAGCCGCGCGGCGAGGTCCTCCGAGAGGGTTCCCGCGGCGGCGTCGAGCGCGCGCGCGGCGAGCTGCTTCTCGCCCCCGCCCGAGGCGCGCAGCCGGGCCCCGCCCTCGACCATGGCGGCCATCCGCCCCTGCGAGTCCACCGCCAACACCGAGGCCTTCACGGCCACCGAGATCTTCCCGCCGCCGTGCGACACCTCGACCGCCAGCACCGCCGGCTTGAGCCGCCAACCGGCCGGGTCGCCGGCCGCGACCACCGCGAAGCCCTGGCGCCGCAGGTGGCGGGCCAGCGCCTCCCGCAGGGCGCCGCGCGCCGCGGCGTCGCCGGCGCGCCCCTGCGGCTCCTCCAGCGCCACCGCCCGGCCCGAGGCGGCCAGCAGGTCGGCGAGCGACTTCCGCGCGGCGCCGCGCACCGCCTCGTCGGGATCGGCGCGGGCCGCGGCGTCGAGCGGGTCGCGGGCGGCGACGTCGCCGATGCGGGCCAGGGCCGCGGCGGCGGCGATGCGCACCGCCGGCTCGTCGTCGGCGACGACCGCGTGCATCAGCGCCGGCAGCGCCTCGCGCGCGCCCCGCTGCGCCAGCACCAGGGCCGCCTGGGTGCGCACCTTCACCGACGGATCCCGGGAGAGCGCCTGGACCGCCCGATCCACCAGCGGGTCGGCGGCGCGCGCCGGCGCGGCCGAGGCCAGGGCCGCGGCGAGCAGGGCCAGGAGCCCGGGGCGGAGCGCCATCCCCGGAGTCTACCCCGGCCCGCCGGGTGCGGCGCCACCGGCCAGCGCCCGGTAGCGGCGCTGCAGCGATGTGGCGACGGGACCCACACGGCCGGCGCCGACCGGCCGGTCGCCGAGCCGCGTCACCGGCAGCACCTCGCGGCTCGTCGAGGTGAGGAAGATCTCGTCCGCCGCGGCGAGCTCCTCCGGGCCGAATTCCCGCTCCTCGACCGGAAGCTCGGCGGCCGCGAGGTCGAGGACGATGCCCCGGGTCACGCCGGCGAGGATGCCGGCGCGCAGCGGCGGCGTGACCAGCCGCCCGGCCTTCACCAGGAAGAGGTTGGAGCTGGCCCCCTCGGTCACCCGGCCGCGCTCGTCCACGAAGAGCGCCTCCTCGGCGCCGGCGGCGCGGGCGTCGATGCCGGCCAGGGCCTCGGCGAGGTGGCCGCCGGTCTTGGCGAGCGGGTCGGCGCGGGGGACGCGGGCGTGGACCAGCACGCAGCGCACCCCGTCGCGGTAGGCGGCGGCCGGCGGGCCGCGCAGCGGGAGCGCCGCCAGGATGACGCGCGGCCCGGGCGGCACCCCCAGGGCCGCCGCCTCCTCGCCGGCGCCGCGGGTGACGACCACGCGGACGCTCCGCTCGCCGCGGTTCCAGGGGGCCGCCGCCGGGTCGTCGGGGTCGCCGCCGCGCGAGGCCTCGACGGTGCGCAGCAGCTCCCGCTCGAGGCGCGCCGCGTCCCAGGGCAGCGGGAGTCCGATGCGCTCCGCCGAGCGGACCAGCCTGGCGAGGTGGGCGGCGAGCCGGAAGGGCGCCAGCCGGTAGGTGCGGACCACCTCGTAGACCTGATCGCCCGCCAGGAAGCCGCGGTCGAAGATGGAGACCCGCGCCTCGGCGGGCGGGAGCAGCGTTCCGTCGAGGTTGGCGATGGCGGGCATGGGCGATTTCTTGACCGCGATCCTGGCGGCGATATCTATCGAAAGCAATGGAAGCGATCGAGTGCACCCACTGCCGCGTCCTCATGACCGGCTGGAGCGCGCCCGGGAGCACCGTCCGCTACTGGCAGTGCCCCTTCTGCGGCCACACCCACTCGTCGCTCTACCGCGAGGTCTTCCGAAGCGGCGCCGGCGCCCGGGTGGTGGCGGCGCGGCCGGCCCCTCCGGTGGGCGCGCCGCGGTCGCTGCCGGCGCCGGCCCCGGCCGCCGATCCCGCCGACCTGCGCTGGGCGCTGCTCAAGGCCCGCGCCAACCGGTGGTTCGCACGGCTGGCGGCGGAGGAGCGCCTCGCCGCCCCGCGCCCCCCGGCCCGGGTCGAGTACCGGCGGCCGGTGGCGGCGGTCCACCGGCGTGGTATCTAGCGGCCTGGAAGCCGTGTCGGGGCGCTAGCTCAATGGTAGAGCAGCGGCCTTTTAAGCCGTTGGCTTCGGGTTCGAGTCCCGGGCGCCCCAATTCACGGCCACCCGATCTCCTTCACCCTTCTCTCCGAGACGGAGGTCGTTCCCGGGACCTCTCCCGCGCATGGTCCCCCTCCGAAGTCGGCGCACCGTTCCTGGCCTGGCCTGCCCGCGATCGGTGACGGCGCCGTCAGCGGAACAGCTCCCTCCTGGCCGATTCACGGATGGCGATGACGGCGGGGTGCTTCAACCTCCTCTCGACCGAGATGGCGTAGAACCGCTGGCGCAGGCTCTCCACGCGACCGACCACCTCGACCTGGTGCCGGCGGTGGAGCTCGGCCTCGAGGATGGTGGGGGCGGCGAAGATGCCGATCCCGTCCTCGCCGAAGACGTTCATCAGCGCCGGGTCGTCGAACTCGCCGACGACGGTCGGGCGGACGTCCTGGGAGGAGATCCATTGATCGAGGTTCCGCCGGAGGCCCGAGCCCTCTCCCGGCAGCAGCAGGGGCGCGCCGTCGAGCGACCGCGGGAACCCCTTGTGACGAGCCGCGGCCAGCTGCTTGCTGGCGAAGAAGGTCGTGCCGCACTCCCCCAGCAGGTGACTGAACGCCTTCACCGCGATGCCGGGCCCCGCCGGGGCATCCGCGAGAACGACGTCCAGCTTGAAGACGGCGAGCTCGGCGAGGAAGTCCTCCACGGGCCTGTCTTCCCGGCAGACGAGCCGGACGGGTTGCCCCAGGTGGAGCGCCGGCTCGAGGAGAAGCCGGGCGACCGGCTTCGGCAGCACGTCCGCCACTCCCACCAGCAGCCGGAGCGGCCGCCCGTGCGCGAGCCCCCGGACCGCGTCCATGAGCTCGCGGCCGAGGGAGAAGATCTCGTCGGCGTACCCGTAGACCAGCCGCCCGGTATCGGTGAGGACGAGGTTCCGTCCCTTGCGGACGAAGAGCTTCTCCCCCAGCGCGCCCTCGAGCTGGCGGATCTGGCCGCTGATCGTCGGCTGCGCGAGCCGCAGCTCGGCGCTCGCCCGCGCGATGGTCCCTTCGCGCGCCACGAGCCAGAAGTAGAGCAGGTGGTGGTAGTTGAGCCACTCCATGGCCTGGACGTACCTCGCTTTTCCCGATGGATCGACGACACCTTATCTCATTGCCGATGAGTCCGCCGGACCGCATGTTTGGCGCGTCGCCGCGGTCCCGGGCGGCGAAGGGCGGACGATGGCTCCGCGAGGGTCCGCGCGCGGCTCCGCGCGCACGGGACGCTGGAGCGAGGAGGAGTAGCACATGGGTCTCGAGGGCGTTGGCACCCCCGCGCTGTGGATCGGCTTCACGCTGTTCGTCCTGGCGATGCTCGCGCTCGACCTCGGCGTGTTCCACCGCAAGGCGCACGAGGTCCGGGTCCGGGAGGCGCTCGTCTGGACGGCCGTCTGGATCTCCCTCGCGCTGCTCTTCAACGCGGGGGTGTACCTCTGGTCCGGCCCCGAGCGCGCCCTCGAGTTCTTCACCGCCTACCTCATCGAGAAGGCGCTGTCGGTGGACAACATCTTCGTCTTCATCGTCATCTTCTCGACCTTCGCGGTGCCGGCAAGGCTCCAGCATCGAGTCCTCTTCTGGGGGATCATCGGCGCGCTCGTCATGCGCGCCGTCTTCATCGTCCTCGGCGCCGCCCTGCTCCACCGGTTCCACTGGGTCGCCTACCTGTTCGGGGCCTTCCTGGTCTTCACCGGCGTCAAGCTCCTCGTCCAGCGGGCCGCCGAGATCCATCCCGAGCGGAACCCCCTCTTCCGCCTGTTCGAGCGGTTCGTCCCGACCGTGAGCCACTACGAGAGCGGCCGCTTCACGGTGGTCGAGGCGGGCAGGCGGCACGCCACCCCGCTCCTCCTGGTGCTGGTGGCGATCGAGGCCACCGACGTCGTCTTCGCCGTCGACTCCATCCCGGCGATCTTCGCGATCACCACCGATCCCTTCATCGTCTTCACCTCGAACATCTTCGCGATCCTCGGTCTCCGGGCGCTCTACTTCGCGCTCGCCGGGATGATGGGGAAGTTCCACTACCTGAAGGTCGGGCTGTCGCTCGTTCTGGTCTTCGTCGGCGCCAAGATGCTCCTGGCCGGCGTCTACAAGCTCCCGACCTGGGCATCGCTCGCCGCCATCGCCGCCCTGCTCGGCGGAGCGATCGTGGCCTCGCTGCTGCGCCCCAGGGCCGAGCCGCTGGCGGCGACCGCTCCTCCGCTCGGCCGGGGGACGCCCGGCAGTCCGTGACTCGTCTCCCCGGCCCGCCGCGACCTGACGGCCGCGCCCGGCGAGGCGCGCGCCCATTCCAGGCGGGGCGCGATGGACTTCGAGAAGGAAGCGGCTGTGTTCCAGGTGGCGGTGCGCTACAGCCGCGGGCCGCGGCCTCGGTACCCGCTCCAGGCGGCGACCACGTACACCCTGGCGGCCTCCTCGATGACGTACAGATGGTGATGCGTGCGCCGGAGGAGCAGCCGCCGCACGGCCGGCTTCGGCGCGTAGCGCACGGCCGCCGCCGGCGTCTCGGCGAGGGTGCGGAGCGCCGCCTCGAGCTCCTCCGCGAACAAGCTCGGGGCCGCCGGGCGGTTCTCCCGCCACCAGGCGTCGATGCGGTCGATCTGCTCCTGGGCCTCGGCCGAGAGCTCGACCTTCACCGGCCGGCGGTCCTCGCGCGCAGCTTCGCGATCACCTGCTCGGCGTCGATGGTGCGCCCGGCGCGCACGTCCTCGACCCCGCGCTCGATCGACTCGTGCAGCCGACGGCGCTCCTCGTCGTCGAGGTCGTCGCCACCGTTCGCGAGCCCTTCGTCGTCCACGGCGACGAGCTCGACCTCGGTGCCGTCAGGGAGGTTGGTGGGCTCGTCGAGGACGAGCCGGCCGCCCCTCACCTGTGCCTTGAGCGCCCGCATCGCAAGAGCCATTCTAGTCCCGCTCCGTGGCCCTGGCCACCGCTCGCCCAGGACCTGGGCGGTCGTCGCCGAGCCGCGCCCTGGAGGCCGCGCCCCGCCAGGGAGCGTATCCTCTCGCCTCCACCCGACGACACGGGGCCGCGGGCCCCGGGGGAGCGCGCCATGCAGGTCCTGCAACCGCCCGGCTGGCCCAGGCCGCGGGGCTACTCGAACGGCGTCGCCGCGCGGGGGCGGATGGTCTTCGTCGCCGGCCAGGTCGGCTGGACCGCCGAGGAGAGCTTCGCCTCCACCGAGCTCGTCGGCCAGGTGCGCCAGGCGCTCCGGAACGTGGTCGCGGTGCTGGCCGAGGCCGGCGCCCGGCCCGAGCACGTCTGCCGCATGACCTGGTACCTCGCCGATCGCGACGACTACCTGGCCAGGCTCCCCGACGTCGGGGCGGCCTACCGGGAGGTCATGGGCAAGACCTTCCCGGCGATGACCGCCGTCCAGGTGGCCGGGTTCGTCGAGCCCGGAGCCCTGGTGGAGATCGAGGCGACCGCGGTCGTTCCGGACTAGCCCGGGAGGCCGCGCGGGGCGCGAGCGCCGCCGGCCCGCCACGGGGAGACAACGTTTGTTTCCACCGCTCCCCACCGGGCCGCCCGACCGGGCCGCGCCGGATGGGTCGGGCCCCGATCCCCTGTGACGCGAGCGCCTCCCCCGCGTCATGGGAGCGCAGCGGGTCCCGCCTCCGGCGGGAAGGCAGGCGCCGCCGCGCCGTCATCCGCGGCGCAGGAGGTCCGTCATGTCCCTTCGCATCGTCGCGCTCGGCGCATCGGCCGCGCTCCTCGCCGCCTGCGGCGGGAGCAGCAGCAGCTCGACGTCCGGCTCGGGCGGTCCGCCCGGCTACTACCTCAGCATCACCGGCAACGGCACCGGCGCGAGCTTCTCGCCGGTGAGCGCCCCGTCCGGCGCCACCGTCACCCTGGTGAACGCCGACAAGGTCGCCCACGAGATCGTCGCCGAGGCGGCCGCCGGCGACTTCACCCCCGGCTCGCCGGCCGGCGTCGCCTTCCCCTTCGACACCGGCCCCTTCACCGGCGTGAAGACCCTGATGCTCCCGGCCGGCCTCGCCAACGGCACGGTGCTCCCCTACTACTGCTCCATCCACAAGGCCGCCGAGACGACACCCAACGGGGCCATCACCATCCAGAACGCCGCGCCACCCCAGCCGCCGCCGGGCGGTGGGGGCGGTGGCTACTAGGCCGACCCGCGGCGAGAGCCCGGGCGTGGAGACGCGCATGAGAGCGCACCGGACCCCGACCTCCCTCGCCGCCCCCCTGGCCCTCGCCGCGGCGCTCGCCGCCCTGGGCGGCTGCAGCGCCGACACCGCGGAGCTGACGCCGCTCCGGTGGCAGAAGATCCCCGGCGCCGCGCCCGAGGGCGCGGTGCTGGGCGCGGGCGCCGCCGGCGCCTTCGACGAGCGCGCCGCCTTCACCAGCCGCGCCTTCCCCGAGGCCGGCCAGGTCTGGCTGTACTACGGCGGCGCCGACGCCACCGGGGCCTGCCCCGGGATCGCCTCGTCGCACTGGCGCGTGGGGCTGGCCCGGTCGGCCGACGGCGTGAGCTTCGGCCGGGTGCCGGGCGACCAGACCGGCGGCGCCGTCCTCGACGTGGGCGCGCCCGGGGCCTTCGACTCCCAGCTCGCCTACCGCCCCTTCGTCCTTCACGACGGGAGCGTGTACCGCATGTGGTACAACGGCAGCACCAAGCCCTTCAACTGCCCCACCGGCACGCTCTCCGACGACCGGCGCATCGGCTACGCCGAGTCCACCGACGGCGTCCACTGGACCAAGTCCTACGACGGGCCCGGGCCGGGAGGCAGCGTGCTCCCGCTGGGCGGGCTCGGCGCCATCGACCAGCAGCAGGTCGGGTACGTCTGGGTCCTCAAGGACGGCGCCCAGTACAGGATGTACTACTCGGCGAACGACGCGACCAACACCTGGCGCGTGGCGCTCGCGGTCTCCACCGACGCCCGGAGCTGGACCAAGGTGCCCGGGAAGCGGACCGGCGGCGCAGTCCTCGACGTCGGCGGCCCCGGCAGCTTCGACCTCGCCTGCGCCTACCAGCCCTCGGTGGTGAAGGAGCGGGACGACCTCTACCGGATGTGGTACCGCGGCTGCCAGGCCGCCTCCCCGTTCGGCGGGCCGAGCCGCGGCGTCATCGGCTACGCCGAGTCGAACGACGGGATCACCTGGGTGAAGATCCGCCAGGAGGGGCCCGCGGGCGAGGCCCTCTCGGCCGGCGCGCCGGGCGCCTTCGACTCGGGCGGCCTCACCACGCCCTCGGTCTACCTCGACGCCGGCGGGTGGGTCATGTACTACGCCGGCTTCGACACCGCCGGGCAGTACGCGGTCGGCCTGGCGCGGGCGCCCCGGTGAGGCGCGCCCTCGCGGCCGCGGCGCTCCTCCTCGCGGCCCCGGGGGCCGCCCGGGCCCAGACCATGCTCGACCAGGAGGACCGGCTCATCCAGATCCACGCCCTGCTGCTCGACCTCCCGCCGGTGGAGGCGCCGGGCGCATGGCGCTGGCGCGAGGCCGGCCTCGGGCTGGAGCTCGTCGCCATCCCGACCATCGACGGGACCACCGGGAGCAACCGGCAGATCACCGCCTCCGACCGGATCCGCGCCTTCCCCCGGCCGAGGCTGGCGGTAGGCCTCCCCGCCCCCGACGGCTTCCGCGCCTTCGCGGGGCTCTCCTACGTGCCGCCGGTGGAGGTGCGGGAGATCACCGTGCACCTCGTCGCCGCCGAGGCCGGGATCGCCTGGACCCCCGGGCCGCTGAGGCTGGAGCTGCGCGGCCACGCCCTGGCCGCGCGCACCGAGAGCCCGGTGACCGACCCGGCGACGCGCGACACGCTGCGCGCCGGCGAGCTGGGGGTCGACCTGTCGGCCGGCTGGGAGGCCGCGCTCGGCCCCGTCCGGCTCACCCCCTACGCCGGCGCCGGGCTCACGCGCCTCTCCGGCGACTTCCGGGTGACGAGCGACGGCACCCGGCTCGAGAGCCGCTACACCGCGGCGGCGTTCCACGCCGGGCTGCGCGCCCTCCTCTCCCGGCACGTCGAGGGCGTCGTGGAGTGGGACCTCTACCCCGGACGGCTGGTCCACCCGCGCTTCCGCGTCTCCTGGGTGGTGGAGCTGGGGGCCGGACCCCGTTCCTGAGGCCGCCGCGCCGGCTTTCCCGTCGACTTCCGCCCCGCGACCGTGCTCTCCTCGGGCACGATCTTGACGCGCAACGCCCACATCGCCGCGCAGCGGGAGCGTCACGGCCGCAAGGCGGTGGCGGTGCTCCCCATCCACTACCCCAAGGAGCTCCTCACCGCGCTCGACCTCCTGGCGGTGGAGCTGTGGGGGCCGCCCGGCCCGCCGCGCGGCCCGGAGGCGGGGCGTCTCCAGAGCTACGTCTGCTCGCTGGCGCGCAACGCCCTCGCCTTCCTCGCCTCGGGAGGGGCCGACGCCGTGGACGGCGTCCTCTTCCCCCACACCTGCGACTCCATCCAGGGGCTGGCGACGCTGGCCACCGACTTCGGCGGCTGGGGGAAGCGCTCCTTCACCTTCCTCCACCCCAAGGGGCCGCCCCGCGACAGCTCGCGCCGGTTCCTGGTCGCCGAGCTGCGGGCCCTGGCCACGGCGCTGGAGCCGCTCGCCGGGCGCGCCCTCG
>JAKAEO010000104.1 GCA_021818285.1 Myxococcales bacterium
CTTCGCCTTCCCCCGCGCCGGCCCCGCCGCGGCGGCCTTCGCGCGCGGCGCCGCCTTGCGCGCTCCTCCCGCCCGCTTCGTCTTCTTTCGCTCGGCCATGGCCTCCATGAAACAGCCCGCCGGAGGTGCGTCAAGCGCTTTCCACGCGCTGCGGCAAGGACGCCCGGAAGGGCCGTCTCCGGCCCCCGGACGTGGCGTGTCCGGGATTCTGCTAATCTCGTGCCGTCTCGTACCGGGGGGTGCAAGGCGTGGAGAACAGGGTGGTGGAGGCGCAAGCCTGCCCGGCCTGCGGCACGGTGCACGAGCAGGGCGCGACCTGCCCCGCGACCGGCGGTCCCGCCCGCGCCGCCCCGCCCCATGTGTCCCCCGTTCCCTCCGACCCGCTCATCGGCGCGATGGTGGGCAGCTTCCGCGTGCAGCGGCTGCTCGGCCGCGGCGGCATGGGGGCGGTCTACCTCGCCGAGCACCCGGTCATCGGCAGCCGGGTGGCCATCAAGTTCCTCCACGAGTCGCTGGCGCAGAACCCGGAGCTGGTGGGGCGCTTCTACGACGAGGCCCGGGCGGTGAACCTCATCGGCCACGAGAACATCGTGGCGGTCTACGACCTCGCGCTGCTCCCGCCCGGCCGGTACTACATCGTCATGGAGCACCTGGAGGGCCGGACCCTGGCCTCCCTGGTGCGGGCCGGGCCGGTGGCGCAGGAGCTGGCGCTCGACGTCCTGGTGCAGCTCACCGGGGCGCTCCACGCCGCGCACCAGCGCGGCGTCATCCACCGCGACCTGAAGCCGGAGAACGTCTTCCTGGTCCGGCGCCGCGACACCGACCACTTCGTCAAGCTGGTGGACTTCGGCATCGCCAAGCTGGGCGACCGGAGCCACGCCTCGCACACCGCCGCCGGGATGATCGTCGGGACGCCCGAGTACATGGCGCCGGAGCAGTGCGACACCCGCGACGTCGACGCCCGCGCCGACGTCTACGCGCTCGGGGTGATGGCCTACGAGGTGGTCACCGGCCGGCTGCCCTTCACCGCCCCCGGCATCGCCCAGGTGCTGCTGGCGCAGCTCAAGCAGGCGCCGCGCCCGCCCCACGAGCTGCGGGCCGACCTCGACCCGGCCTTCGAGCAGGCGATCCTCAAGGCCCTCGCCAAGGCGCCGGCCGACCGCCACGCCGACATGGACGCCTTCGGCGACGCGCTGCGGGCGGTGCGGGCCCGGCTGGCGGGCCGGCCGGCGGCGCGGGAGGCCGCGGGCGAGGCGGCGACGGTGGTGGCGCCGCCGCCCCGTTCCCCGCCCGGGCCGGCCCCGGCCCCGGCCCCGGCGGCGGCGCGCGCCGAGGTGGAGCTGGAGGTCCGGTCCGGCGGCGTGGCGCGCCGGCTGCGCGTCGCCGAGGCCTCGCGCGGCGGCCTCTTCTTCCGCGCCGACGGCGAGCTGCCGGCGCTCTTCAGCCGGGTGGTGGTGCTCCTGCCCGACGGGTCGCGCACGCTGGCGGCGCCGGGCGAGGTGGTGCGCCACGTCTCCGCCGCCCAGGCGGCCTCCTGGAACATGGCGCCGGGCTTCGCGGTGCAGCTCGGGACCCTGAGCGGCGACGAGCGGGCGGCCGCCGACGCGCTGGCGGCGCGGCTCGACGGCCGCGCGCCACCGGCGGACCGCGAGACCGTCGGCGGCACCGGCGCGCTCCGGCTCCTCGAGTCGCTGGAGCGCCGCGCCCGCGCCGGCCACTACGAGCTGCTCGACCTCCCGCACGACACCGGGTTCCCCGAGGCGCGGGAGCGGGCGCGCGGCCTCAAGCGCCAGGTGGAGGACATGCGCGTCCGGCTGCCGCCCGAGGCCCAGGTGGCGCGGACCGAGGCCCTGCTGGAGCGCATCGAGCAGGCCGGCCTGGTGCTGGGGACGCCGGCCGAGCGGCTGGTGCACGACGCGCGGCACGGCAACTTCCGGGGGGTGGCCCGCTGCCTCACCGCCGGCGTCCCGGCGGCGCTGCGGGAGAGCCGGCGCCAGGCCCTGCTCGCCGAGCAGCCGGAGCGGCGCGCCGAGGCGGAGCGGCGGCTGGCACGCTCCAACGTGGCCGCGAAGATGGGCAACGCCGCGGCGGCGCTGGCCGAGCTGGAGGCGGCGCTCCGGGCCGACCCGCTGGGCGAGGAGCTGCACCGGCGGCACGCCGAGCTGGCCGAGCAGGCGCTGCGGGCGGCCCCGGCCGGGAAGTGAGCGGCGGGGCCTCGCCGGGCCCCCTCGTCCGGGGACGCCACGGCGCCTCCCCGCGGCGGCTATGCTCCGCGGATGGCCCACCTCCTCCTGCCGGACGTTTCCGCCCTCCAGCTGGTGCTGCGCTCCGCCGTGGTCTACGGCTTCCTGCTCCTGGCGCTGCGGCTCGCCGGGCGCCGCGAGCTCGCCCAGATGACCAGCTTCGACCTGGTGCTGCTCCTGGTCATCTCCAACGCCGTCCAGAACTCCATCAACGCCGGGGACAACACCCTCGGCGGCGGCCTGGTGAGCGCCGTCACCCTGGTCCTGCTCAACTGGGCGGTGGGATGGGCCACCTACCGCTGGCGCTGGACCGAGCGGCTCGTCCAGGGGCGGCCCATCCGCATCGTCACCGACGGGAAGATCCACGTCGGCGCCATGCGCCGCGAGCTGCTCACCCTCTCGGAGCTGCGCAGCGCGCTGCGCAAGCAGGGCGTGGCCCGGGTCTCCGACTGCAGCCGGGTGGTGCTGGAGCCGGACGGGACCCTGAGCATCCTGCGGCGCGACGGCGAGCAGCGGGAGCTGCGGGAGCTGGCCCACCCGGAGCCGGTCTACCGGCCGGGCTCCGGGGGCGCCGGGTGATCGGCGGCGGCGCCGGCGGCCCGGCCCCGCTCCGCTACCTCGGCCCCGGCGCGACGCGCGCGGCGAGCATGGGGCGGAAGGCCTCCCGGTAGGACCAGGCCAGGAAGGCCTCCACCAGCACCAGGACCGCGGCGACCCCCCGCCCGGACGGGGCGAGGAAGACGTGGAAGGCGAGGATGTTCACGATCACCGGCGCGATCAGTGCCAGCGCCAGCGGCACGAAGCGGTTCGAGAGCAGCAGCAGCCCGGCGACGAGCTGGGTGGCGGCGACGAGCTGGAACAGGTAGCCCGACTGCATGAACGCCCCGGCGAGCGCGAGCGCGCCCGCGGGCATGGGCGTCCTGGGCTGGGGCAGGAAGTTCAGGAAGCCGTTCAGCCCGGTCACGGTGAAGGTGAGCCCCAGCAGCAGCCGTCCGGCGGCCGCGGCGAGGCGCGCCGTCCGGCTCCCGGCGCGCGGCGCGCCCAGGCCGGGCGGTGGGTTGATCGTCGCGTCCATGGTCTCCTCCGGTCCGCCTCGCGGTCTCCCTCGCCACTCGCGGTGCACCTTGCCCATAACCGGACGCAGGGCCGGCGCCAGCCGGATCGACGCGGCGGCCCGGCCCGGGGCCGACACGGGATTCCCGCCGCGCCCGCCCGTCCCGTAGAATCGAGGCGCCATGCTGGCCCTCGCCGCCGCGCTCCTCCTGGCCCAGGCGCCGGACCTCCCGCCTCCCGGCGCCGCCGCGCTCCCGCCGGGCGGCGCCGCCGAGGTCGCGTCCCGGCGCTACGTCATCGAGCGCATCCGCGTCGAGGGGCTGGAGCGCACCCGGGAGTGGGCGGTCCGCGCCCACCTCGCCGTCGCCGAGGGGGAGGTGCTCGACGACGAGGCGGTGCTGGTGTCGCGGCTGCGCCTGCTGCAGCTCGGCTGGTACTCCCGGGTCGAGACCCGCGTCGAGAAGGGCAGCCAGCGCGGCCTGGTGGTGCTGGTCTTCACCGTGGTCGAGCGGAACACCCTCATCGTCTCCGACCTGGTGCTGGGATCGACCCGGCCCGAGCCGCTCTACGGCGGCCTCGGCCTGTCGCAGCAGAACTTCCTCGGCGAGGGGCTGGGGCTCTCCGGCGCCTTCGTGACCGGGGGCGGCCCGGCCGGGCGGCCGCTGGAGCCGACGCGCGCCGCGGCCCGCGCCTCCTTCTTCGCGCCCGACATCCTCCTCGGAGGCTCGCGGCCCCGGATGGTCGCCGGGGCGAGCCTGCTGGCGCTGCGCGGCGAGGAGTTCGCCTGCCCCGACCCGTCCTGCCGCGACTGGCGCGGCCGCTGGAGCGCCGCGCCGCGGCTGCGCTACTCGCGCCTGGGCGGCGAGGTGGTGGCCGGGATCCGGCCCGGCCCCTTCGAGCGGCTCTTCGCCGGCTTCCGCCTGGAGCGGGTCGAGGGCACCCGCCTGGAGGGCGCCGATCCGGCGGCGGCCGGCGCCTGGCCCAGCCTGCAGCCGGGCCGGAGGCTGCTCACCGCGCTCACCGGCACCTACGACCGCGACACCCGCGACGACTTCTTCTTCCCCCACGAGGGGACGCGCTTCTCGGCGCAGGTCACCTTCGCCTCGCCGGCGCTGGGCGGCGACTACGAGTACGCCCGCTGGCTGGTGACCGCCGAGACCGCGGTGGCGCTCCCGCGCGGCCACGCCGTGAAGCTGCTGGGCGCCGCCGGCGCCACCCAGGGAGAGGCCCCCTTCTTCGACCGCTTCTACGCCGCCGACTGGGCCTACTTCAGCCTGGGGCCGGCGGTGGGGCGCGCCCTGGAGCTGAACTTCAGCACCGACTCCCGCTACGACGCGCTGCTGGCGATGGGCGGCATCGAGTACGGGATCCCGCTCTGGTCCCGCGGCGACTTCTTCCACCGCGGCTACCTGGCGATCGGGGCGCGGGCGGTCTACTCGGCCGCCACCGCCCGGGCCGACCGCACGCCCCTGTCGCGCACCCCGGCGAGCGGCGACGTGGCGCTGCGGCTCGACACGCCGGTGGGCAGCTTCAACCTCTCGCTGGGCTACGCCCTGGACGTGTTCCAGTGACGGTGCGCGCCGCCGCCGGGGCCCTCCCCCTCGCCCTGCTCGGCGCCGCGGCGCTGGCCCTGGGGGGCGACGCCGTGCCGGTGGAGGCGGGCCTCGAGGCGCGCGACGGGCGGCTGGTCGCCTCCCTCGACCTGCGCCCCGCCTTCCCCGACGACCTGCGCAAGACCTTCGCCAACGGCCTCACCAACGTGGTGGCGCTGCAGGTGGCGCTGCTGCCGGAGCACGGCGACGCGCCGTCGGCCGTCTTCGGGCGCGTCCTGGAGATCCGCTACGACGTGTGGGAGGAGCGCTACGTGGTCACGGTGCGCGACGCGGCGAGCCCGGCCGGCCGCCAGCTCACCGAGCGCTCCTGGGCCGGGCTGCGCCGGCTGCTCTCCGACGCGCGGGACCTGGACCTGGGCCCGGCCGCGGCGGTGGCGACCGGGAGCTGGGTGGTCCAGGCGCGGGTGGAGGTGAACCCGGTCTCCCGGGAGCTGCTGGAGCGCACCCGCGAGTTCATCGCCAACCCGCCCAGCGGCGTGCGCGGCGGCGCCCCCTCGCGCAGCGTGCTCGGCGCCATGGCCAGCTACCTGCTGCACGGGTCGGACGGCGGCGACTCCCGGCTCTTCGCGGCCCGCCCCTTCACGGCGCGCGAGGTCCGGACCCCGTGACCGCCCCCGGTCCCGCCGGCGGCCGGGGGGGCGAGCCGGCGGGCGCCGCCGCCGCTCCGGCGCCGGCCGGCGCGCGCCCGCGGCGCATCCGCCCCTCGCGCTTCGAGGTGCAGATCGCCCTGGCGCTGGTGCTGGCGGCGGCGGTGCCGCTGGGCGCGGCGCTCTGGCTGGCCTCGCGGCTGGCCGCGGAGAACCTGGCGCTGGGGCTGAACCCGCGGGTGGTGGCGCGGCTCGAGGCCACGCCGGCCCTGTACGGCGACCTCTTCCAGGCCCGCAAGCAGCTCTACGCCGAGCAGGCGCGGGCGCTGGCGCGGGCCCTGCCCCGCGACGCCGCGGCCATCCCGGCCTTCCTGGAGGCGGCGGTCCGCCACACGCCGCGCCTGCGCCGCATCGCGGTGATCGACGCCCGGGGCGAGGTCCGCGCCGAGGCGGAGAACCCGGAGCCGAACCCGGAGGGAGAGTGGCGCGAGGCGCCGGCCCGGGTGCCCCTGGGGGCGGGAGAGACGCTGGAGGCGGTCTTCGCGGTGGAGGCCCGCTTCTTCGCCGACCTGGACGACGCCCGGGAGCTGGCCGAGGGCATGGCCGGGGTGGAGGCGCTGCGGGCCGAGATCCAGCAGAGCTACGTCCGCGCCTTCGCGCTGCTGCTCGGGGCCTGGGCGGTGGCGGCGGGGCTGGCCGGCTGGTGGCTGGCCCGGCGGACCACCCGCCGCGTCTCCGACCTGGTCCGGGCGGTGCGGGAGCTGGCCCGCGGCGACCTGCGGGTCCAGGTGCGGGTCGGGCCCGGCGGCGCCGCCGACGAGGTGGGGCAGCTGGCGCGCGCCTTCAACACCATGGTGGACGAGGTGCGCGAGAGCCGCGACCGCATCGTCTACCTGGAGAAGATCTCCGGCTGGCAGGAGGTGGCGCGCCGGCTGGCGCACGAGATCAAGAACCCGCTCACCCCCATCCTGCTCGCCTTCCAGCAGCTCGAGGCGCACCACCGGGAGCGGCCGGCGGCCGACCCGGCCTTCGCGCGGCTGCTCGCCGACGCCGGGGAGATCGTCCGGGAGGAGATCGGGACGCTGCAGCGGCTGGTGGACGAGTTCTCCGGCTTCGCCAAGCTGCCCGAGGTCCGGCCCGAGCCGGCCGACCTGGGGGAGTTCGCCGAGGACTTCGCCCGCACCAGCCCGGTGGAGGGGGCCGCGGTGGAGGTGGCGCGGGCGGCCGGCCCCTGCCCGGTGTCGCTCGACCGCGCCCTGATGCGCCGGGTGCTCCAGAACCTGGTCCAGAACGCCGTCGAGGCGGCGCGGCCGGCGCCGGCCCGGGTCCGGCTGGGCGTCTCTCGCGCGCGGGACCGCGCCGTGCTCACGGTCTCGGACGACGGGCCGGGCGTCCCGCCGGAGCTGCGCGAGCGGGTGTTCGATCCCTACTTCACGACCAAGGCGGAGGGGACGGGGCTGGGGCTGGCCATCGCCAAGAAGATCGTCCTGCAGCACGGGGGGGACATCTCGGCCGGCGCGATCCCGGAGGGCGGGAGCCGCTTCACGCTCACCTTCCCGCAGCGCGAGGCGCCTCCTCCGCCGGCCTCCTGACCGCCGCCCGGCCGTGGGTTCCCTCCCCGTCGCCGGCGGGGTGCGGCTAGAATCCCCGGCCATGACCCTCTCCGGCACCACCGTCCTCGTCACCGGCGCCACCGCCGGCTTCGGCCTCGCCACCGCCGAGCGCTTCGCCCGGGAGGGGGCGCGCGTCGTCGTCACCGGGCGCCGCGAGGACCGGCTGCGCGCCCTGGCCATGCGGCTCGGGCCCCGGGTCCACCCGCTGGCCTTCGACGTCGGCGTCCGCGCCCAGGTGGAGCGGGCCCTGGCCTCGCTGCCCGCGGAGCTCGCGCGGGTGGACGTGCTCGTCAACAACGCCGGGCTGGCGCTGGGCCTCGAGGGGGCGCACCGCTCCTCGCTCGACGAGTGGGACAAGATGATCGACACCAACTGCCGCGGCCTCGTCGCCATGACGCGGCTGCTGCTCCCCGGCATGGTGGAGCGGGGGCGCGGCCACGTGGTGAACATCGGCTCGGTGGCCGGCACCTACCCCTACCCCGGCGGCAACGTCTACGGCGCCACCAAGGCCTTCGTGCACCAGTTCACCCTGAACCTGCGGGCCGACGTCGTCGGCACCGGCGTGCGCGCCACCTGCGTCGAGCCGGGCATGGCCGAGACCGAGTTCTCGCTGGTGCGCTTCCAGGGGGACGCGGCCCGCGCCAAGGCGGTCTACCAGGGGGTCACGCCCCTCACCCCCGAGGACGTCGCCGACGCCGTCCTCTGGGCGGTGACGCGGCCGCCCCACGTGAACGTCAACGTCATCGAGCTGATGGCCGAGCAGCAGGCCTTCAGCCCCTTCCAGATCAAGCGCCGGTCCTGACGCGCCGCGGCCGGCGCCGGCCGTGCACAGTCCGTGACGTCGACCCGTCCGGGTGCGGCCCCGGACGCCGGACCCGTTAAACGAGTCGTCCCCATCCCCGGAGGAACCCCGATGCGCAACGCCATCCTCGCCCTGGTCGCGGCCCTGCCGCTCGCCGCCTCGGGCGCCGGCAGGACCGAGCTCACCTGGTACGGACACGCCGCCTTCGTCCTGAAGACGCCCGGCGGCACGGTGCTGGCCATCGACCCCTGGCTCTCGAATCCCTCGGCCAAGGACAAGGAGGCCGCCCGGAAGCTCACCAAGGTGGACTACATCCTCATCACCCACGGCCACGGCGACCACGTCGGCGACGCCGTGGACATCGCCAAGCGCACCGGCGCCAAGCTGGTGGCCGGCTTCGACCTGGCCGGGGCGCTGGTGGCGCAGGGCTACCCGGCGGCGCAGGCGACCATGGCGACCTCCGGGAACATCGGCGGGACCATCGCCCTCACCGACGAGGTCTCGGTGACCATCACGCCCGCGGCGCACAGCTCCGGCATCAAGAAGGACGGGGAGCCGGTGCTCTACGGCGGGAACCCGACCGGGTTCATCATCCACGTGAAGGGCGGGCCGACCGTCTACCACACCGGCGACACCGACGTGATGAGCGACATGAAGCTCCTCGGCGACCGCTGGAAGATCGACTACATGCTGGCCTGCATCGGCGGCCACTTCACGATGGACCCGGTGGGCGCCGCCACCGCGGCGAAGCTCACCCGCGCCCGCTTCGTCATCCCCATGCACTTCGGGACCTTCCCGGTGCTCACGGGCACGCCGGCGGAGCTGGAGAAGGCGCTGCGGGCGCAGAAGGTGAAGGCCAGGGTCATCACCATGCAGGTCGGCGAGACCCGGGCGCTCTGACGTGGGGCTCGCCCGGCGGCCGGTCGCTGGGCGAAACCCATAGGCGGGCGGAGTGGACGTGTAGGCTCGTCACATTGTCCGGGCCCCGGGCGCGACGTACTGTCCGGTTTCATGCCCTCGCCCGCCGGCCGGACCGATTCCCAGCGCAGGCCGCCCGTCCGGCGGGGCACCGCAGCCCCACCCGCTGGAGGAAGAGCCATGACCCGAGCGTTCCTCGCCGCCGCGGCGCTGCTCGCCGCCGCCCCGGCATCCGCGCAGATCAAGATCGCCTACATCGACCCCCTGACCGGCCCCTTCGCCAACGTCGGCGAGGCCGGCCTGCAGCACTTCCGGATGATCGTCGATCGCGTCAACGCCGCCGGCGGCGTGCTGGGCGGCCAGAAGCTGGAGATGGTGGCCATCGACAACAAGGGCAGCCCCCAGGACAGCCTCATCGCCTTCCAGTCGGCGGTGGACCAGGGGATCCGCTTCATCACCCAGGGCAACGGCTCGGGCGTGGCGGCGGCCCTGGTCGACGCGGTGAACAAGCACAACGCCCGCAACCCCGACAAGACGGTGCTCTACCTGAACTACGCCGCCGTCGACCCCGACCTCACCAACGCGAAGTGCAGCTTCTGGCACTTCCGCTTCGACGCCAACACCGACCAGAAGATGGAAGTCATCACCAAGGTCCTGGCCGGCCTCCCGGCGGTGAAGAAGGTCTACCTCATCGGCCAGGACTACGCCCACGGCCACCAGGTGGCCAAGGCGGCCATCGAGATGCTGAAGCAGAAGCGGCCCGACATCCAGATCGTCGGCAACGACCTGCACCCGATCGGCAAGGTGAAGGACTTCTCCCCCTACGTCTCCAAGATCCAGGCCTCGGGCGCCGACGCCGTCATCACCGGCAACTGGGGCAACGACCTCTCGCTGCTGGTGAAGGCCGCCAAGGAGGCCGGCCTGAAGGCCAAGTTCTACACCTTCTACGGCGGCGGGCTGGGGACCCCGGGCGCCTTCGGCGCGGCCGGCGCCGACCAGGTGGTCCAGGTCACCGAGTGGCACAAGAACGTGCTGCCCAGCCCGCTGGAAGCGATCTCCAACGAGTTCACGCGGAAGACCGGGCAGGACCTGTACTACTTCCGGATCCTCAACGAGATCCGGATGCTGGCCAAGGCCATCGACCAGGCCAAGTCCACCGACCCGGCGAAGGTGGCGCGGGCGCTGGAGGGCATGCACGTCAAGGCCGAGACCGGCGACATCTGGATGCGCAAGGAGGACCACCAGCTCATGCAGCCGCTCTACATCTCGACCTTCGAGAAGGTGGACGGCAAGAAGGTGAAGTACGACGTGGACCGGACCGGCTACGGCTTCCGCACCGACCTGGTCGTGCCGGCCCGGGAGACCGAGCTCCCCACCACCTGCAAGATGGAGCGGCCCTAGCGCGCCGCGGCGGGACGGGGCGCCCGGGGACGGGCGCCCCGCGCCGCCTCCCCGGGACCGGGACCCCCGCGTGGCCTTCGCGCTCATCACCCTGCTGAACGGCGTCACCTACGGGCTGCTGCTCTTCATGCTCTCGAGCGGCCTGACGCTGATCTTCAGCATGATGGGCATCCTCAACTTCGCCCACGCCAGCTTCTACATGCTGGGGGCCTACCTGGCCTTCCAGGTCGGGGCCAGGCTGGGCTTCTGGCCGGCGCTGCTGGTCGCCCCCCTGCTGGTCGGGCTCCTGGGCTCCGCCGTCGAGCGCCTCGGGATCCGCAAGGTCCACCGCTTCGGCCACGTGGCGGAGCTGCTCTTCACCTTCGGCCTGAGCTTCCTCGTCGAGGAGCTGGTGCAGCTGGTCTGGGGCAAGGGGGCGGTGGACTACCGGGTGCCGCCCTCGCTGGACGGGGCGGCCTTCACCCTCTTCCGCACCTCCTTCCCCCTCTACAAGGGCTTCATGATGGCGGTGTCCCTGGCCATGCTGGTCGGGCTCCACCTGGCCATCACCCGCACCCGCGTCGGCCTCGTCATCCGGGCGGCGCTGACCCGGCCCGACATGGCGCAGGCGCTGGGCCACGACGTCCCCCGCGTCTTCACCCTGGTCTTCGGCGGCGGCGCGGCGCTGGCCGCGCTGGCCGGGGTCATCGCCGGCAACGCCTTCGTCACCGAGCCGGGGATGGCGGCGGCGATGGGCCCGATCGTCTTCGTGGTGGTGGTGGTGGGCGGGATGGGCTCGCTGGGCGGCGCCTTCCTGGCCTCGCTGCTCATCGGGGTGCTGCAGACCTTCATGGTCGCCTCCGACTTCTCGGTGGTCGACCTGGCGC
>JAKAEO010000105.1 GCA_021818285.1 Myxococcales bacterium
CTTCGAGGCCTCGGGGAGGACGATGGCGGCGCCCGGCCCGATCACCGCCGAGGAGGGCTTGAGGAAGAGCAGCGGCTCCTTGGGGACCTCGGCCCCCTGCTCGGCGGCGTGGGCCCGGTAGTTGCGGCCCACCGCCACCACCTTGGAGGGCTCGGCCGGCGCCAGCAGCTCCACCTCGGCGAGCGGCACCGCCGCCCCCTCCGGCTGGCCGCCCAGCCAGGGGGCCGCCGACAGCGCCCGCACACCGGTTCCCTCGACCACCCCGTAGGCCTCGCGGCCTCCCCGGCGGTAGCGGCAGCTCCTCATGGCTCCCCCTTCAGCGCAGGCCCAGCACGTCCTGCATGTCGTAGAGGCCGGGCGCCCGGCCGGCGACCCACTGGGCCGCCCGCACCGCCCCGCGCGCGAACTGCTCGCGCGAGGTGGCCCGGTGGGTGATCTCGACGCGCTCGCCCATCCCGGCGAAGTAGACGGTGTGCTCGCCGACCACGTCGCCGCCCCGCAGGGTCTGCACCCCGATCTCGCGCGGCGGCCGCTCGCCGATCATCCCGGCGCGCGCGGTGCGGACGTCCTTCCTCGGGTCGCGCCCCAGCGCCTCGGCCGCCACCTCGGCGAGCCGCACCGCGGTGCCGCTGGGCGCGTCCTTCTTCAGCTTGTGGTGCATCTCCACGATCTCGACGTCGTAGGCGTCGCCCAGCACCGCCGCGGCCCGCCGGACCAGGTCGAACATCACGTTCACGCCCACGCTCATGTTGGGCGAGAGCACCACCGGGACGGCGCGGGCGGCCTCCGCCACCCGGGCGCGGGCCTCGGGGGTGAAGCCGGTCGAGCCGATGACCACCGCCACGCCGGCCCGGGCGCAGGCCTCGGCCGCGGCCGCCGAGGCCTCGAAGTGGGTGAAGTCCACCAGCACCGCCGGCTTCAGGGCCAGGGCCGCGGCCAGGTCGGTGCCGATGCTCACGCCGATGGGGCCGAGCCCGGCGGCGACGCCGGCGTCCTGGCCCGCCGGGAAGCCGGGCCGCTCCAGGGCCGCGGCCAGGGCGAGGGCCGGCGTGGCCCGGACCATGCGGACGATCTGGCCGCCCATGCGGCCGGCGGCGCCGGTGACGACGACCTCGATCATGGCGGCTCCGGTCAGGCCAGCTTGAGGAGGCCGAAGCGCACCATGGCCTGGCGGACCCGGGCGAGGTTCTGGTCGGAGACCGGCGCCAGCGGCAGCCGCAGCTCCCCGCCGGCCTTGCCGAGCAGCGCCACCGCCGCCTTCACCGGCCCGGGGTTGGTCTCGTAGAACATGGCGCGGTTCAGCTCGGCCATGGCCACCTGCTTGTCGAGGGCCCGTCCCCACTCGCCGCGCTGGCAGAGCACCACCAGCTCCTTCATGGCGCGGGGGGCGACGTTGGCCACCACCGAGATGACGCCGTGGCCGCCGCAGGCCATGTAGGGCAGCACCGTGAAGTCGTCGCCGGAGAGGTAGGCGATGGCGTCCTTGCCCACCCGCTCCACCAGCTGGACCTGCCGGTCCATGTTGGCGGTGGCCTCCTTGATGCCGGTGATGGCGCCGGCCTTGGCGAGCCGGGCCACGGTCTCGGGCAGCACGTCGCCGGAGGTGCGCGAGGGCACGTTGTAGAGCACCACCGGGAAGCGGTTCGCCTCCCAGATGGCCAGGTAGTGGCGGAAGAGCCCCTCCTGCGTCGGCTTGTTGTAGTAGGGGGAGACCACCAGCGCGGCGTCGGCCTTGAGCGCCTTGGCCAGCCCCACCGCCTCGATGCACTCGTGGGTGGCGTTGGAGCCGGCGCCGGCGATCACCGCGGCCCGCCCGCGCACCTGCTCCACCACCGCGCGGATGACCTCGGCGCGCTCGGCCGGGGTGAGGGTGACGCCCTCGCCGGTGGTGCCGCAGGGGACGATGCCGTCGGTGCCCTCGGAGACCTGCCACTCGGTGAGCTCGCGCAGGGCCTTGAGATCGACCTTCCCGTCCTTCATCGGGGTGACGATGGCCACCATCGAGCCCTGGAGCCGCATGCGTTCCTCCCGCGCCGCCGGCGCGTCTGGGGGGTGGAGAGCTTACCGCAACCCGCGCCGGGGACCGAAACGCCGGGGGCGGGGGCGGGCGCTCTCGCCCCGGACCAGGTCCGGGTAGGCCTCCCGGCGGCGGGCCAGCAGCACCCGGTCCCGGTCCACCAGCACCTCGGCGGCGCGCGGCCGGGCGTTGTACTGGCTCGACATGGCGAAGCCGTAGGCGCCGGCCGACCGGACGCAGAGCAGGTCGCCGGCCTCCGGCTCCGGCAGGCGCCGCCCCCGGGCCAGGAAGTCGCCCGACTCGCAGATGGGGCCGACCACGTCGCAGGTGATCTCCGCCGCCGCCGGGGGGCCGACCGGCTCGATGGCGTGGAAGGCGCCGTACATGGCGGGCCGGACCAGGTCGTTCATGCCGGCGTCCACCACCACGAAGCGCTTCCGGCCGTTCCGCTTCCGGTAGAGCACCCGGGTGACGAGCACCCCGGCGTTGCCGACGAGCAGCCGGCCCGGCTCGAGCAGCACCTCGCCGCCGAAGCCGCGCAGCGCCTTCTTCACCGCCGCGCCGTAGGCGTCGGGGTGGGGCGGCTCCTCCGACTCCTCGTAGGGGATGCCGAGCCCGCCGCCGATGTCGAGGTGGCCGACGGCGATGCCCTGCCGCCGCAGCTCGTCCACCAGCCCGCGCATCCGGGCGATGGCGTCGAGGAAGGGGGCGAGCTCCGTGACCTGCGAGCCGATGTGCATGGCCACGCCCCGGATCCGCAGCGCCCGGTCCCTCGCCGCCAGGGCGTAGAGCCGCAGCGCCTCCTCCACCGGGACGCCGAACTTGTTCCCCTTGAGGCCGGTGGAGATGTACGGGTGGGTGCGCGGGTCCACGTCGGGGTTCACCCGCAGCGCCACCGGGGCGCGCTTCCCGAGCCGGCGGGCCACGATCGAGACCCGGGCCAGCTCCTCGGCGCTCTCCACGTCCAGCACCCGGACGCCGGCCTCCAGCGCGAAGGCGACCTCGTCGTCGCGCTTCCCCACGCCGCTGAAGACCACCTTGCGCGGGTCGCCGCCGGCCTTGCGCACCCGGTACAGCTCGCCGCCGGAGACGATGTCGAAGCCGGCGCCGAGCCGGGCGAGGAGCGAGAGCACCGCCAGGCTGGAGTTGGCCTTCACCGCGTAGCAGGTGAGGTGGCGCAGCCCGCGCAGGCTCCCCTCCAGCACCTTCCAGTGCCGGGTCAGGGTGGCGGTGGAGTAGACGTAGAGGGGCGTCCCGTGGGCCGCGGCCAGCGCCGCCAGCGGGACCTCCTCGGCGAAGAGCTCGCCGTCTCGCCGCTGGAAGTGGTTCACGGCGCCTTCGCCGCCGGCGTGACCGGCCCCCGCTCGGCGGGCGCGGGCGCGGCGGGAGCCACGGGGGCCGGAGCGGCGCGGTGGCCCGGGACGGTGGCGCGCGGCTCGGGCGGGCGAGGGCTGGCCTTCACGCCGCAGGCGGCGAGGAGGAGCAGGAGGAGGACCGGGGTGAGGGGCGCCTCCCCCGTCACCGCTTCCTCCGCATCCCCAGGGCCGCCTCCCAGCGCTCCAGCTCGCGCCGCACCCGGCGCGGCCCGGGGCCGCCGGGCAGCTCGCGGCGCGAGAGGCTGCGGACCGGGTCGAAGCAGCGCAGCACGTCCTTGCCGAAGGCCGGGTGGAAGCGGCGCCACTCCTCCGGCGTGAGCGACGAGAGGGGCCGCCCGGCGCGGGTCGCGAAGGCCGCCGCCGCGCCCACCGCCTCGTGGGCCTCGCGGAAACGGACCCCCTTCTCCACCAGGTACTCGGCGGCGTCGGTGGCCAGGGTCTCGCCGCCGCCCAGCGCCTCCCGCATCCGCTCCGGCTGGAAGCGGGCGGTCTCCACCAGCCCGGCCAGCGCGTCGAGCGTCAGGCAGAGCGCCTTCGGCCCCTCGAGGAGCGGCCGCTTGTCCTCCTGGAGGTCGCGGTTGTAGCTGAGCGGCAGGTTCTTCGGCAGCGACAGCAGCGTCACCAGGTCGCCCAGGGCGCGGCTGGCGCGGCCGCGGGCCAGCTCGCCGGCGTCCGGGTTCTTCTTCTGCGGCATGAGCGACGAGCCGGTGGCGAAGGCGTCGTCGAGGACGAGGAAGCCGAACTCCCGGGTGCTCCAGAGCACCACCTCCTCGCCGAGCCGCGAGAGGTGCATCGCCGAGAGGGCCACCGCGAAGGAGAGCTCGATGGCGCCGTCCCGGTCGCTCACCGCGTCGAGGGAGTTGCGGGTCACCTCGGCGAAGCCCAGCGCCCGGGCGGTGCGCCAGCGGTCGATGGGCAGGGTGGTGCCGGCCAGCGCCCCGGCCCCCAGCGGCGAGACGGCGGCCCGGCGGCGCACCTCGAGGAGGCGCTGCCGGTCGCGCCACAGCATCTCCACGAAGGCGAGCAGGTGGTGGGCCAGGGTCACCGGCTGGGCCCGCTGCAGGTGGGTGTAGCCGGGCAGCAGGGTCCGCTCGTGGCGGCGGGCCTGGGCCACCAGCGCCCGCTGCAGCCCGGCCAGCGAGGCGTCGCAGCGGTCGCAGGCGCCGACGATGAAGAGCCGCTCGTCGAGGGCCACCTGGTCGTTGCGGCTGCGGCCGGCGTGCAGGTAGCCGGCGTCCGCGCCGACGAGCTCCCCGAGCCGCCGCTCGACGTGGGTGTGGACGTCCTCCAGCTTCTCGTCGAAGCGGATCTTCCCGGCGGCGAACTCGGCCCGCACCCGGCGCAGCCCGGCGTCGATGCGCCTCGCCGCGGCGCGGGGGACGATGCCCTGGGCCGCCAGCATGGCCACGTGGGCGCGGCTGCCGCGGATGTCCTCGTCGAAGAGGGCGGCGTCGTCCTGGATCGACACCGACAGCGCCACCAGGCGGCGGTCGGCAGCCTTGGCGAGCGCCGCCCGGCTGACCGGCTTCGCCTTCTCGCGCTGGGCCTTCATGCGGGTCCGGACGCTACCACGGCGTCCCGGCGCCCTCTACCCTGGGAGAGGGGCGACCGGGCGGCCCCGCTAGAACTTGATGGCCAGGCCGGTGCGGATGGCGTGGCCGCGCACCAGCGCCTGGTCGCCGGCCACGCGGTTCGGGCCGTAGCCCAGGCCGTCGAGCGGCTGCAGCACGCCCCAGTCCAGCCACACGTGGAAGCCGTCGTCCGAGACGTAGTGCAGGCCGGAGTCGGCCTCGATGCCCAGCGGGCGGTGGTCGGTGGACGGCGTCGAGGAGCCGAAGACCGCCTGCGAGTAGACGAGCGCGAAGCGCAGCGACAGCCCCTCCAGGAAGTCGTAGCGGAAGCTCGGCTTCAGGTACCAGGCGTCGGTCAGGCCGCCGATCAGCTCCCGCCAGAGGATCATGTCCACGCGGTAGGCCGGGTTGAAGCGGAAGTTCTTGATGCTGGTGTCGGTGTAGATGTACTGGCCGCCGGAGAGCGTGCCGTAGGCCTGCAGGCCGTCGATGGAGCCGGGGACCGGGACGCCGCGGTCGGGCCGGTTGCCGAAGCCCGGGGCCCGGTCGCCGCTGGCGAAGCCGGACTCCAGCCCCAGGGTCAGCTTGGCGGTGGGCCGGAGGTCGCCCCGGAGCACGCCGCCGAACTGGAGGATCTGCACCGGCCCCAGCGGCGGGTCGGAAGCCTGGAGCCGCGCGTCCTGCTGCGAGCCGATGCGCATCCCCGCCTCGGCCTCGACGCGCCAGCGCTTGCCCTGGAGGCGCCCCCACAGGTCCACCGAGTGGTAGGCGAGCCCGATCTTCACCTGGTCCACATTGGGCGGGTAGTAGCTGGGGACGCCCGGCGTCCCGGTGAGGTTGCTGAAGGCCCAGGACTGGGAGTGGTAGCCGTACCGCGCCGCCGCGTTCCAGACCAGCTGGCCGGCGTCCAGCTTGCGCTTCAGCTCGTCGTCGGTGTCGATCCGCGCCAGCTTGAAGCCGATGGTGGTGCGCTCGTCGGCCTTGTCGAGCGAGAAGGGCTGGCCCACCCCGCCCAGGTTCTGGGAGATGATCCCCGAGGAGTTGATGTCGTAGTACGGGACCACCACCAGCGGCCCGAGGAAGGTCTGGCGGATCGGGACGGCCAGCTGGAAGCGGTCCACGTTGTCGCCGAGGTCGTCGTCCAGGCCGCCGCCGGCGTTGGAGGAGATGCCCAGGCCGAACTGGTCCGGCATCCGCCCGAAGGAGAGCAGACCGACCGGCGTCTGCACCTCGCCCCAGGCCCGCTTCACGCGGATCGAGCTGCGGTCGATCCCGTTCTTGCCCAGCTCGGGGACGGTCTGGCCGATCGACTCGGACGCGGCCGAGCCGGCGGAGCTGGAGCCGAGCACGATGCCGTCGAGCAGGTCGAGCTGCGCCAGCACCCGCACCTGCTCCGAGACGTTCATCACCGGCTCGAGCCGCAGCCGGGTGTTGGCGCTGGTCTGGGTGGACTTGTCGGGCGAGCCGAGGGGCGGCGGGAACAGGGTGTAGCCGGCCGGATCCGGGCTGCGCTTCAGGGCGAGGTCGTCGAAGAGGTCGCCGCGGACGCGGAAGTAGCCGCGGAGCTGGAGGAAGTCGAGCTTGGGCTTCTCGCTGGCCTCGGTGCCGCTCTCCAGGAACTCCTTGGCCGACTGCTGCCCCTGGATCTCGGCGCGGACCTCGTCGCGGAGCTCCGCCTTGGCCTTCTCGACCTCCTTCCTCACCAGCGCCTGGACCTCGGGCGACGGCGCGGCGGCCTCGGCGGGGGCGGCGGGGGCGGCGGGCTTCGGGGCCACGCCCTGCGCGGCCGCGGCGAGCGGCGCGAGGAGGGCGAGGAGGATCGGGCGGAGCCTCGGCATGGGCGGTCCTCTGGCGCGAAGCGGCGTGCGCTTCGCCGTGGAAAGACGGGCCTTTGAAGCACGGCCCGCCGCAGGGGTCAAGGCTGCTTCGGTCCCTGGCGCAGCTCGACCAGCACGCCGCGGCTGCCCCTGGGGTGGACGAAGGCGACCTGGGCGCCGCCCGCCCCGGGCCTGGGCTTCTCGTCGAGCAGCGGCGCGCCCCCGGCCCGGAGGCCGGCCATGGCCCGGCCGATGTCCGGCACCTCGATGCAGATGTGGTGCAGCCCCTCGCCCCGCTTCTCCAGGGCCTTCTGCATGGGGCTGTCGGGGCCGGCCGGCGAGACCAGCTCGATGCGGCCGGCGCCGTGGCCGAAGATGGCCACCCTCACCTTCTCGGTCGGCACGTGCTCGATCTCCGGCTCGGGCAGGCCGTAGGTGTCGCGGAAGAGCTTCACCGCGGCGTCGAGGTCGGCGACGAGGATGGCGACGTGGTCGAGACCGGTCATGGGCGCTCCCGGGAGGCGGTGGGGCCCGCATGAAAGGACGGCCCGGGGCGGGCCGTCAACTCCCGCGCCGCCGCCGCCCGGCCCGCCGGCGGGCCGTCAGCGGACCGGCCGCGGGTCGGCGGAGATCACCTTCAGGCTGCCGAGCAGCGCCATGGCGTCCACCTGCGAGGCGCGGCCCAGGGCCACGTGGGTGGCGTCGGCCACCGGCTCGCCGAAGGTGGGGTCAAGGGCGATCCACTCCTCGCCGCTCCGCACCTCCACCCAGGCGTGCCAGTAGAGGCCGTCGCCGCCGGCCCCGTAGCGGGTGTAGACGAGGCCGTAGACCGGCCGGGCCGGGATGCCCGCGGCGCGCGCCAGGGCGGTGAGGAGCAGGCTGTGCTCGGTGCAGTCCCCCTCGCCGGCGGCGAGCACCTCGCTGGCCCTGTCGCGGCTCGCGCCGAAGACCTTGCGCAGCCGCTCGAAGACCAGCCGGTTCAGGCGCAGCGCCGCGGCGTAGCTCCCCCGCGCGTCCCCCACCCCCTCGGCCGCCAGCCGGCGGATGGCGGGCGCGTCCGAGTCGATCTCGCCGACGGCGGAGCTGCCCGGGGCGAGCAGCGGGTCGCCGGCGCGCGCCCCGCGGGGCGTCCGGGGCGCGTCGCGGGCCGGGTCGGCCGCCGCCGGCCTCCGCGCGGTCACGGTGAGCAGCGTCTCGCCCGGCCCGGCGGGCTCGGTCCGCTGCCGGGCGTCGTCCAGCCGGAAGCCGGCCGGCAGGCCGCGCAGCCGGTAGACGATGGCGAGCGGCACGTCGCGGGGCAGCGGGCCGGGCAGCGGCACCCGGGTGAGGCTGAAGAGGTCCACCTGGTCGAGGCGGCGCGCCACCGCCTCCGGCTCGGCGCGGGCGACGACCGAGCCGCCCAGCCTGAGCTCGAGGATGCGGCCGTCGGGGGCGATCGACAGCTCGGTGGAGGTGCGGTCCCCCACCTCGCGCTCCTCGACCACCGCCACCCGGACCTCGACGCCGCCGGCGCCGACGGTGCGCCGCTCCCGGAAGCGGTCCTCCACCTGCCGGACCCGGAGCTGCTCCAGGTCGAGCTGGGGCCCGCGCACCAGGCCGCGGCGGGCGGCGGCGAGGCGCGCGGCGTCGGCCTGCTCGGCGTTCTCGCCCGGCGCGGGGATGCGGCGCGTCTCCGTCCCGCCGTCGGCGACGAGGGTGAGGGTGCAGCCCTTCGCGTCGCAGCGCCCATCCACCGTCCGCTCGCCGCCGTCGCCGCTGCGCCGGCTCCGGAAGGAGAGGAGCCGCCCGCGCGGCGCGGCCTCGAAGACCTTCTCGTCCGACTGGGCGCGCTTCACCGTCTTCCCGCCGACGTCCACCGTGAGCTCGGTCTCCTGGCGGGTCACCAGGACCGGGTGGCCGTCCCGCACCTCGCGCCGCACCTGACTCCACGTATAGCCGGCCTTCTTGCCGACGAGGTACAGGCCGAACCACTCCTTGCCGGCGGGACGCTGCAGGGTGAGGACGGTCGGCGCCGGGCCGGGCCGGCCCCTGGCCTTCGCCGGCGCCGTGGCCGGGCCCCGGGCCGGCGCGGCGGCGGGCGCGGCTCCCGCGAGCGAGAGGGCCAGGGCCAGGGCGAGCGGTGCGGTCATGGGCGGGATCTACCAGAATCCGGCCGCGGCGCTACCGGTCCGCGCGGTCGCCGGCGGACGTGGGCGCGTTCACGAGGCAGCCGGGCGCGACCAGAGCGTGGCGATGGGCGCCGCGAGAACGCGGTCGTCGATCGCGTACGCCCTGGGCCCGGTGTGAAGCACGACGCCCCGGACGAAGCGCTCGCCAAGCTGGTCGCGGAGCCAGGTGAGGTGGCGGGCGTCGTCCGCTCGGGGGGCCGCGCTCGCCTTGACCTCGACGGCGATGACCCGCGTCGCCGAGAGCTCCGCGAGGAGGTCGATCTCGTGCCGTCCTTGCTCCTGGCGCAGGTGGTAGAGGCGCGGGCGGCACTCGGCGACGACCGACTCGGCGCGCAGCTGGGACGCGACGAAGGTGTCCAGGAGGCGCCCGAGGAGATCCCCTTCGCGCAGGATCGCGTTCGCATCCACCCTCAGGATGCCGGCGAGAAGCGCTGCGTCCGTCAGGTAGCGCTTGGGAGAGCGGACGAGCCTCTTCAGCCGATTGGAGGTCCACGGCTGTGCGCGGTCGACGACCAGGAGGTTGACCAGCAGCTGCTCGTAGGCCGTCGCGGTCTTTCGATTGAGCCCCGCCGCCTCGAGCAGCGTCTTCTCCTCCACCAGGCCGGCGGAGTTGAGGGCGTAGGCCTCGAAGTAGCGCCGGAGCTTGGCGGGATCGCGGGGCCCCGCGACGCGCATCGCGTCCCTGGTCAGGAGCTGGTCGAGGTAGCTCTCGAGCCAGCGCGCTCGGGTCCGCCCGGAGAGCGACAGCGCCGCCTCGGGGAACCCGCTCTGGAGGGCCAGCTCGACGTAGCCTCGAAGGTCGGGAGCGTCCCGGGGCACCGCGAGGTCGTCCCCTCGGGAGAGCCGGTCGAGGAGTGGCTCGGTGGCCGACCGTCCCAGCCGTTCCGCCACGGTCATGCCGTACAGGGGCACCCGGACGAGCCGGCCGGTTCCGGGCCAGGTCGGCGCATCGAGGTCGGCGCGCACGGATCCGGTGAGGAGAAAGCGCCCCGGGCGCGGTTCCGCGTCGACGGCGCGCTTGACGGCGCCCAGGACCCCGGGAACCGCCTGCCACTCGTCCAGCAGCACCGGCTCCTCGAGGCCGCGAAGAGCCGAGTCCGGGTCGGCCTGGAAGGCCACGGCCTCCCCCGGCCGGTCGAGCCGGATGGTCGTGGCCGCGTGCCTGGACGCGGTCGTCGTCTTTCCGGTCGCCCGCGGCCCCACGATGAGCAACGCGGGCAGCTCGGCGAGCAGCTCGCCGATCAGGCGGTCGGCGGAGCGTTTCCTGTACCCATCCATCACCCAGTGACTACCACTTTCCCGCGCTCTCTGCTACCGTTTTCCCGCACTCGGTGCCACCCGTGGCCCGCACGCCGCCTGACGATGCCCCCCCAGGTGATCCGGTGGAGCGACTCATCGACTGGTCGCCGTGATGGAAACGCGGTGAGGTGGCTCATCAGCCGGATGACCCGTCTCGGTCGCCAGCGGAGATGAGCGCCACGCCCGATGCCACCTCCGTACATCACGCCAACTGTGCGGCCTATGTTGTTGATAAGCGGCTCCCTGCCGGAGCCAGGGCTATCTCCAGGAACGCCCGGAGGTCGTCTATTCGAATAAAGGGGCTGGGTATTGCCCGTCGTCGGAACGAGGACCTCCCCCGCGACCCTTCCAGGCAGCCGCCGGGCCGGAGGAACCGTCGGATTCCCCGGGTACGCCCTGCCATCGAATTCGAGGATTGCCTCGTATCCGGGTTGAATGCCACCCCCCTGTACCCAGACACCGATGTCATTGCGGCCGTTCGTCACGATGCGCAAAGCTCTGATCGGGGGCCTGACGATCGATGTTCTGCCAATGAGCCTGAACGAGGAGTCGTGCGGTTCCAAGACGAGCAGAGTACACCCGCCGCTCCCACACCAGTGGCGGCCGGTGACGTATACGACCACTTGATCCACCGCACCGTCGCCACGTCTCATGAAGGCAGCAGAGAAGCGCGTGGCCTTGTCGGCCCCAGGCCGAGACTCGCGCAGGTATTGCCGGAGAAACTCCTTCAGCGTACGGCGCGCGCTGGACGTCGATGACTGCGCGTCTTGTCCATGCGCC
>JAKAEO010000106.1 GCA_021818285.1 Myxococcales bacterium
CGTCGATCGGGCGCGCGGTCTTCTGCGTCTTCTCCGACGAGGCGCGGCGCGCCTACGAGCGGGAGCTGGGGGTGGCGCGCCGCGGGTGAGGCGCGGAGGCTACCGCGCGGCGCGCGCGGCGCCGGGCGCCTCGCCCTGAGCGGCGGCCGCCTCCGCCCACTCCGCGCGGCGGCCGTCGGCGGCGAGCTGGTCGTTCAGGCGGGCGCGGGCGCGGAAGAGCCGCGCGATCACCACCGCCGCGGCCACGGAGATCGCTGCCCAGGCTGCCAGCGCCCAGCCCAGGATGCGCAGCGCGCTGTGGAGGTCGAGCTGCATGTCCTCCTGCCGTCGAGCTCGCGACCGCTGCCGCGTGGAGTCGTTCGCCACGATGGCAGGTTCGCGCGGCCGAAGGCAACAAACCGGCCCGCCCCGGTGAGGCGCGGCCCATCGCCTGCGCACCGCGCCCCGCCCTCCCGGCCGTGAACGTCCGCTTGCGGGCCGGCGCAGCGCGTCAGGGGCGGGCCGCGGCCGGCTCCACGCCGGGCGGCGCGCCCGGGCCGGGCGGCATGAGCCGCATCGTCGCCTCGGTGGGCGGGTCCGCCAGCGGGAAGCGGGTGGCGCTGTCGAGCAGCACCAGGCCGATGAGCAGCGCCACGAAGACCAGGGCGGTGGCCAGCACCAGGCGGTTGGCGCCGCCGTGATCCCAGAGGTGCATGAAGAAGAGCACCACCAGCGTGGACTTCACCACCGCGATGGCCAGCGCCACCGGGAGGCCCCAGCTGCCGGCCAGGTGCGACCGGCCGAGCGCCACGGTGAGCGCGGTGAAGAGGAGCAGGGCGATCCAGACCGCCACGTAGCGGCCCGGCCCGGCGTGCTTGTGCTCGGTCTCGGCGGACATGGGCCCCTTCGTCAGATGAGGTAGAGCAGCGGGAAGAGGAAGATCCAGATGAGGTCCACCAGGTGCCAGTACATCCCGCCCAGCTCGATGGGCGTGGTGTAGTCGCCGCCGTACGAGCCGCGCCAGGCCCCGACCGCCAGCCAGGTCAGGACCCCCATGCCGATGATCACGTGGATCCCGTGCAGCCCGGTCATCAGGAAGTAGACGGTGAAGAACATCGACGCGCCCGGGACCTGGAGGCCGGCGTACCGGTAGAAGCGGCCCGGCAGGTGGCCCTCGCGGAAGTGGTGGGCGTACTCGACTGCCTTCACCCCCAGGAAGACGAAGCCGAGCCCGATGGTGGCCACGAGCAGCAGCGCCGCCAGGCGGTTGCGCGACTGGCGCGAGTAGTGGAAGGCCAGCGCCACCGTCAGGGACGAGGTGATGAGCACCACGGTGTTCAGCGCGCCCATCGAGGTCTCGATGAGCCTCGAGGCCCCGTGGAAGGCGGAGGGGTACAGCATCCGGTAGAGGGCGTAGGCGGTGAACAGCCCGCCGAAGAGCAGCACCTCGGTGGCCAGGAAGAGCCACATCCCCAGCCGCGCGGCGTGGGACTGGACCTCCAGGTCGGGGAAGTGGTGGGCGACGTGCGACTCGGCGGCCGGCATCAGTGCCCTCCCCGGCCCGGGTTCAGGTCGTCGTAGTCGTGCGGCATGCGCGGGTAGGTCGGCTGCGTGAGGAAGTTCCCCTCCGGCGGCGGCGAGAGGGTCTTCCACTCGTAGCCGCGCGAGCCCCAGGGGTTCGGGCCGGCCGGCTTGCCGTACTTCAGCGAGAGCAGCAGCGTCGCCAGCACCACCAGGAAACCCAGCGCCAGCACCGAGGCGCCGGCGGTGGAGGCCACGTTCAGCGGCCAGAAGCGCACCGGGTAGGAGTAGTAGCGGCGCGGCATCCCCTCGTTGCCGAGCAGGAACTGGGGGATGAAGGTGAAGTTGAAGCCCAGGAAGATGAGGGTGGCGCCGACGATGCCCCAGCGCTCGCTGTAGCTCTTCCCGAACATCTTCGGCCACCAGTAGGTGAGCGCCGCCAGGAACCCGGCCACCGTCCCGCCCACCATGATGAAGTGGAAGTGGGCCACCACGAAGTAGGTGTCCTGCCAGTGCACGTCGAGGGCGACGGTGGCCAGCGCGATGCCGGTCATCCCGCCGAAGAGCAGGAAGAAGAGGAAGGCGATCACGTAGATGAACGGGGTCCGGATGGCGATGGAGCCGCGGTAGAGCGTGGCGGTCCAGTTGAAGATCTTGATGGCGGTGAAGATGCCCACGAACATCGAGAGCACCCCGAAGATCCCGGCGTCCACCGTGGACTGGCCCGAGGTGAAGAGGTGGTGGCCCCAGGTGAAGAAGCCCACGAAGGCGATGCCCAGCGAGGAGAAGGCCACGGCCCGGTAGCCGAAGGTGTTCTTGCGCGCGAAGGCGGAGAGCACCTCGGTGATCGCCCCCATGGCCGGGAGGATCATGATGTAGACCGCCGGGTGCGAGTAGAACCAGAACATGTGCTGGAAGAGCACCGGATCCCCGCCGCGGGCCGGGTCGAAGATCCCGAAGCCGAAGACGTTCTCCACCGCCACCAGCAGCAGGGTGATGCCCAGCACCGGGGTGGCCAGCACCTGGATGATGCTGGTGGCGTAGAGCGCCCAGACGAAGAGCGGCATCCGCATGAAGCCGATGCCCGGGGCGCGCAGGGTGTGGACGGTGACGATGAAGTTCAGGCCGGTGACGATCGAGCCCATGCCCAGGACGAAGGCGCCGAGCAGGATGGGCCACACCATGGTCACGGTGGTGGTGGAGTACGGGGTGTAGAAGGTCCAGCCGGTGTCGGCGCCCCCGTGGATCATGCCGTAGAGGGCGATGGCCGCGCCGGTGAGGTACAGGTAGACCGAGAGCAGGTTGAGCCGCGGGAAGGCCACGTCGCGGGCGCCGATCATCAGGGGCAGGAAGAAGTTGCCGAAGATGCCGGGGATGGCCGGGATCATGAAGAGGAAGATCATGACCACGCCGTGGAGCGTGAAGGTCCGGTTGTAGGCCAGCGCCGACATGATGGTGGGGCCGGGCGTCAGCAGCTCGATCCGCAGCAGCATGGCGAAGATCCCGCCCAGGAAGAGCGCCGCCGAGGTCAGCACCAGGTACATGACGCCGATGCGCTTGTGGTCGAGCGTGGTGAGCCACGACCACAGCCCGCGCCGGGCGTTCAGGTAGTTCCGCTCCAGGTAGAGCGGCGCCCCGGCGTCAGCGGGAGCGGGTGGGATCGAAGCCGGGGACGGGCTCATAGGCGCGACCTGGGGTGGGAGCGGGGTGCACCGCGTCGGTGCGAAGGGTCTTGATGAACTCGACGATGGCGGCGACCTCGGGGCCGGGGATGCGCCCCTGGAAGGTGGGCATCACCGGGGCGAACCCCTTCACCACCTTGGCGCCGGGATCCATCATCGACTCGGTGAGGTAGCCCTCGTCGGCCACCACCGTGCCGCCCCCCTCCAGCGGCTCCTTGCGCAGGTAGAGGTCGAGCCAGCTCGGGCCGATGTGGCGGGTGCCGTCCACCGAGTGGCACTTCATGCAGCCGTACTCCACCGCCAGGTTGCGTCCCTGCCGGGCCAGCGTGGCGACGGGGTTGGCGGCGGCGTCGGGCGTGTCCTGCGCCGCCGCCACCGCGGGCGAGCGGCGCGCCTCGGTCATCCAGGCGTCGAACTTCTCCGGCTCCATCACCACCAGCGTTCCCAGCATGGCGGAGTGGCCCAGCCCGCAGTACTCGGCGCAGAAGATCTCGTAGCGCCCCGGCTTGTCGGCCTGGAACCAGGTCTCGGCGTAGCGCCCCGGCACCGCGTCCTGCTTCAGCCGGAAGGCCGGCATGTAGAAGGAGTGGATGACGTCGCGCGAGGTGATGAGCAGCCGGACCGGCCGGCCCGCCGGGACGTGGAGGTCGTCCATGTCGTTGGGGCCGCCCGGGTAGGCGAACTTCCACATCCACTTCTTGCCCATGACGTAGACGTCCATGGCGTCCCGGGGCGGGGTCTGCAGCCGGACGTAGAGCGGGTAGCCGATGGCGAACCAGACCAGGAACAGGGCCAGCGGGCCGCCCACGAAGAGCACCTCGTGGATGGGACGCGGCTCGATGGTGGGGGTGGGCTCGCCCTCGGCGCGCCGGCGGTAGCGGATCACGAACCAGAGCACGGTGGCGGCCACGCCGACGAAGCCCACCATCGTCATGCTGATGACGAAGTAGTGGAGCCGGTCCACCTGGCGGGCGTAGGCCGACCCCTGCTCGGGGAGGAACAGCATCCGCCGCATCAGCTCGTTCATCGGACGGTCCCCCGCTTCACCTCGCGCCGCCAGAAGAGGCCGAGGGTGACGGCCAGCGCCCCGAGGACCGACAGCGCGGCGACGCGGATGAAGCCCATGACGTAGGGCTCGTAGCGGCGGCTGGCGGGGTCGTAGCGGTAGCAGGTGAGCAGCAGCTTGTCGAAGCTGGTGCCCACCCGCCCCTGCCCCGCCTCCACCACCGCCAGCCGGAGGTCGCGGGGCGGGAAGTCGATCCCGTAGAGGTAGCGCGAGACCTTGCCGTCGGGGCCGAGCACGAAGATCGCCGCCGGGTGGGCGTACTGGCGGGTCCTGGCGTCGTAGGCGTAGCCGAAGCCCACCGCCTCCGTGACCTTGCGGATCTCCGGCTCCTCGCCGGTGAGGAACGGCCAGTCGGCGGCGGCGCCGGGCCGCCCCATCGCCTGCAGGTAGCCGCGCTGCCGCTCCGCCGCCTGCCGGCTGGTCTCCCGGGGCGCGAAGGAGATGGTCACCGCCTCGTAGTCGCGCCCCAGCTCCAGCCCCATCTCCCGGAAGGCGCGCGCCTCCCCGGAGAGCAGCAGGCCGCAGAGCATGGGGCAGTCGTAGTAGACCAGCGACAGCACCACCGGCTTGCCACGGGCGAAGAGGTCGGCCAGGCGCACCGGCCCGCCGTCCGGCCCGGTGAAGGTGGCGTCGAGCGGCACCTTCTCGCCGAGCCGCTCGCGGATCTCGACCCCCTGCAGCTCGGCCGGCAGCACCCCGGAGACCGGGGCGGCCGGGACCGGCGGCTCCTTGAAGGGGATGGCCGCGGCCGGCGCGGCGGCCGCCAGGGCGGAGAGCAGCAGGGCGGCGCGGAGCGGGCGGGTCACGGCCGCTCCCCCTGGAGGACGAGGTCCATCGCCCGGTCGATGGGGATGTGGGCCAGCCCGGCCTTGCGGTCCACCCAGCCGTAGGAGCGCAGCCGGCGCTCCTCCTCCTCCCGCAGGGTCCTCGCCCGGTCGGAGTTCTCGAAGAGCTGCTGCTCGACGATGCCGATCTTGGCCTCGCCGGCGGCGGCGGGCATCACCGGGAAGGCCGGGTTCAGCTCGGCCTGGGCCCGGCGCATGTACAGGACGGTCGACGCGCCGGCGGCGGCGAAGATCAGCAGCGCCGCCGCGCCCACGGCGAGGATGCTGCCGGCGTGGATGCGGTCGGGCTCGGCGGGCGGGTGGCCGCCCGGCGCGTGCGCGTGTTCGCTCATTGGGGCTGGTACCTCAGCGAGTCCTCGAGGTAGGGGTCGCCCACCGGCACCGCCGCGCCCTGGCGCAGGCGCCAGGCGGCGAAGGCCACCGCCGCCGCGCCCACGCCCACCAGGGCGGTGAGGTCGGTCCAGTGGGGCGCCGGCGACGGGACCACGGCCGGCATCATCGTGTAGTAGACGTCGAGCCAGTGCATCGCCAGCTGCCAGGCCGCCAGCGCCGCCAGCTGCCGCGGGTCGCGCTTCCGGTCGCGCGACAGCAGCAGGAAGAAGGGCACGGCGAAGTGGAAGACGACGAGCAGGATTCCCACCACGCCCCACGCGCCCCGGGTGCGGTGGATGAAGAAGGGGACCTCCGCCGGGAGGTTGGCGATCCAGATCAGCATGTACTGGGAGAAGGCGATGTAGGCCCAGAAGGCGGTGAAGGCGAGGAGCAGCTTCCCGAGCGAGTGCCAGTGGTCGGCGGTGAGCCCCTCGAGCGCCGGCTCGCGCCGCAGGGCGTAGAGGGCCAGGATCACCACCGAGATCGCCGCCAGGAAGCTGCCGGAGAAGTAGTAGACGCCGAAGATGGTGGAGGAGTGGTGCAGGTCGAGCGACTCCTGCCAGTCGATGGCGGCGAAGGTGACGGTCACCGCCAGCAGCGGCAGCGCCCCGGTCCCCAGGCGGCGCAGGCGCGCGGTGAGCGCCACGCCCCGCTCCCGGTCCTGGCGCACCGACCAGCGCCACAGCAGGTGGGAGACCACCGCCCAGGCCACCAGGTAGAGGGCGGCCCGCACCAGGAAGAAGGGGAGGTTCAGGTAGGGGGCCCGGTGCTCGGCCAGCCGCCGCAGGTCGCCGGAGAGGCGGTCCGGCTCCAGCCAGGGGAAGATGCGGCGCGCCCCCAGCGCCACCGGGAGGAAGAGCGGCACGAAGACCAGGCTGGTGGTGGCGATCACCTCCACCACCCGGCGCACCAGCACCATCCAGCGCGCCTTGGTGGCGTGGAAGGCGCCGAGCAGGATCAGCGCGCCCACCGCGATGCCGGCCCAGAAGGTGAAGGCGGTGTGGTAGGAGGCCAGGGCGCGGCGCAGGTCCAGCACCGCGCCCACCGCGGTGAGCCCCAGCCCGGCGGCGGCCACCAGGGCGGCCCGCGCCACCAGCCCCCGCCCGACCTCGACGCGCGGCGCGCTCATGGCGTCCCTCCCCGCTGCAGCCGTGCCCGCTCGGCCGGCGGCACCAGGTCCAGGCGGGCGCGCTGGCTGAGCTGCAGCGCCCGCAGGTAGTCCACCACCGCCCAGCGCTCCTCCACGGTGAGCGCCGAGGCGTAGGAGGGCATGAAGCCGTACCCCTCGGCGATCACCCGGTAGAAGTAGCCGTCGGGGTTCCGCACCTTGAGGTGCAGCGACGGAGGAGGCCGGAGCGACATGTTCCGGGCCACCGGCGAGTCGCCGTCACCGAGCAGGCCGTGGCAGGCGGCGCAGGTCACCTCGAAGCGCTTGCGGCCCAGCTCCAGGCGCTCGCGGCTCAGCGGCATCGGGTCCCGCGCCAGCGGCTTGCCGTCGGCGCCGAGGCCGGTGGCGAGGTCGGCCGGGTGGAGCTCCTCCCGGGCCAGCGTCCCCTCCGGCGCCGCCCGCATCTCGATGCCGTCCGGGTAGAACGGGCTGGGCCGGTAGGGCTTGGCCTTCTGCTGGACCCACATCGGGTCGAGCACGTCGCAGCCGGCGGCGAGCAGGGCCAGGGCGGCCAGGGCCCACCTCATGGCTCCTCCTCCTCGTCCACCCGGCTCACCTGCCGGGCGCCGAGCCGGCGCAGCTCCTGGGCCGCGACCTCGGCGCGCCCGGGCTCCACCTCGGCCGAGAGCCAGAGCCCGTCCACGCTGGCGGTGCGGAAGGCCTCGACCTCGAAGACCGGGTGGTGCAGCCGCGGGAAGCCGGCCAGCGCGAACAGGCCGCCGACGATGAAGACCGCGGCGGTGAGGACGGTGGTCTCGAAGGTGATGGGGACGAAGGCCGGCGCGGCGTGGGCCGGGCGGCCGCCCACGTTGATGACGTAGTCCACCGCGTTCATCCACCACATCATGAGGTAGCCGCCGCTGCCCCCCAGCAGGGCGCCGACCAGGGCGATGAGCGGCACCGGGGAGCGCGGCAGGGCCAGCGCCTCGTCGATGCCGTGGATGGGCACGGGCGAGTGGGCGTCCAGCTCGCCGAACCCCGCCTCACGCAGGCCGCGCGCCGCGGCGCAGATGGCCGCGTCGTCCGCGAACTCTCCCAGCACGTAGCTCGCCATGGCCGCTCAGTGCCCCGCCGAGGCGTGGGCCTCGTGCTCCAGCTCGCGCCGCAGCTCCTTGACCTCGCTGGCCGAGACCGAGGGGACGAAGCGCAGGAAGAGGAGGAACAGCGTCCCGAACATGCCCACGGTGCCGGCGAAGATCGACCAGTCCACCCAGGTCGGGTAGTACATGGCCCAGCTCGAGGGCAGGAAGTCGCGGTGGAGCGAGGTGACGATGATGTTGAAGCGCTCGGTCCACATGCCGACGTTGACCAGGATCGAGGCGACCCACAGCGTCCAGATGCTCTGGCGCGCCCGCTTCCACCAGAAGATCTGGGGGACCAGCACGTTGCAGAACATCATCAGCCAGTAGACGGGCGCGTACGGTCCCCGCTGCCGGGTCTGGAAGAAGAGGAAGCTCTCGAAGCGGTCGCCGGAGTACCAGGCGTTGAAGTGCTCGGCCATGTAGCCGTAGGAGACCATCAGCCCGGTGGCGAGCAGCACCTTCGCCATGTTCTCGAGGTGCCTCGGGGTGATGACGTTCTCGAAGCCGAGCACCTTGCGGGCCGGGATCACCAGGGTCAGCACCATGGCGAAGCCGGAGAAGATGGCGCCGGCCACGAAGTAGGGCGGGAAGATGGTGGTGTGCCAGCCGGGCAGGACCGACACCGCGAAGTCGAAGCTCACGATGGTGTGCACCGAGAGCACCAGCGGCGTGGAGAGGCCGGCCAGCAGCAGGTAGGCGATGCGGTAGTGGCGCCAGAGCCGCGCCGAGCCGCGCCAGCCCAGGGCGAAGATCCCGTAGGCCTTGCGCGCGACCAGGCTCTTGCTGGTGTCGCGCAGCGCCGCCAGGTCGGGCAGCAGCCCCACGTACCAGAAGAGCAGCGACACCAGGAAGTAGGTGTTCACCGCGAAGACGTCCCACATCAGCGGGCTCTTGAAGTTGGGCCAGAGCCCCAGGGTGCTGGGGTACGGGAAGAGCCAGAAGTCGAACCAGGGGCGGCCGGTGTGCAGCGCCGGGAAGATCAGCGCCTGCATCACCGCGAAGAGCGTCATCGCCTCGGCGAAGCGGTTGATCGAGGTGCGCCACCGCTGCTGGAAGAGCAGCAGGATGGCGGAGATCAGCGTGCCGGCGTGGCCGATGCCGATCCACCAGACGAAGTTGATGATGTCGAAGGCCCATCCGACCGGGATGTTGTTGCCCCAGACGCCGATGCCGGTGGCCACCGTGTAGGTGACGGCGCCGATCAGGACCGCCGCGAAGGTGGCCGAGAAGGCGAAGAGCACCAGCCAGCCGCGCCGGGTCGGGGCCCAGACCGGCCCGAAGAGCTGGTCGTTCAGCTCCCGGTCGCCGGGGCGGCCCGCCAGGACCGGCACCGGCTCGAGCGGGTCGAGCCGCTCGACGACGGCGGCTTCCGGGGGGCTCATGCCAGCTCCGGGTTGGGGTTGCGCAGCCGCACCAGGTAGGCGGTGCGGGGCCGGGTGCCGAGCTCGTGCAGCAGGTCGTAGCGCCGCTCGTCGCCGTGCCAGGCCGAGACCCGCGACCTCGGGTCGTTGAGATCGCCGAAGCGGATGGCCTGGGCCGGGCAGGCCTGCTGGCAGGCGGTCTGGATCTCGCCGTCGCGCAGCGGCCGCTCCGCCACCCGGGCGGCGATGCGGTGCCGCTCGATGCGCTGCACGCAGTAGGTGCACTTCTCCATCACGCCGCGCGGCCGCACGGTGACGTCCGGGTTCATCAGCAACTGCGCCACCGGATCCTTGGGCCGGTTGTACTCGAAGAAGTTGAAGCGCCGGACCTTGTAGGGGCAGTTGTTGGAGCAGTACCGGGTGCCGACGCACCGGTTGTAGACCATCTCGTTCAGCCCCTCGTCGGAGTGGACGGTGGCGTTCACCGGGCAGACGTACTCGCAGGGCGCCATCTCGCAGTGGACGCAGGCCACCGGCTGGGCCACCACCTCGGGGTTCTCCGGCTCGCCGGAGAAGTACCGGTCCACCCGGATCCATTGCATCTCGCGGCTGCGGGCCACCTGCTCCTTGCCCACCACCGGGATGTTGTTCTCCGCCTGGCAGGCGATGGTGCAGGCGGAGCAGCCGATGCACTTGTTCAGGTCGATGGCCATCGCCCACTTCAGCCGGCCGCCGTAGTCCGGGACCGGCTGCAGCGTGTCGGGCGGCGGCCCGCGCAGCTCGTCCAGCTCGTGCGCGTGGGAGGGGAACTCCGCGCGGTCGAAGGAGAGCGCGATCTCGCGCCCCTCCATGGAGAAGTGCTCCTGGGTGCAGGCGAAGGCGTGCTTCCGCTTCCCCAGCGCCGCCAGCGCCAGGCCGCCGTCGATCCAGGGGGCGTCGGCGGTGCGCAGCCGGCCGGCGTCGAAGCCGACGTTCGTCCCGGTGGGGCCGGCGGCGGTGCGGCCGTAGCCGAGCGGCAGGGTGACGACGTCGTCGGCGTGGCCCGGCGCCACCCAGACCGGCGCCTCGACGGCGCGGCCCCGCAGCCGCAGCTCCACGCGCCGGCCGTTCTCCAGCCCCAGCCGGCGGGCGGTGGCCGGCGAGACCAGGGCGGCGTTGTCCCAGGTCATCTTGGTGAGCGGGTCGGGCAGCTCCTGCATCCAGGCGTTCTCGGCGAAGCGGCCGTCGAGCAGCCTGGCGTCGGGGACGAAGCTGGCCTCGACGCCCTGGCGCGGCGCCGGGAGGGCGGCGAGCGCCGCCGCCACCGCCTCGGCCCGGACCGGGGGCGCCTCGGGCGCGACCGCCGTCCCCTCCACCAGCCCCTTCGCCAGCCAGCGCTCCCAGCGCCCGTCGAAGTCGGCGCCCGGCGCCCGGGCCCGCCACGCGTCCTGGAGGATGCGGTGCCCGCCCTGGTCGGCGACGTCCAGGAAGCCGCCCAGCAGCTCCGCCTCGGAGAGGCTCTCGAAGAGCGGCGTGATGAGCGGCTGGACGATCGACACCTGGCCGTCGGAGGCGCGCAGGTCGCCCCAGCTCTCGAAGGGGTGGGCGGCGGCGAGGACGAAGCCGGCGCGCGCGCTGGTCTCGTCGGGGCGCAGCGACAGGTAGACGCTCTCCTTCACCTTGCCGAGGAGGGCGGCGAAGTCGACGTCGGCCGGCGCCGCGTAGACCGGGTTGCCGCCGGCGATCACCAGCGTGTCCACCTGGCCGGCGGCGGCGGCCTCCGCGAGCGCGCGCAGCGCGGCCGGGCCGGTGGGCTCGTCGGCGGCGGGCCGGTACTCGACGGTCTTCCCGGCGGCGCCCAGGGCCGCGTTCAGCGCCGCGGCCAGGGCGTGCACCGCGGCCGGCTGGCGGGGGCCGGCGGTGACCAGCGCCGCCGGGCCGGCCCGGGCCAGGTCG
>JAKAEO010000107.1 GCA_021818285.1 Myxococcales bacterium
CCGCGCGCTGCGGGGGCTGCGGGTCGGCCTGATCTGCAACCCCACCGCGGTGGACCGCCGGCTGCGCCACGCCGCCGACCTGCTGCACGCCGCGCCCGGCGTGCGGCTCGCCGCCCTCTTCGGCCCGGAGCACGGCGTCCGCGGCGACGCCCAGTACATGGCGGCGGTGGGGGAGGAGCGGGACCGGCGCACCGGGCTCCCGGCCTTCTCGCTCTACGGCGCCGACGCCGCCTCGCTGCGCCCCCGGCCCGAGCAGCTCGCCGGCCTCGACGCGCTGGTCTTCGACGTCCAGGACGTCGGCAGCCGCCACTACACCTACCAGGCGACCATGCTGCTGTGCCTGGAGGCGGCTGCGGCGGCGCGCATCGCCTTCTTCGTGCTGGACCGGCCCAACCCGGTCGGCGGGGTGGCGGTGGAGGGGCCGGCGCTGCGGCCCGGCTTCGAGAGCTTCTGCGGCCTCCACGACCTGGCGGTGCGCCACGGGATGACGGTCGGGGAGCTGGCGCTGCTCTTCCGGGCGGAGCGGAAGCTCGACGTGGCGCTGACGGTGCTCCCGGCCGGGGGCTGGCGCCGCGGGATGCACGCGCGCGACGCCGGCCTGCCCTGGGTCTTCCCGTCCCCCAACATGCCCACGCCGGAGACGGCGCTGGTCTACCCGGGGGCGTGCCTGCTCGAGGGGACGAACCTCTCCGAGGGGCGCGGGACGACGAGGCCCTTCGAGCTGTTCGGCGCCCCCTGGCTCGACGGGGGCCGGCTCGCCGAGGCGCTCGACGCCGAGCGGCTGCCGGGGGTGCGCTTCCGGCCGGTGAGCTTCGTGCCGGCCTGGGACAAGCACGCCGGGGTGCGTTGCCACGGCGCCGAGCTCCAGGTGACCGACCGGGAGGGCTTCCGCCCCTTCCGCACCGGCGTCGCGGCGGTGGCGGCGGCCCGGGCCCAGGACCCGGCCCGCTTCGCCTGGCGCACCGAGCCCTACGAGTTCGTGAGCGGCGTGCCGGCCTTCGACCTGCTCTGCGGCTCGGCGCGCGAGCGAGAGGCGCTGGAGGCGGGCCGGAGCTGGCGGGAGCTGGCGCCGGCCTGGGCGGCGGAGGAGCGGGCCTTCGCGCGCCGCCGCGCCCTCCACCTGCTGTACGAGGCGGGGGGACCGTGAGGCCGGCCCCCCCGGCGCGCGAGGTCGCCCTCCTCGGCGGCTCGTTCAACCCGCCCCACGTCGGCCACCTCATGGCCGCCTGGTACCTGCTCGCCACCGAGCCGGTGGCGGAGGTGTGGCTGCTCCCGAGCTTCCGCCACCCCTTCGGCAAGCCGCTCGCCCCCTTCGAGGACCGGGTGCGGATGTGCGAGCTGGCGGCCGCGTCGATCCGCGGCGCCCACGTCTGCGCCGCCGAGGCGGAGCTCGCCGGCGACCCGCTCTGCGGGAGGACCGTCCGCACCCTGGAGCACCTGCGCGCCAAGCACCCCGACCGCTCCTTCGCGCTGGCGGTCGGCACCGACATCCTCCCGGAGACGCCCCAGTGGTACCGGTGGGACCGGATCCGGGAGCTGGCGCGCGTGGTGGTGGTCGGGCGCCAGGGCCACGCCGAGGGGGCGGAGGGGCGGCCGCTGCTCCCCGAGGTCTCCTCCACCGAGGTCCGGGCCCGGCTGGCCCGCGGCGAGGAGGTCTCCCGGCTGGTGCCGCGGAAGGTGGTCGCCTACATCGCCGAGCGCGGGCTCTACCGGGCCGGCTGACGTCGCGCCTCAGTCGGTCCAGGCCAGGAGGCCGGCCGCCAGGAGCGCGGCGCCGGCCAGGGCGACCGCCGCCAGCGCCAGCGCGGGCGGCAGGCCCAGCGCCGCGGGGGCCGCGTCGAGGCCCGCGAGGAGGAGGCGCCACAGGTCGGGGAGGACGGCGGCGGCGAGCGCGGCGGCGGTGGCGACGGCGAGACCGAGCACCAGCGGCCGGGGGTCGCGCCGCGCGGGCAGCCGGGCCAGCACCCGGTCGGTGAAGCCGGCGTCGTCCAGGTAGGGCTCGCGGGCGAACAGCTCCTCGACGGGATCCCGCGGCTCGTGGCGATCGTTCATGGCGGGCCCTCCAGGCCGGCGGCCAGGATCCTCCGGAGCTTCTCCCGGCCGCGGAGGAGATGGGTCTTCAGCGTCCCGAGCGGCCAGTCGAGGATGGCGGCCGCCTCCTCGTGCGTCACGTCCCGGCCGTAGGCGAGCGCCAGGGCCGTGCGCTCCTCCTCGCGGAGCGTCGCGAGCGCGCGGCCGAGGTCGTGGCGGTCGATGGCGCCGTCGGCGGCCGGGCGGGGCGGGGCCGGCTCGGGCGGCTCCGGCTCGGGCGCCCGGCGGACCTGCGACGCCCAGCCGTTGTAGGCGATGCGGTAGAGCCAGGAGGAGAGCCGCGCCTCCCCGCGCCAGGAGGCGAGCGAGCGCCAGGCGCGCAGGAAGGTCTCCTGGGCGAGGTCGTCGGCGAGCGCGGCGTCCCCGGCGGTGAGCCGCCGCAGCAGGCCGCGGACGGCCGACTGGTGCCGGCGGACGAGCTCGGCGAAGGCGCGGCGGTCGTCGCCCGCCAGGACGCGCGCCACCAGCTCGGCGTCGCCGACCGGCATGGCCCCAGGCTACGGCGCCGGCGGGCCCTCCCGGCTCCCGCTCCCGCCGACGAGGTGGGACACCAGGTAGCCGAGCCCGAGGGCGATGAGGATGAAGCCGGCGCCCCAGACCCGGCGGTGGCTCAGGAACAGGAAGCCCGAGACGCCCATGCCCAGGAAGAGCATGAGCACGCCGCGCTGCAGGTCGTTCCGGCCGTGGCGCATCCGGCCGTGGTGCTCGGCGTCGCGCAGGAGCTCGGGCGGCAGCGGCTGTCCCTTCTCCAGGGCGAGCCGGATGGTCTGGTAGCGCATCTCCCGCGCCCGGTGCCTGGCGAACACGACGAGGCCGACGATCGCGCCCACCAGCAGGAACGTGAGCGCGGTGATGACGACGCTCGCGACGTTGGAGTCGAGCTGCAGCATGGAGCCTCCGTGGGGCGCGCACCGCGCCCTCTTCCTGCACTCTGACGCGGGCCGGGCCCTCGGCGGATTCAGCCCCGCGGGGGCGGCCCGGATGGGGCTGGCCCCGCGAGCCGCTCAGGCGCGCGCGAAGCGAAGCCCGCCCTCGCCGGCGCTGACCCGCACCTCGTCGCCGGCGGCGAACTCCCCGGCGAGGATGGCCTCGGCGAGCGGCGCCTCCACCAGCCGCTGGATGGCGCCGCGCAGCGGCCGGGCGCCCAGCGCCGGGTCGAAGCCCTCCTCGACCAGCCGGGCCACCACCTCGTCGGCGGCGGTGAAGCGGATCTTCCGCTCGCCGAAGAGCCGGGCCGAGGACTCGGCGAGCAGCAGCCCGGCGATGCGCGCCACCTCCTCGCGCCCCAGGGCGGGGAAGAAGAGCCGCTCGTCGAGGCGGTTCCACAGCTCCGGCGGGAGCGCCTTGCGGGCCGCGGCCAGGGCCTGGGACTCGCGGGAGCCGGCGCGCTCGCCGGCGCCGAAGCCCATCACCCCGGCCGACGCCCGGGTGGCCTCCTCGGCGCCCAGGTTGGAGGTCAGCACCACCACGGAGCTGGCGAAGTCCACCTGGCGGCCGCGGCCGTCGGTGAGCCGCCCCTCCTCCAGGACCTGGAGGAGCAGCAGCAGGACGTCGCGGTGGGCCTTGTCGATCTCGTCGAGCAGCACCACCGACGAGGGGCGGCGCCGGACCGCGTCGGTGAGCTGCCCGCCCTCGCCGTAGCCGACGTAGCCGGGGGCCGCCCCCACCAGCCGGGCCACGCCGGTGGGCTCCGAGCACTCCGTCATGTCGAGCCGCACCAGCGCGTCGCGGCTCCCGAAGAGGGCGTCGGCGAGGCACCGCGCCAGCTCGCTCTTGCCCACGCCGGTGGGGCCGAGGAAGAGGAAGCTGCCCATGGGGCGGCGGGAGGCGAAGCCGGCGTAGTTGCGCTTGAGCACCGCGGCGATGCGCGCCAGGGCGTCGGCGTGGCCCACCACCCGCTCCGCCAGCGCCCCGGCGAGCCCGAGGATGCGCTCCCGGTCGCTGGCCAGCAGCCGGCCCTCGGGGAGTCCGGCCATCTTGGCCACCACCCGGGCCACCGCCGGCCCGTCCACCTCGGCGGCGCCGGCGCGGCGCGCCCGGGAGCCGGCCAGGTCGAGGACCGCCACCGCCTTGTCGGGCAGGAAGCGGTCGGTGATGTAGCGGGCCGAGAGCGAGGCGGCCGCCTCGACCGCCTCGCCGGCGTAGCGGACGCGGTGGTGCTGCTCGTAGCGGTGCTGCAGGCCGCGCAGGATGGTGACGGTGTCGGCCACCGAGGGCTCGCGCACCAGCACCGGGGTGAAGCGCCGCTCCAGCGCCGGATCCCGCTCGATGTGCTGGCGGTACTCGTCGTGGGTGGTGGCGCCGATGCAGGGGAACTCCCCGCGGGCCAGGGCGGCCTTCAGCTCGTTGGCCGCGTCCTGCGGCCCCTCGCCGGTGGCGCCGGCGCCGACCACGGTGTGGACCTCGTCGATGAAGACCACCACCCGGCCGCCGGCCCGCTTCACCTCGTCCTTCACGCCGTTGAGCTTCTCGGAGAAGGAGCCGCGCAGCTGCGTGCCGGCGAGCAGGCCGGCCATGTCCAGCTCCACCACCACCCGGTCCTGCCGGTCGGCGAGCAGCCGCTGGGCGACGCCCTCGACGATGGCGGTCTTGCCCACCCCGGGCTCGCCCACCAGCAGCGGGTTGTTGGTGCGCCGCTTGCCGAGGATGTCGATGGCCTCCTCCACCTCCCGCTCGCGCCCCACCAGCGGGTCGAGCTTCCCGGCGGCCGCGAGCTCGGTGAGGTTGCGCGCCAGGGCGGAGAGCCAGGGGAAGCGCTCCGGCGGGAGGGCGTGGGGGGAGAGGCTGCGGGAGAAGGAGCGGGCGGCCGCGGAGACGGGGGCCGGGGTCAGTGCCGGGGTCGCGGTCGGGGTCGGGGCCGGCGTCGCGGTCGGGGTCGGGGTCGCGGTCGGGCTGGCCAGGTCGAGGTCGGGGAGGTCGTCCGGCAGGCCGGGCGCGCCGAGCGGCTCCTGGCGGCCGCGCGGGGCGGGGGCCGCGGGCCGGGCGGCGGCGGGCTGGGGGACCTGGCGCTGCAGCCGGCGCGGCATGCGGGCGGTGAAGTAGGAGAGGGCCACGTTGCGCAGGCTGGAGAGCTGCAGGCCGCAGTCGGCGAGCAGCTGGTAGGCGCAGCTCTGGCGGACCCGGCTCATGGCGATGAGCAGGTGGAGGCAGTCCACCTCCTCGGCCTGCACGCCCGCCGCCACCTCCCGGGCCCGCTCCCGCAGGTCGCGCTCCACGCCCTCGGGCTCCCGCGGCGCGCCGGTGAGGGCGAGCAGGATCCGGTCCTCGTCCACGCCGCGCTCCTTGAGCAGGAGCTCGGCGCGGTTGGGGACGGTGAAGAAGGCGAGGAGCTGGTGGGCGCTGGTGAGCTTCTGGTTCACGTTGCGCGCGATGTCCTCGGCCTCGGCCAGGACCTGCGCCAGCTCCATCGACTCGATGACGTGGGCCATTCCCGCCGATGATGCGATATCGGCCGCAAGCGGTCCATTTTTCGACTGATCTCCGCCCAGCGGCGGCGCCGGACGGAGCCGCCCCGCCCGTCAGCCGAGCCCCCGCTCCCACAGCTCCTCCTCGTCGAGGCCGAGGAAGTGGCCCACCTCGTGGACCAGCGTCACCCCGATCTGCTCCACGAGGTCGTCGCGGTCGGCCGCGAAGCGCTCCAGGTTCCGCTGGTAGAGCACGATGGAGGAGGGGAAGTGGCTCCAGGGGTCCATCGAGCCCTTCTGTCCCCAGGGCGCGCCCCGGAAGATCCCGAGGATGCCGGGGGAGAGGGGCGGGTCGCTCCCCCGCAGGTCGTCGTCGGCGGGCAGGTCCTCGACGGCGATGGCGACGTTGGCGAGGTAGGCGCGGACCCGCGGCGGGATCTCCTCGAGGGCGGCCTCGACGGCGGCGTCGAACGCGTCCGGCGAGAGGCGCACCGGCGCGGGGAAGTCCTCGGGGGCGAGCTTGCGCGCCCGCCGGAAGCGGCGCTCCGCCTCCTTGCGCTCGCCGGCCCGCTCGGCGACGAGCCCGAGCACGTGGTGGGCCCAGGAGTCGCCGGGCTCCCGCTCCACCGCGCGCTCCAGCTGGGCCCGGGCCTCGTCGAGCCGGCCGAGCTCCCAGAGCGCGAAGCCGCGCTCGGTCATGGCGTCGGCGGCGTCGGGCTCGGCGGCGAGCAGGGCGTCGGCGGCGGCCAGCGCCTCGGCGCTCCGCCCCAGCTCGTTGAGCGCGGCGGCGAGGAGCGCCAGGGCCTCGCCCCGCGTCCCGGCGTCGCCGGCCCGCTCGGCCGCCCGCCCGGCGCGGGCGGCGAGGCCGGCGGCCTCCTCCATCTCCTCCCGGTCCCACGCCTCGCGGGCCTGCTCGAGGAGGCGGGGGGCGCCGGGGCCGAAGCCGAAGAGGGCCATGCGAGGTTGATACGCCGGCCTTGACCCGGGCGCCAGCGCGCTTAGATTAGCGGTCGCCCGGTGCGACTGCCAAGCGCGGTCGCGGGCCAAGTTGCCGGAACCAATCGATTTTCGAAAGACGAGGAGAATCCGATGGCTGCCAAGGAAATCGCATTTCACCAGCCGGCCCGCGAGGCCATCCTCCGGGGCGTGCAGACGCTCGCCGAGGCGGTGGCGGTGACGCTCGGCCCCAAGGGGCGCAACGTCGTCATCGAGAAGAGCTGGGGATCGCCCACGGTCACCAAGGACGGCGTCACCGTCGCCAAGGAGGTCGAGGTCGAGGCCCGCTTCGAGAACATGGGCGCGCAGATGGTCCGGGAGGTCGCCTCCAAGACCAGCGACAAGGCGGGCGACGGCACCACCACCGCCACCGTCCTGGCCCGCGCCATCTACGAGGAGGGGCTCAAGCTGGTGGCCGCCGGGCACGGCCCGATGGACCTGAAGCGGGGCATCGACAAGGCGGTCGAGGCGGTGGTCGCCGACCTGCGGCGCCAGTCGAAGCCCACCTCCGGGAAGAAGGACATCGCCCAGGTGGGCACGGTGTCGGCCAACGGCGACCAGGCCATCGGCGACATCCTGGCCGACGCCATGGAGAAGGTGGGGAAGGAGGGCGTGATCACCGTCGAGGAGGGGAAGGGGCTGGAGACCACCCTCGAGGTCGTGGAGGGCATGCAGTTCGACCGCGGCTACGCCTCGCCCTACTTCGTCACCAACGCCGAGCGCATGGAGGGGGTCTTCGAGGACGCCTACCTGCTCGTCACCGAGAAGAAGATCTCGGCCATGGCCGACCTGGTCCCGGTGCTGGAGCAGGTGGCCCGGGCCGGCAAGCCGCTGCTGATCGTCGCCGAGGACGTGGAGGGCGAGGCCCTGGCCACGCTGGTGGTGAACAAGCTGCGCGGCACGCTCAACGTCTGCGCGGTGAAGGCCCCCGGCTTCGGCGACCGGCGCAAGGAGATGCTCCAGGACATCGCCGTGCTCACCGGCGGCAGCGTGGTGGCCGAGGAGCTGGGCCTCAAGCTGGAGCAGGTGGCGCTGAAGGACCTGGGCCGGGCCCGCCGGGTGGTGGTGGACAAGGACAACACCACCATCGTGGACGGCGCCGGCAAGAAGGCCGACATCGAGGCCCGGGTGAAGCAGATCCGCGCCCAGATCGAGGAGACCACCAGCGACTACGACAAGGAGAAGCTCCAGGAGCGGCTCGCCAAGCTGGTGGGCGGCGTCGCCCTGGTGAAGGTCGGGGCCGCCACCGAGGTGGAGATGAAGGAGAAGAAGGCCCGGGTGGAGGACGCGTTCCACGCCACCCGCGCCGCGGTGGAGGAGGGCATCGTGCCGGGCGGCGGGGTCGCCTACCTGCGGGCGCTCGGGGCGCTGAAGAAGGTCGACGTGGCCGAGGGCTCCGACGAGCGCCACGGCGTGGAGATCGTCCGCAAGGCCCTGGCGCACCCGGCCCGGCGCATCGCCGCCAACGCCGGCGTCGAGGGCGCGGTGGTGGTGCAGAAGATCCTGGAGGGGGAGGGCGCCTTCGGCTTCAACGCCGAGACCGAGGTCTACGAGGACCTGGTGAAGGCCGGCGTCATCGACCCGACCAAGGTGACGCGGACCGCGCTGCAGAACGCGGCCAGCGTCGCCGGCCTGCTGCTCACCACCGAGGCGATGGTGGCCGAGAAGCCCAAGAAGCCGAGGAAGGGCGCGGGCGGCGGCGGGGGCGGCGGGATGGGCGGCATGGGCGACATGGACGACATGGACTACTGACCGGAGCGGCGCCGCGGGCGCCCGCGCCGGAGCCGCCCCTCAGACCTCCCGCGCCGGGGCGGGCGGGAGGTCGCGCGAGGCCATGTAGACGACGTTCCGGGTGGAGCGCTTGCCCCGGTACATCGCCCGGTCGGCCAGGTCGAGGAGCGGTCCCCGCTCGGCGGCGTGCTCGGGGACGCTGGCGAGGCCGATGGAGGCGGTGACGTGGGCCCGCGGGGCGTCGCCACCCTCTCCGGAGAGGAAGGGGTGGTCCTCGATGGAGCGGCGGATGCGCTCCGCGACCTTGAGGGCGCCGCCCGAGTCGATGCCCACCAGCACCGCGACGAACTCGTCGCCGCCGTAGCGGACGACCACGTCGTCGTCGCGCACGCAGCTCCGCAGGACCCGCCCGACCTCCACCAGCAGCTGCGACCCGGCCAGGTGGCCGTGCTGGTCGTTCACGGACTTGAAGTGGTCCAGGTCCAGGAAGAGCACGGTGAAGGGCCGGCCGCTCTTGATCTCCCGGTCCAGCACCACGTCGAGGAAGCGGGTGTTGTAGAGCCGGGTGAGGTCGTCGAGGTAGGCGAGGCTCTCCACCTGGCGCAGGTGGCCCAGGGTCCGCAGCCCCAGCCCCAGGTGGCTGCAGACGAACTCGGCCGAGCGCACCCCCTCGGCCTCCGGCTCGGCGGAGCTCGGCACCACCGCCGCCCCGAGCAGCCGCGTGCCGTCGAGCACCGGCAGGAGGAAGGCGTGGCCGCCGCGGGGCAACCCCACCTGGCGCGGCACCCGCAGCCCCGGCCAGGCGGCGTCGGCGGCGGCCCGCAGCTCCTCCCCGTGGTCGGGGTCGAGCCCCAGCAGCGCCGTGACCACCATCCCGCCCGCGGCCCGCTCCACCAGGGCGCCGGCCGAGCCCCCCAGCTCGCCCACCACCGCCGCGAGCCCCATCGACACCAGCTTCTCGCGGTCCAGGGTGGCGGCCAGCCGCTGGCAGGTCTCGAAGAGCCGGACGTGCGAGCGCAGCGCCTTGTTCTCGGCCAGCAGGGCGCGGGTGGAGAGGCAGCGCTGCACCGCGAGGTGGAGGGCCTCGGGCGTCACCGGCTTCACCAGGTAGTCGGAGGCGCCGGACTTCATGGCCCGCACCGCGGTGTCGACGCGGTCCAGCGCGGTGATCACCAGCGCCTCCATCCCCGGGTCGAGCTGCTTGGCCTGGGAGAGCAGTTCCAGTCCGTCGGCCCCCGGCAGGATGACGTCGGTGAGCAGCACGTCGAAGCGGCGCCGGCGCAGCGCCGAGAGCGCCGCGTCCATGTCCTCGGCCACCTGGACGTCGCAGCCGGCGCCCCGGAGGTAGTCGGAGTACACCGTGCGAGCGAAGCGCTCGTCGTCCACCAGGAGCACCGAGGCCGGCATCCCGCGTAGTATGGCAAACCCCGATGACGCCGTCGCCGCCAGAACGCCGCGCGCTCCTCTTCACGGCGGGCGGGGTGCGCCTCGCCCTGCGCCTCCCCGTGGTCCGCGAGATCGTGACCGTCCCATCGGGGGCCTCGGAGGTCGAGGCGCGCGGGCAGATGGTGCCGGCAGTGCCGCTGGCGCTGGCGCTGGGGCTCGTCGCCCCGCCGGGACCGATCGCCGTCCTCACCGACGCGCTCCCGCCGGTGGCGCTCCGGGTGGACGCGGTCGAGGGGATCGTGGACCTGTCGGCGGCGGAGGTGTTCCAGCTGCCCGCCCGGACGCTGCTGCCCCAGCCCGCGCCCTTCCTGGGCGCGCTGGTGCTGGACGGCCTGCTCTCGCTGGAGCTGGCGCACGCCTCGGCGGGCTGGATCCCCCTCGAGCCGGCGGCCGCGCCCTGGGAGCCGCCGCCCGAGGCGGAGCCCGGGTCCGTCCCCGGGCGCGAGCTGATCTTCGAGCGGGGCGCGCGGAGCTACGCCGTGCCCATCTCGCTCCTCCTGCGCGTGGTCGAGGCGCCGCGCATCCATCCGGTGCCGCTGGCGCCGCCGGAGCACCGCGGGCTGCTCTACCACGAGCGGGCCATCCACCCGGTCTTCGACCTGGCCGGCCTCTACGACGGCGCCCCGCTCCCCGGCGAGGCGCTGGCGCTGCTCCTCGACGCCGGCGGGACGGCGGTGGCCGTCCTCGCCGACCGGATCGCGCCCGCGGGCGCGCCGGCCGAGGTGGTCCGGCCGGCCTGGGACGCGCTCTTCCCGGCGTAGCCCGGATCGGGCGAATCGCTTGAAATCGCGCGTGAAACCTTGACAGCGAAGCGACCCCAGCGTTAGCTCAGACGACCTTTCGCAGCGGGACATCCATGCCCAAGACCCTCCTCCTCGCGGACGACTCCGTCACCATCCAGAAGGTCGTCGCGATCACCTTCGACAAGGAGGACTTCAAGGTCACCGCCGTGGACAACGGCGAGGAGGCGCTGGCGCGGGCCCGCGAGCTGCGGCCCGACGTGATCCTGGCCGACGCGGTGATGCCCCGGCGCAACGGCTACGAGCTGTGCCAGGCGGTGAAGGCCGACCCGGCGCTGCGCCACGTCCCGGTGCTGCTGCTCGCCGGGACCTTCGAGGCCTTCGACGAGGCGCGGGCGCGCGCCGTCCAGGCCGACGGCTGGATCCAGAAGCCCTTCGAGAGCCAGGCGCTCA
>JAKAEO010000108.1 GCA_021818285.1 Myxococcales bacterium
CGGGCCGGGGACGCGCGCGGCGCGCTGGAGCTGCTCGACCGCCGGCTGGCGCTCGACCCCGGCCAGCCGGAGGCCCTGGCGCTGCTGGCCCGCGTCGACGTGGCGGTGGGGCGGGTGGACGCCGCCCGCGCCGCGCTGCGCCGCTGGGCCGCGGCGGCGCCGTCGGCCGAGCCCACGCTGCTGCAGGCGATGATCGCCTACCAGGTGGACGGCGACCTCGCCGAGGGGCGGCGGCTCCTGCGCCGCGCCCGCTCCCTCCCGGCCGACGACTTCCTGGCGGCCCGGATCCTGGCCCACGCGGCGGCGGTGGAGCGGGCGGCGGGCGACCCGGCCGCGGCCCGGCGGCTGGTGGAGCTGGCCCTGGCCCGCGTCCCGGGGAGCGGCCCCGCCCGGTTCCAGGAGGCGCTGCTGGCCTTCGGGCGCGGCGACGGCGCGACGCTGCGGCTGGCCGCGGGCGTGGTGGGACCGCGGGCGGGCGAGCGGGCCGCCCGGATCCTGGCGGCGCGCACCCAGGAGCTGGCGGGCCAGGCCGACGAGGCCATCGCCGGGTGGGAGGCCCTGGCCGCCGCCACGCCCCCCGACCTGGCGATCCTGCTCCAGGCCGCCGGGGCGATGGTGCGGCTGCAGGCGCCGGGGCGCGCCCTGCCGTTGCTGCTCCGGGCGGCGGCGCTCGACCCGGTGGAGGCGCGGGCGCGGCGGCCCCTCACCGACTACTGGGAGGGGCCGGGAGCGCTGGCGGCCGCCTCGCGGGAGCTGCAGGCCATGGCGGCCGACGAGGTGGTGGCGGGGCCGGCGCTGGCCGGCGCGGCCACCTGCGAGCTGCTCCTGGGCCGCACCCAGGCGGCCGACGCGCTGGCGGGCCGGGCCCTGGCCGCCGCGCCGCAGCTGGCGCGCGCGCACGTGCTCCGGGCCCAGCTGTGGCTGGACCGGGGGTTCCCGGCCGAGGCCACCCGGGAGGCGGCGGCGGCGCAGGACTCGGAGCCGGCGAACGCCGTGGCCCTGGAGGTCATGGCCCGGGCCCTCGAGGCGATGGGCCGGCCCGAGGCGGTGACGGCGCGCCGCCGCGCCCTCGCCGCCGACCCGGGCCTCTCCACCGCCCGGCTGGGGGAGGCGCGCCGCCTGCTGCGCGAGGGGCAGCGCGAGAAGGGGCTGGCGGCGCTCCGCGCGCTGCTCGCCGACGATCCGGAGGACGCCCTCGCCCGGGGAGCCCTGCTCGACGCCGAGTCGCGGGCGCGCTGAGGCACGCCCGGCGCGGCCCGCGGCGCCACGGACAAGCCCCGCCGCCCGGTGGTATAAGCCCGGTCCGATGCGCATCCTCATCGTCGGCGCCGGCGGCCGCGAGCACGCGCTCGCCTGGAAGATCGCGCAGAGCCCCCTGGTGAAGGAGCTGTGGGCGGCGCCCGGCAACCCGGGGATCGCCCGCCACGCCCGGCTGCTGCCGGTGAAGGTGGACGACGTCGAGGGGCTGGCCGGGGAGGCGCGCGCCCGCTCGATCGACCTGGTGGTGGTCGGGCCGGAGGGGCCGCTCTGCGCCGGGCTCGCCGACCGGGTGGCCCGCGACGGCATCCCGGTCTTCGGCCCCAGCGCCGCCGCCGCCGAGATCGAGGGCTCCAAGGCCTTCGCCAAGGAGGTCATGCAGGCGGCCGGGATCCCCACCGCCGGCCACGCCGTCTTCGACGAGCCGGGGGCGGCCCTGGCCCACGCCCGGGCCCGCGGGGGCCGGGTGGCGGTGAAGGCCGACGGGCTGGCCGCCGGCAAGGGCGTGGTGGTGTGCGGCACGCCGGAGGAGGCGGAGGCGGCGCTGCGCGCCATGCTGGTCGACCGGGTGCACGGCCGCGCCGGCGGGCGGGTGGTGATCGAGGACCGGCTCAGCGGGCCCGAGGCCAGCGTCATCGCCCTCTGCGACGGCGAGCGGGTGCGGCTGCTGCCCGCGGCCCAGGACCACAAGCGCGCCGGCGACGGCGACCAGGGGCCCAACACCGGCGGCATGGGGGCCTTCTCGCCGACCCGGAACGTCCCGGAGGCGGTGGCGCGCGAGGTGGAGGAGCGGGTGCTGCTGCCGGCCGTCCGCGAGCTGGCGCGGCGCGGCCGCCCCTTCCGCGGGGCGCTCTACGCCGGGCTGATGCTCACCCCCGAGGGGCTCCGGGTGATCGAGTTCAACTGCCGGCTCGGCGACCCGGAGACCCAGCCCATCCTCATGCGGCTCCAGGGGGACCTGGTCCCGGCCCTGCTGGCGGCCGCCCGGGGCGACCTCTCCGGCGTCCGGCTGGCGGTGGACCCGCGCCCGGCGGTGGGCGTGGTGCTGGCGGCGGAGGGCTACCCGGGCCGCGTGACCACCGGCGACGTGCTCCGGGGCGCCGAGGAGGACTTCGGCGAGGGCGTGCAGGTCTTCCAGGCGGGCACGGCGCGGGACGCCGCCGGGGAGCTGGTGTCGGCGGGCGGCCGCGTGCTCACCGCCACCGCCCTCGGCGAGGACCTGGCCGCCGCCCGGGCCCGCGCCTACCAGGCCCTCGGCCGCATCCGGCTCCGGGGCGGCCACTACCGAAAGGACATCGGCGTCACATGAACCCCCAGGTCCTGATCCTCATGGGCTCCGACTCCGACTGGCCGGTGATGTCGGAGGCGCACCGCGCCCTCGGCGAGCTGGGCATCGCCGCCGAGGCGCACGTCTCGAGCGCGCACCGCACCCCCGAGCGCACCGCCAGGCTGGCGCGGGAGGCGGCCGGGCGCGGCGTCCGGGTGATCATCTGCGGCGCCGGCGCCGCCGCCCACCTCGCCGGAGTGGTGGCGGCCGAGAGCGAGCTGCCGGTGCTGGGCGTGCCGCTGGCGGCCAGCGACCTGCAGGGGCTCGACGCCATCCTCTCGACGGCCCAGATGCCGGGCGGCGTGCCGGTGGGCACGCTGGCCATCGGCAAGGCCGGCGCGCGGAACGCCGGGCTGCTGGCCGCGCGCATCCTGGCGCTCTCCGATCCGGCCCTGGCCGAGCGGGTGCGGGCGGCCCGCGCCCGGATGGCCCGCGAGGTCGAGGCCAAGGACGAGGCGCTGCAGCGGAAGATCACCACCGGCGAGGGGTAGGGCCGGAGGCCCCGTCAGGCCCCATGCTCGGCACGCTGGAGCGCTACCTCGCCCGCGAGATCCTGCTCCCGTTCGCCGCCGGGCTGGTCTTCCTCACGCAGATCCTGGTCGCCACCCAGATCCTGGCGCAGGCCCCGGTGCTGCTGGGCTCCGGCGTCTCGGCGCTCGACCTGGGCGCGGTCTCCCTGGACCTGGTGCCGCACTTCCTCGGCTACGTGCTGCCCATCTCCTTCCTGCTGGGGGCGGTGGTGGGGGTGGGCCGGCTGGCCGAGGACCGGGAGGTGGTGGCGCTGGGCGCCGCCGGGATCTCGCCCATCCGGCTGGTGCGGGTGCCGCTGCTCCTGGGGGTGCTGGTGGCGGCCGCCGGCCTGGCGGTGGCCCTGCGGGTCGAGCCCCGGGCGCTGCGCGACGCCCGCGCCCGGGTGAATGACATGATCCGGCGCAACGTCTCCAGCGACGTGAAGGGCGGCGTCTTCTACGACGACCTGCCCTCGGTCACCCTCTACGCCGAGGCGGTGCACGACGGGACCTGGTCGCGGGTGCTCATCAGCGACCGCACCGACCCGCAGGCCCCGCTGCTGGCCCTGGCCCAGTCCGGGCGGCTGGAGCCGGCCGGGGCCGGCGCCGAGCTGCGGCTGGTGCTGGACCGCGGCGAGGTGCACCGCGAGGAGCTGCGCTCCGACGAGTACGTGGCCGCCGCCTTCGACCGCGCCACCATCACCCTGGGGGTGGGGCGGACCCTGGCCGAGCAGAACCGGGTGGGCCGGACGCTCTTCGAGATGGAGCCGGAGCAGATCCTCCGGCTGGCGCGGGAGAAGGCGGCCGCCGGCGACCGCGCGGACGCGCGGCGCTGGGAGACCTTCTTCCACCGGCGCATCGCCGCGCCGCTCTCGGTGCTGGCCTTCGCCCTGCTGGCGGTGCCGGTGGCCGCCACGCGGCGCGGCGGCCGGGCCTTCGGCTACGCGGCCACGCTCTTCACGGTGGTGGCCTACTACTCGCTGATGCGGCTCGGCGAGGCGCTCTCGCAGAACGGGGGCCTGCCCCCCTGGCTGGGGCCGCAGCTCCCCAACCTGGCCTTCGCCGCCCTGGGCGCGGCGCTCATCGGGCTGCTCGCGCGGCGCGGCCCCGAGGCGGTGCGGTGACGCTCTTCCTCCACCTGGCGCGGCGGGCGGCCGTCGCCTTCCTGGGGGCCCAGGCGGCGGTGGTGGCGCTCTTCCTGGCGGTGGACTTCGCCGAGAACGCCAGCACCTTCCACGGCCACGGCTGGGTGGCGACGGCGGCCCTGGTCTACGCCTACAAGGCGACGGCGGTGGCCTGGCAGACCGCCCCGGCGGCGATGCTGCTGGCCTGCGCCCTGACCGCCAGCGGGCTGCGCAACACCCGCGAGTACACCGCCATGCGGGCGCTGGGGCTGGGCCCCTGGCGCGTCGCCGCCCCGGCGCTGGCCGTCGCCCTGCTGGCGGCCGGCGCCATGGCCTGGCTGGGCGACGCGGTGGCCACCGGGGCGGCCGCCAGGGCCGACGAGATCCTCCAGCAGCGCTACGGCCGGGGCGGGCCGCCGCGCGGCTGGGACGAGCAGAAGAGCTGGTTCCGCGGGCAGGGCGGCCGGCGGCTCTACCACCTGCGCCGCGCCGGCGAGGACGGCTCCTTCGAGCGGGTGACGGTGCTGGAGATCGGCGAGGGCTTCACCCTGGCGCGCCGCATCGACGCGCGCCGCATGGCGCCGGGCGCCCGGCCCGGGGAGTGGCGGCTCAGCGGCGGCGCCGAGCGGCGCTTCGAGGGGGAGCGGGTGGTCACCGAGCCCTTCGCCGAGCGGAGCTACGACTTCGGCGACGGGCCCGACGCCTTCGCGGTGCGCCCGGGGCGGCCGGCGCAGATGCGGGCCGGCGTCCTCTCCCGGCAGATCGCCCTGCGCCGGTCCCTCGGCCTCCCGGTCGCCGAGTACGTGCTGGAGTGGCACAACAAGTGGGCCTGGCCGCTGGCCGGGCTGCCGGCCGGGCTGCTGGCCCTGGGGCTGGCGCTGCGCCGGGAGCGGCGCGGCCACTTCACCGCCGCCCTGGTGGAGTCGGTGGCGGTCTCGCTGGTCTTCTGGCTCGCCCAGGGGCTCTGCTTCTCGCTGGGGCTCACCGGGCGGCTCCCGCCGGCCGCGGCCGCCTGGGCCGCCGACGCCCTCTTCCTGGTGGCCGGCGCCGTCTCGCTGCGGCGGCTGGCCTGATCCCCTCCGCGTTGACAGGCCGCGAAGGTCCGGGCTAGACGGAAACGCATGGCGAGAGCGCGGCGAGGGATCATCCTGGCGGGCGGATCGGGCACGCGGCTCTTCCCGGCGACGCTCTCGGTGTCGAAGCAGCTCCTGCCCGTCTACGACAAGCCGATGGTCTACTACCCGCTCACGGCGCTGATGCTCGCCGGGATCCGGGAGGTCCTGGTGCTCTCGACGCCCCAGGACACGCCGCGCTTCGCGCAGCTCCTGGGGGACGGCTCGCGCTGGGGGCTGCGGCTCGAGTACGCGGTCCAGCCGCGGCCCGAGGGGCTGGCCCAGGCCTTCCTGCTGGGCGCCGACTTCGTCCGCGGGGGGCCGTCGGCCCTGGTGCTGGGCGACAACATCTTCTACGGCCACGACCTGCAGCAGGTGCTGCGGGGCGCCGCCGCGCGCGCCGAGGGCGCGACGGTCTTCGCCTACGCGGTCCAGGACCCGGAGCGGTACGGGGTGGTGGAGTTCGACGAGCGGCGGCGGGCGCTGAGCATCGAGGAGAAGCCGGCGCGCCCGCGCTCCCGGTACGCCGTCACCGGCCTGTACTTCTACGACGAGCAGGTGGTGGAGCTGGCGCGGCGCGTCCGCCCCTCGGCGCGCGGCGAGCTGGAGATCACCGATCTGAACCGGCTGTACCTGGAGGCGGGGCAGCTGGCGGTGGAGATCCTGGGCCGGGGCCACGCCTGGCTCGACACCGGCACCCACGACTCCCTGCTGGAGGCCGGCCAGTTCATCGCCACCATCGAGAAGCGCCAGGGGCTCAAGGTGGCCTGCCCGGAGGAGGTGGCCTGGCGGCAGGGCTGGATCGACGACGCCGGCCTGGAGGCCTGCGCCGCCGGGATGGGGAAGTCGGGCTACGGCGACTACCTCCGGGGCCTGCTGGCGAGCCGGGTCTGGTGATGACCTTCCGTCCCACGGCGCTGGCGGGCGTGCTGCTCGTCGAGCCCGAGCTCTTCGGCGACGCCCGGGGCCACTTCTTCGAGAGCTTCAACCGGCGCGCCCTGGAGGCGGCCGCCGGCCGGCCGGTGGAGTTCGTGCAGGACAACCAGAGCCTCTCGGCCCGCGGGGTGCTGCGCGGGCTCCACTACCAGCTGCCCCACCCGCAGGGGAAGCTGGTGCGGGTCCTGCGCGGGGAGGTCTTCGACGTGGCGGTGGACCTGCGCCGCGGCTCGCCGACCTTCGGCCGCTGGGCCGGCGAGCGGCTCTCGGGCGCGAACCGGCGGCAGCTCTGGATCCCCGAGGGGCTGGCCCACGGCTTCCTGGTCCTCTCCGACGAGGCCGAGGTCCTCTACAAGGTCACCGACTACTGGCACGCCCAGGCGGAGCGCTGCATCCGCTGGGACGACCCCGACCTGGCCGTCGCCTGGCCGCTCGCGGGAGCGGTGCCGCGGCTCTCGGCCAAGGACGCCGCCGGGCTGCGGCTCGCCGAGGCGCCGCTCTTCGCGGCGGAGGGGGGCGGCGCGTGAACCTGCTGGTCACCGGCGGCTGCGGCTTCATCGGCTCGAACCTGGTCCGGATGGTGCTCGCCGAGCGTCCCGGCTGGCGGGTGGTGAACCTGGACAAGCTCACCTACGCCGGCAACCCGGAGAACCTGGCCGACCAGGCGGCGAACCCGCGCTACCGCTTCGTGCACGGCGACGTGGCCGATGGGCCGCTGGTGGGGGAGCTGCTGCGCCAGGAGCGCATCGAGGCGGTGCTCCACCTCGCCGCCGAGAGCCACGTGGACCGCTCCATCCTCTCCGCGGCGGTCTTCATCGAGACCAACGTGCGGGGCACCCAGGTGCTGCTGGAGGCGGCCCGGGAGACGGGGGTGGGCCGCTTCGTCCACGTCTCCACCGACGAGGTCTACGGCTCCCTGGGCCCGGAGGGGCTCTTCACCGAGGAGACGCCGCTCGACCCCTCCTCGCCCTACTCGGCCTCCAAGGCGGGGAGCGACCTGCTGGCGCTGGCCTACGGCCGGACCTTCGGGGTGCCGGTGGTGGTGACCCGCTGCTCCAACAACTACGGCCCCTACCAGTTCCCGGAGAAGCTCATCCCGCTGATGATCGCCAACGCGCTGCGGGACCTGCCGTTGCCGGTCTACGGCGACGGGCTGAACGTGCGCGACTGGATCCACGTGGAGGATCACTGCCGCGGGCTGCTGGCGGCGCTGGAGCGGGGCCGGGCCGGCGAGGTCTACAACTTCGGGGCGGCCAGCGAGCGGCGGAACCTGGACATCGTCCGCCAGGTGCTGGAGCGGCTGGGCAAGCCGGAGAGCCTCATCCGCTTCGTCACCGACCGGCCGGGCCACGACCGCCGCTACGCCATCGACGCCGCCAAGGCGCGGCGCGAGCTCTCCTGGGCGCCGGCGCACCGCTTCGAGGAGGCGCTGGCGGAGACCGTCCGCTGGTACGTGGCGCACCGGCCCTGGTGGGAGCGCATCCTCTCCGGCGCGTCCCGCGACTACTACGATCGGCAGTACGGGGGGCGGTAGTGCGCGTCGCGGTCACCGGCGCCAACGGCCTGCTGGGCGGCGCGGCGGTGGCGCTGCTCGCCGGGCGCCACGAGGTGCTGGCGCTGGGGCGGGGCCCCTGCCGGCTGCCGCCCGGCCCGCACCGCTGGGCGGCGGTGGACCTGGGGGACGGTAGCTCGGCCGGCGAGGCGCTGCGAGCCTTCCGGGCCGAGGCGGTGCTGCACGCCGGGGCCCTCACCGACGTGGACGGCTGCGAGCGCGATCCCGACGCCGCCTGGCGGGTCAACGTGGGCGGGACCGAGCAGGTGGCCCGGGCCTGCCGCGAGCTGGGGGCGCGGCTGGTGGCGGTCTCCACCGACTACGTCTTCGACGGCGAGGCCGGGCCCTACGGCGAGGAGGACCTCCCGAACCCCCGCGGCGCCTACGCCCGCACCAAGCGGTGCGGCGAGGAGGCTGCGCTGCTGCTGGCCCCGGGCTGCGCCGTGGCCCGGGTGGCGGTGGTGTTCAGCGGGCGGCCCGGCGCCAAGGCGACCTTCGCCACCCAGGTGGTGGAGAAGCTCTCGCGCGGCGAGCCGGTTCGGGCCTTCGCCGACCAGGTGGTGTCGCCGACGCTGGCGGCGAGCGGCGCGGCGATGTGCCTGGAGCTGCTGCTGGAGAGCGGCTACCGCGGCGTGCTGCACGCCAGCGGGGCCACGGCGCTCGACCGGGTGGACTTCGCGCGCCGGGTGGCCCGGCGCTTCGGGCTGTCGGGCGAGATCGTCGGGGTGGCGACGGCCGACGCCCGGCTGCCGGCGCCGCGCCCGCTGCGGGCGGGGCTGCGGGTCGACCGGGCCGCCGGCCTGCTCCGGGAGAAGCCCCTGCCGGTGGACGAGGCCATCGACCGGTTCCACGCCGAGTGGCAGGGGAGGGCGGGGTGACCGGGCCGGCGGCGCGGCTCGACCTGGCCGGCGCCGCGGCGCTGCTGCGGGCGGGCGGCGTCGTCGCCTACGCCACCGAGACCTTCTACGGCCTGGGGGCGCTCTGGAACCGGGAGGACGCGCTGCGGCGGCTCGCCGACGCCAAGCTGCGGCCGGCCGGGAAGCCGCTGCCGCTCCTCGCCGCCGACCGGGAGCAGGTGGCGGAGGTGACCGCGGGCCTCGACGCCCTGGCCGAGCGGCTGGCCGCCCGCTTCTGGCCCGGGCCGCTCACCCTGGTGCTGCCCGCCGCGCCGGGGCTCTCCCCGGCCATCACCGCCGGCACCGGCACCGTGGGGATCCGCATCCCCGGCTGGGCGCCGGCCCGGGCCCTGGCGGCCGCCGCGGGCGGCGCCCTGGTCTCCACCTCGGCCAACCTCTCGGGCGGCCCGCCGCCGGCCTCGGCCGCCGACCTGGCGCCGGAGCTGCTCGCGCGGATCGACGGCGTGCTGGACACCGGCCCCGCCGCCGGCGGGCTGCCCAGCACCGTGGTGCGGATCGGCCCGGACGGGCCGGAGCTGCTGCGGGCCGGGGCGGTGGCCTGGGAGGCGGTCCGGGCCGCGGCGCGCTGACGGCTTGCGCCCCAACCGCCCGTGATCTAGCGTCCGTCCCCCATGCCCGCGCTGCTCCCGTTCCGAGCCGTCCGCTACGCCGCGGCGCGCGCCCCGTCGCTCTCCACGCTCATCTCCCCGCCCTACGACGTCATCTCCCCGGCGCAGCGGGAGGAGTACGCCGCCCGGAGCCCCCACAACGTCGTCCACGTCATCCTGGAGCCGGAGCGGCCCGGGGACGGGGCCGCGGAGAACCGCTACCTCCGGGCGGCGCGCACCTTCGAGGCCTGGCAGGCGGAGGGGGTGGTGCGCCAGGACCCGCGCCCGGCGGTCTACGGCCTGGAGCAGAGCTTCACCGGCCCCGACGGGCGCCCCTGCGCGCGCTACGGGGCGGTGGCCGCGGTGCGGCTGCACGCCTACGCCGAGGGGATCATCCTGCCGCACGAGAAGACGCTGGCCGCGCCGCGCCTGGACCGGCTGGAGCTCGTGAAGCGGGTGCGGGCGAACCTCTCCCCGGTCTTCGGCCTCTTCGAGGACCCGCGGCGCGACGGCTTCCAGGCCATCCAGGCGCTGGCCCAGGGCGAGCCGGTCGCCGAGGCCGACTCCGACGACGGCGTCCACCACCGGCTCTGGCGCGTCGAGGACCGGGCCCTGGTGGCGCGGCTCCAGGCGGCGATGCTGGCGCGCAAGGTCTTCATCGCCGACGGCCACCACCGGTACGAGTCGGGCCTCGCCTACCGGGCCCTGGTGGATCGGGAGCAGCCGGGCCTGCCGGAGGGGGCCGGCCACCGCTACATGCTGATGGCCCTCACCTCCATGGCCGACCCGGGCCTGTGCATCTACCCGACCCACCGGCTGCTCCTCGGCCTCTCGGGGTTCCAGCTCGGGACCTTCCTGGAGCGGCTGGGGCTGTACTTCGAGGTGCGCACCCTCGACGAGGACCTGGCGCGGCCGGCCGGGCGCGCCTGGGCCATCAGCAAGCTGGCGGAGCACTCGGGCAAGTCCACCACCTTCCTCATGGTCACCGGCCAGGACCGGCGCGGGCGCATCCTCACCCTCCGGGACGACGCCGACCTCGCCGCCGTGCCGCTCCCCGCGAGCCAGTCGCTGCGCGACCTGGACGTCACCGCGCTCCACGCCATCGTCCTGCAGCACCTGCTGGGCATCTCCCCGGAGGCCCAGGAGCGCCAGGAGAACCTGCGCTACGAGATGGACGCCGGCGCCGTGGTGAACCGGGTGCTGGCGGGCGAGTTCCCCATCGGCTTCCTGGTGAACCCCACCCCCATGTGGCAGGTGCAGGCGGTGGCGGAGGGGGACGAGACCATGCCGCAGAAGAGCACCTACTTCTTCCCCAAGCTGGCCAGCGGGCTGGTGATGAGGAAGATCACCGACCTGCTGGAGTAGGATCCCGCCATGGCCTTCCCCGTCGACCGCCCCCGCCGCCTGCGCCGCACCGAGGCGCTGCGCAGCCTGGTCCGCGAGACCACCCTCGCCCCCGACGACATGGTCTGGCCGCTCTTCGTGGTGCCGGGCACGCGCGTCCGCAACCCGGTGGCCTCGATGCC
>JAKAEO010000109.1 GCA_021818285.1 Myxococcales bacterium
CGAGGCCGGCGGCGTGGCGGCGAGGCTGCGCCGCCTGGTGGCGCACGCCCGCGGCCACCGGCGCGCCCTGGTGCTGACCCACGACAACCCCGACCCGGACGCCCTGGCCTCGGCGGTGGCGCTGGCCCACCTGCTGGAGCGGCTCGCCGGCGTCGAGGCGGTGGCGGCCTACGGCGGCATCGTCGGGCGCGCCGAGAACCGGGCGCTGATCCGCGTGCTGAAGCTGCCGGTGGTGCCGGTCTCGCGGGTGGTCTTCGACGAGCACGACCTGGTCTGCATGGTGGACACCCAGCCCGAGCAGGGGAACCACTCCCTGCCGGCGCGCATCTTCCCGGACGTGGTCATCGACCACCACCCGCCGCGCCCGGAGACGCGGCTGGTCCCGGTGGCCGACGTCGGCGGCCACATGGGCTCGACCTCGACGCTGCTCGCCAACTACTTCCGCGAGAGCGGCCTCGCCATCCCGCCGGCCATCGCCACCGCCCTCTACTACGGCATCAAGGCCGACACCCGCGACCTGGGGCGCGAGACCACGCCGCAGGACGTCGAGACCTACCTCTGGCTCTTCCCGATGGTGGACAAGGAGGCGCTGGTGCAGGTGGAGCACCCGCGCCTGCCGGCCGCCCACTTCCGGCTGCTGCACACCGCCATCGAGCGGGCCGAGCAGTACGGCCACGCCGTGGTCTGCGACCTCGGGGAGATCTACGCCCCCGACGTGGTCGCCGAGGTGGCGGAGCGCTTCCTCTTCCTCGACCGGGTGAAGTGGTCGCTGGCCTTCGGCACCTACGAGGACCAGCTCTACTTCTCGCTGCGGGTCGGCGACCGGCGCATGAACGCGGGGCGGCTCATCCGCGAGGTCATCGAGGAGAAGGGCGGCGTCGCCGGCGGCCACGGCTCGATGGCCGGCGCCCGCATCCCGCTGCGCGGCCTGCCGCCCGCGGCCCGGACCCGGCTGCGCCAGGAACTGGTGCAGCGCTTCCTCACGGAGTTCGGCGCCCGGGCCCGCCGGCCGCGGAAGCTGGTGTGATCTACCTCGACCACGCCGCCATCACCCCCATGCGGCCGGAGGCGGTGGCCGCGGTGGAGGCGGCGCTGCGGGTGCACGGGAACCCGTCGTCGGTCCACGCCGCCGGCCGCGCCGCCCGCGACCTGCTCGACGCCGCCCGGGCCCGCGCCGCCGCCGCCCTCTCGGCCCGCCCCTCCGAGATCGTCTTCACCGCCGGCGCCACCGAGTCGGCGGCGCTCGCCGTCCGCGGCGCCCTGGCCGCCGCTCCGCCGGGCCGCCGCGAGCTGGTGGTCACGGCGGTGGAGCACCCCTGCGTGCGGGACCTGGCGGCGCTGCTCGCCGGGGACGGCGTCCCGGTGCGGACGGTCCCGGTCGACCGCCGCGGGCTCCCCGACCTCGACGCGGCCCGCGCCGCCGTCTCGGAGCGGACCGCCCTCCTCTGCGCCATGCTCGCCAACAACGAGACCGGGGTGCTCTCCCCGATCGGCGAGCTCGCCGCCATCGCGCGAAACGCCGGGGCGCTCACCTTCTGCGACGCGGTCCAGGCGGTGGGGAAGGTCCCGGTGGACGTGCGCACCCTGGGCGCGGACCTGCTCGCCCTCTCCGGCCAGAAGCTGGGCGGGCCGCGCGGGGCCGGCGCCCTCTGGGTGCGCGACGGCACGCCGCTCCGGCCGGTGCTCGGGGGCCACCAGGAGCGGGGGCGGCGCGCCGGGACCGAGAACCTCCCGGGCATCGCCGGCCTGGGCGCGGCGCTGGAGGCGGCCTGCGCCCGGCGCGACGAGGAGATGGCCCGGGTCGCGCGGCTCCGCGACCGGCTGGAGGCGGGCCTGCTGGCGGCCGTCCCCGGGGCGCGGGTGAACGGCGCCGGCGCGCCGCGCCTCCCCACCACGACGTCCGTCACCTTCCCCGGCGCCGACGGCGAGGCGCTGCTGATGGCGGCCGACCTGGAAGGGCTCTGCGCCAGCGCCGGCGCCGCCTGCACCTCTGGCTCGACGAAGCCTTCCCACGTCCTCTCCGCCATGGGGCTCGACCCGGCCGAGGCCCGCGGCACGCTGCGGCTCTCCCTCGGCTGGTGCTCGACCGCCGGGGAGGTGGAGCGGGCGCTGGAGCTCCTGCCGCCGCTCGTCGCCCGGGTGCGGACTGCGATCCCGGCGTAGCGACGGGCGACCGCGACCCCGACCTCGACCTCGACCCCGACCCCGACCTCACCCCTCGGCGCCGAAGAGGCCGCGCACCACCGCGGCGATGGCCAGCTCGGTCCCGACGTTCGGGTCGTAGCGCCCTTCGAGCAGCGAGGCGAACTCCCCCGCCGCGGTGATGCGGTCGTGGGGCCCGAGGGCCCGCAGCACCAGCTCGTCGAGCTCGAAGGGGACCTCCGGCCGCAGGCTGGAGGGGGCGCGCCGCTGGCCGGAGAGGATGGAGCGGACCACGGTGGCGGGGTCGTCGCCGGGGAAGGCCGGCTGGTTCGCCAGCAGCTCGTAGAAGAGCGCCCCCAGCGCGAAGACGTCGGTCATGGGGCTCACCGGCTCGCCGCGCAGCTGCTCCGGCGCCAGGTAGCGCACCTTCCCGAAGACGGCCTGCCCCTTCCCCTCGCCCACCGCCCGGGCCACCCCGAAGTCGCCGAGCTTCACCTCGCCGAGCCGGGAGATGAAGACGTTCTGCGGGGAGACGTCGCAGTGGACGATGCCCAGCGGCTGGCCGCGGAAGTCGCGGGCGCGGTGGGCGTGGTCCAGGGCCTGGGCCAGGACGTGGGCCAGGTAGGCGGCGAAGTCCACCGGGAGCTGGATCTTCCGGGCGGCGCAGCGCGAGAGGATCTGGCGCAGGTTGCGGCCGTCCACGTACTCCATGGCGATGTAGGGGCCGTCCTCGGCCATCCCGGCGTCGTAGATCTCGACGATGTGCGGGTGGCGCAGCCGGCTGGTGGTCATCGCCTCGCGGCCGAAGAGGCGCACCTGCTCCGGATCCCGGGCCACCTCGGGCAGCAGCATCTTCAGGGCCACCGGCCAGCCGGCGCGCGGCGGGTTCAGGGCGCGCCCCTTGAAGACCTCGGCCATGCCCCCGCGCCCGAGCAGCCCCTCGACCTCGTAGCCGGGGATGCGGCGAGGGGCGCTCACATCCGGTCCCGGAGGGCGCGGTACTCGCGCGTGCCGCGCAGCGAGGCCAGGTCGGAGTCGCCGTCCACGCCCTCGGCGGTGGCGTAGCCGTTCACCGCGGCGATCTGGAGGTAGCGGAGCGCCAGGGTCCGCTCGCCCCGCAGGGCGTAGACGCAGGCCATGTTGTAGTAGGCGTCGCCGAAGTCGGGGTCCACCGCCAGCGCCTTCTTGTACCAGGCGAGCGCCGCCGGGAGGTCGTTCCGCATCCGGTAGGTGACGCCCACGCCGTTGTAGGCCTCGGGGACCGCGGCGTCGGCCTCGATGGCCTCGCGGAAGCGCTGGCGCGCCCGCTCGAAGTTCCCCTCCCGGAGCCAGGCGGCGCCGTCGCGCAGCAGCGCCCGCGCGCGCGCCAGCCCACCGCCGCGACCGCCCCGCGCCCGGCCGGCGGGAGCGCCGCGCGGTCCGGCCCTCGCCAGCGTCACGCCCCCGTTCTTCCCGACGGGCGCGGCGCAGCCCGGCTGCGCGACGTGGACCGCTCCGGCGAGCCGCTCGCGGCCGACGAGCAGCAGCGCGCTCTCCCAGCCCTCCGCCGGGCAGGCGGGACCGGCGAGGCACAGGCGCAGCTCGCCGGCGAGCGAGTCGTCCACCAGCGTGCCGCGCAGCACCTCCTCGCCTGCCCGGAAGCCGCAGGCCTTCCCGGGTGCGACCAGCGTGCCGAGGTAGCCCGTGCCCGCCCGGACGATCCGCACGCGGCCGACCGGCGAATCCCACTCGCCTTCCGGCGGCTTGCCGGCGGCGGCCGCCGCCGTGGGGAGGAGGGCCGCGAGCAGCACCGCATGGCGTGATGTCGCGGCCACGCCGGCATCCTAACTCATCTGGGACGGCGGGCTTCCGCCGGCGCGGCTTGACTCCGCCCTCCCGCATGGCTACGATCGTGTTGTAGAAATCCTCGTGATTTCGTGTGTTTGTGGCTCTTTGATCACGCCTCATCCGCTTGCCCCCTGCCGGGTTCGTGATTCGGCTTCGAGTCGTTTGGGCCGACTTTGAAAAAAGAGGAGTGCCCGACCGCCTTCATGCGCAAGCTCCCACGCAGCGAGGGAGAAGCCTACGGAGAGCGGTTTCATCGGGTACCCCACCTGTGGTGACACAGGTCCAAGCAACCGAGCCACACGGCCCACGCGGGGGGCTCTTTCGTTTCCCCTCGTCGCCTGACGGTGAAGCGTGACGGAGACCGGGAAGGAGCGGCTGCGCGAGCGGCTGGCGGCGGCGCGCCGGGCGATCCCGGCGGCGGACCGCGCGGCGCGCTCGCGCGAGGTGGCCCTGCGGGTCGCGGCGCTCCCTGCCTTCGCCCGGGCCCGGGTGGTCGCGCTCTACGCGCCGATGGGCGCGGAGGTGGACACCGCCGAGCTGGCGCGGCTGGCGCTGGCCGCGGGGAAGACGCTCGCCTGGCCGCGGCTCGCGGGGGGGACGCGCCGCCTGGGCTTCGCGGCCTGCGACCCCGCGGCGCTGGTGCCCGGCCCCCTCTCCACGCGGCAGCCGCCGCCGGGAGCGCCGGAGGTGCCCTTCGAGGGGATCGACCTCGTCTGCGTCCCCGGCGTCGCCTTCGACCCCGCCCTGCGCCGGCTGGGGCGCGGCGGCGGCTACTACGACGCCACCCTGCCGGCCTTCGGCGGCTGGACGGTGCGGGTGGGGCTGGCCTTCGAGGCGCAGGTCGTGCCGGAGGTCCCGGCGGAGCCGGGCGACGCGCCGGTGGACCTGCTGGCCACCGAGGCGCGGCTCCTCGGGCTGGCGGGCCGACCGCCCGGCGGTTGACAGCCGGGCGGGCGCCGGGCTTCCATGCGCCCCTCCATGCGCCTCCTCTTCCTCGGCGACGTCTTCGGCAGGCCCGGCCGCGACGCGGTGAAGCGCCTCGTCCCCCGGCTCATCGCCGGTCGCGGCGTCGACCTGGTGGTGGCCAACGCCGAGAACTCCGCCTCCGGCGTGGGGGTGACGCCGGACACGGCCGAGGAGCTGCTCGCCGCCGAGGTGGACCTGCTCACCAGCGGCAACCACATCTGGGCCAAGCGCGAGATCGTCCCCTACCTCGCGGCGCCCGGGGCGCGGCTGCTGCGCCCCGCCAACTACCCGCGGGGCGCGCCGGGGCGCGGCAGCACCGTCCTCTCCACGCCCGACGGCCGCAGGCTCGGCGTGGTGAACCTCGAGGGCCGGGTCTTCATGAAGAACCTGGACGACCCCTTCGTGGTGGGGCTCGCCGAGGTGGATGCGCTGCGGGCCCAGGGGGTGCGCTGCATCCTCGTGGACATGCACTGCGAGGCCACCAGCGAGAAGAACGCCATGGGCCACCACCTCGACGGCAAGGTGTCGGCGGTGCTCGGGACCCACACCCACGTCCAGACCGCCGACGCCCGGGTCCTCCCGGGCGGCACCGCCTTCATCACCGACGTGGGGATGTGCGGCCCCTGGGACTCGATCATCGGCGTCCGGAAGGAGCTGGTGCTGCAGCGCTTCCTCACCCAGCGTCCCATGGCCTTCGAGCCCGCCAGGCGCGAGGTCCACCTGCAGGGCGCGCTGGTGGAGATCGACGAGGCGAGCGGCAAGGCGCTCGCCATCGAGCGGGTGCAGGAGCGGCTGCCGGACTGAGGGGCTTCAGCCCTCGATCACCAGCAGCGCGTAGCTCTTCTTCCCCTTCTGGAGCAGCAGGTAGCGGCCGCAGAGCAGGTCGCCGGCGCCGGGCCTGGCCTCGGCCGCGGCCAGCGGCGCGCCGTTCAGGGAGAAGCCCTTGCCCTGGATGCCGCGGCGGGCGTCCCCCTTGGAGGAGGCGAGGCCGCTCTTCACCAGCAGGTCGGCGGCCGTGAGCGCGCCCAGCTCCGAGCGGGCCAGCGGCGCGCTGGGGATCTCCCGGGCCAGCACCTCGAAGGCCTCGGCGCCGGCGCCGCGGACGTCGGTGGCGCCGAAGAGCAGCCGGCTCGCCGCCACCACCCCGCGGGCCGCCGCCTCCCCGTGGATGCGGGCGGTCATCTCCTCGGCGAGGGCGCGCTGCGCCGGGCGCCTGGCCGGGTCGGCGGCCTGCTCGGCGAGGAGCGCGGCGATGCGCTCCATCGGCTCGAAGCTGAAGGTCTTCAGCACCCGCTCCACGTCCCGGTCGTCGGTCTGCAGCCAGAACTGGAAGAACTGGTAGGGGGAGGTCCGGGCCGGGTCGAGCCAGACGTTCCCCTGCTCGCTCTTGCCGAACTTGGCGCCGCCGGCGGTGGTGAGGAGCGGGAAGACCAGGGCGTGGGCGCTCGCCCCCTCGCGCCGGGAGATGAGCTCGGTGCCGGCGGTGATGTTGCCCCACTGGTCGCTGCCGCCCATCTGCAGCTCGCACCGCTGCGTGCGCCACAGGTGCCAGAAGTCGTAGGCCTGGACCAGCATGTAGCTGAACTCGGTGAAGGAGATGCCGGTCTCCATCCGGCTCTTCACCGAGTCCTTGGCCAGCATGTAGTTCAGGGTGAAGTGCTTGCCGGCGTCGCGCAGGAACTCCATGAGGCCCAGCGGCCGCAGCCAGTCGGCGTTGTTCACCACCCGTGCGGCGTTGGCGCCGTCGAAGCGGACGAACTGCTCGAGCTGGGCGCGGATGCGCGAGGCGTTGTGGTCGATCTGCTCCACCGCCAGCACCGGCCGCTCGCCCCGCTTGCCGCTCGGGTCGCCCACCATGCCGGTGCCGCCGCCGACGAGGACGATGGGGGTGCCCCCGCAGCGCTGCAGCCAGGCGAGCCCCATCACCGGGACCAGGTTGCCGACGTGGAGCGAGTCGGCGGTGGGGTCGAAGCCCACGTAGCCGGTGATGGGCCCCTGCGCCAGGCGCTCCTGCAGGCCCGGCGTGGCGTCGTGGATGAGGCCGCGGGGGCCGAGCTCGTCGATCAGCGTGGACATGGGCCGCCTACTGTAGGAGCGCGGCGCGGGACGGGCAAGCGCAGCGGGCGCCCGCGCGCCGCCCGGCTCAGCCGCGGAAGCCGGTCCCGACCACGTACACCTCGTACGAGGCCTCGCGGGTGGCCTCGGGCCGCGCCACCTGCACCCGGTCGAAGCGCGCCGCCACCTCGCGCTTGAACACCGGGAAGTCGCCGCCCATGAAGACCTTGGTGACGAAGGCGCCCCCGAGCCTCAGGGTCTCGCCCGCCACCCGCAGCGCCATCCGGCACAGCTCCAGCGACCGCGCCTCGTCGGTCACCTTGATGCCGATGGTCCTGGGCGCCATGTCGCTGGTGACGAGGTCGAAGCGGCCGGGGTGCAGCGCGGCGATGCGGTCCAGCGCGTCGGGGGCGAGCAGGTCCACCACCGCGGTGCGCACCCAGGGCTTGCCCAGGTTGCGCACCGGCTCCAGGTCCACGCCCACCGCCACGCCCTTCTCCCCCACCAGGTCGGAGAGCACCTGCAGGAAGCCGCCGGGCGCGGCCCCCAGGTCGAGGACCGCCTGCCCCTTCGACACCAGCCGGTGGCGCCGGACGATCTCGTCGATCTTGAAGGCCGACCGGGCGCGCAGGCCGGCCTTCTTGGCCTTGCGGTAGTAGAAGTCCTTCGGGTCGTAGGGCTTGGCCATCGTTCGTGCCGGGTGCGCGGTGCCGGGTGGCGCGCCGGGACCTGGCGGCCGCGGGATTTGCCGGGGCGATCCCCGGGCACTATCCTCGCGGGGAGGCCTCGCGTCCAGCGGCATGATCTCCTGGAAATCCCTCCTCGTCGCGCTTCCCGTGGCCCTCGCGGGGGCCTGGGGCGTCGTGGACGGCGGGGCGCGGGTGGACGCGGCGCGCGCCGCGATGGCCCGCGAGGCGGCGGCCGGCCGGGCGGAGGGCGAGTCCTTCCTGAAGACGCTGGAGGAGGCCCACGCCGACCGGCAGATCGAGGCCTTCGACCGGCGCCGCGCCCTGGCGCTCGACCTGGCCCGGGCCCGGCGCGACCAGCTCCTCGGCCTGCTCGGGCTGGTGGCGGCGGGGCTGCTCGTGGCCGGCGTCTCGGTGATGCGGCGGATCGCCCGGGAGGTGGGCGAGGCGCGTGGCCGGACCTCTCGCGACGGTGGCCATTCGCCTTGACGGGAGCGTTCCGGCCCCGGTAAATCAGGGCCCTCACCGAGCCCGCCGGCGCCGGGCAACACAGGAGAACAGGACCGATGGCCACCACGATTACCGAGGAATGCATCAACTGCGGTGCCTGCGAGCCCGAGTGCCCCAACGGCGCCATCAGCCAGGGCGAGGACATCTACGTCATCGACCCGAAGCTCTGCACCGAGTGCGTCGGGTTCCACGACGAGGAGGCCTGCGCCGCGGTCTGCCCGGTCGACTGCTGCGTGCCCGACCCGAACAACACCGAGTCCGAGGCGCAGAACTACGGGAAGCTCGGGACCATCCACCCCGACAAGACCTTCCCGCCCCTCGCCGAGCTGCCGGCCAACCTCTCGCGCTACCGCAAGAGCTAGCCCCTCCCGTCCCCGGCGGGACGCGAGCAACGGGACCCCGCGCGCCGCGAGGTGCGCGGGGTTCTCGTTCGTTAAGAGAGGGGTATGGGAACGTTGACTGGCGGGCAGCTCGTGGCGCGGATGCTCCGGCAGGAGGGGGTGACCACCGCCTTCACCCTCTCCGGCCTGCACGTGGCCCCCATCTACGCGGGGTGCGTGGAGGAGGGCATCCGGCTGGTGGACACGCGCCACGAGCAGGCGGCGGCCCACGCCGCCGACGCCTGGGCGCGGCTCACCCGCGGCGTGGGGGTGGCCATCGTCACCGCCGGCCCCGGGGTCACCGACGCCGTCACCGGCGTCGCCAACGCCTTCTCCGCGAACGTGCCGCTGCTGCTCCTGGGCGGGGCGGCGCCGACCTTCAACCAGGGGCGCGGCTCGCTGCAGGAGATGGCGCAGGTGCCGCTCTTCCAGGGCATCACCAAGTGGGCCGACCGCATCCCCGCGCCCGAGCTCGTCCCCTCCTTCCTCGCCAGGGCCTTCCGGGTGGCGCGCGCCGGCCGGCCCGGCCCGGTGTTCCTGGAGATCCCCTGGGACGTCCTCTCCAACGGCGCCGACGAGGAGCTGGCCGCCGCCCAGCGGCTCTACCGCACCGACGCCCGCTCGCCGGGCGACCCGCGCAAGCTGGACGCGGCGCTGGCGCTGCTCCGGAAGGCGGAGCGGCCGGTGGTGCTGGCGGGCTCCTCCATCTGGTGGGACGACGCCGCCGCGGCGCTGGACCGGCTGGCCCGCAAGACCGGCGTGCCCGTCTACCTGAACGGCATGGGGCGCGGCTGCCTGCCGGAGGATCACCCGTCCTTCCTGCAGCTCTCGCGCAAGGAGGCGCTCGGGCAGGCCGACCTGGTGCTGGTGGTGGGGACGCCCCTCGACTTCCGCGTCGGCTACGGCGCCGAGCCCACCATCCCCGCCGCCGCCCGGGTGGTGCAGGTGGACCTGGACGCCGCCGAGATCGGCCGCAACCGGCCCATCGACGTCGGCGTGGTGGGCGACTCGCGCAGCGTGCTGGAGCAGCTGGAGGCCGGCGCCGGGCGCGGCGGCGGCTCCGGGTGGCTGGCGCGGCTCCGGGACGTGGAGGCGGAGCGCCGCGAGCGGCAGGCCGCCTTCGAGCGGAGCGACCAGCGACCCATCCACCACTTCCGGCTGGCCCGCGCCATCGACCGCGTGGCCGGGAAGCAGGACGTCACCTACGTCGCCGACGGCGGCAACGTGGTGGCGGTGGCGGCCAAGGTGCTGCGCGTCCCCGGGCCGGGCCGCTGGCTCGACCCCGGCCCGCTCGGCTGCCTGGGGGTGGGCGCCCCCTTCGCCATCGCCGCGAAGCTCCACGCCCCGGAGCGGCCGGTCTGCGTCATCCAGGGCGACGGCTCCTTCGGCCTGAACGGCATGGACTTCGAGACCGCGGTGCGCTTCAAGCTCCCCATGGTGGTGGTGGTGGGCAACGACGCCGCCTGGGGCCAGATCCTCGTCCCCCAGCGCGCCATGCACGGCGCGGCGGTGGCGACGAAGCTCGCCCCCACCCGCTACGACCGCATCGTCGAGGCCATGGGCGGGCGCGGCGAGCACGTCGACGACCCCGCCGACCTGGAGCCGGCGCTGGAGCGGGCCTTCGCCTCGGGGACGGTCTACTGCGTGGACGTGGCCATCGACCCCGAGGCCGCCGCCGCCTCCGGCGCGGCCGGCTACGCGGTATAAGGGGCGCTCCCCGCCTCCGGAGACCCGCATGAACCCCTCCCGCCTGAAGCTCCGCCGCGACGACGCCGTCCTGCTGGTGATCGACATCCAGGAGCGGCTCACGCCGGTGATGTGGAACTTCGCCCCGGTGGAGAAGTACGCCCGGGCGGCGATCCAGGCGGCGCGCGAGCTGGCCATCCCGGTGATCTGCACCGAGCAGTACCCCAAGGGGCTCGGCGCCACCCTGCCCTCGATCCGCGAGCTGCTGCCCTCGCCGCCGCTGGTGAAGATGCACTTCTCCTGCGGCGCCGACGAGGCGACGGCGAAGGCGCTCGCCGCCACCGGCCGCAGGCAGGTGCTGGTGGTGGGGATCGAGAGCCACGTCTGCGTCTACCAGACGACGCGCGACCTGCTCGCCGCCGGCTACGACGTCTTCGTCTGCGCCGACGCCGTGACCAGCCGCCTCGAGGAGCACCGGCGCGTCG